>NZ_BCNY01000014.1:0-300000 GCF_001602375.1 Methanoculleus horonobensis | reverse complement strand
GGAAGATCTTCTCCGCCCTCTGCTTCCCGGCCAGTTGCCGGACCGCATTGGCAAGTTCGGCAAACTGCGCCCTCGGGTCGCCGCCTTTCGGGAGGTAGAAGTCGGCACCGCTCTTCAGCGCCTCGATCGCCACTTCCTCGCGCCCTCTGCCGGTGAAGATGATGAAAGGAACCTGCGACCCCGTCTCCCGGACCTGCTGTAAGAGAGCAATCCCGTCCATCTCCGGCATTATGTAGTCCGAGACGACCACGTCGTACCGGCCGGTTCGAACCATATCAAATGCCTTCAGCGGGCTTGGGGTTATATCGACGGTGATCTCTCCCGTCCGTTCGAGGAAGGCACGGCCTATCTCGAGCAACGCCTCTTCGTCGTCCACGTAGAGGATGTGATCGGGGCCGGCAAGGGACTGCACTATACCTACATGAGAGAGGAGATATAAAAATCGTTTCTAATTGTAAAGGCCGTATTGAATCGGATCGGGGCATTACCTGGAATGAAAAGAGTGCCTTGATCTCATGGCAGTCGATACGATCGGAGATTGGCAAACAGAACCTCTCACCGCGTAAGCACGGCCACGGCCCCATGATCATCTCTTTCGGGTAACGCCGACGGTGCGGGGTTGCACCGGAGCCGGTTCACCGCACCTTTGCAACCATCTCGATCTCGACCCTCGCCCCTTTCGGGAGGCCGGCGACCTGCACCGTTGCCCGTGCGGGGTAGGGCTCGTTGAGATACTCGGCGTAGACGGCGTTGACCGTATCGAAGTCCGCGAGGTCTGTTACGTAGATCCGGGTCTGCACGACGTCCGGGAAGTCGAGGTCGGCCTCGCGGAGCACAGCCCGCAGGTTCTCCATCGCCTGCCTCGCTTCACCGGCAACGGTATCGGAGAGGTTGCCGGTCGCCGGGTCGAGACCGATCTGCCCCGAGAGGTAGAGGTAGTCCCCCGACAGCACGGCCTGGCTGTACGGCCCGATGGGCTCCGGCGCGTTCTCGGTGTAGAGAGCGGTCTTGCCCGGGTCGGAGGATAGAACCGCATATATGCCGAACCCTGTAAGGAGTCCGCATGCAAAAACGAGAGCCAGGATCGTCGTACCGCCGTTCATGACCTCTCCCTGCCCGTCGAAACCGGAGCGTCCATATGAGGTGTTCGATGCGCCGGGTCGTATACCTTTGGAGGAGAGTGGGGGGCAGGTGCCGTACCGGGGCTTCCCCCGGCGTCAAGCAGGCACTCAAGGACATTTATGCGTCGACGGATGGCGTCCGGTCTCTATCCGTTCCCTTCCTGCAGCAGGGTGGAGATGTCTTTCTCGGTCTTACAGAGGCGCACCATCGATTGTGCAATCCAGTACGGGTCGATCTCTTCCCCGAAGAAGAACTGAAGCCTCGTCCACCCGGACGGGTCGGTAACCAGTTCGACCCGCTGGGTCTTCGAGATGGCCGTGGCGAGGTGCTCGCGGAGTCTGGAGAGGAAGTCCGCGACCTTCGGGTACTCCCTGTGCCGGACTTGCAGCTCGATACTGATGGAATCCCCCCGGTCGCCGAACTCGTAGTGCACCGCTGCCGGCCACCCTTCGCGGTATACCCGGACGTTCTCCTTCCCTGTCGCGTGCGTCGAGAATATCGGCGGTTTCATCTTCGAGAACTTCTCGACGATCAGGCGAAGCCGTAATCTCTGCCTCTTTATCTCCGGATCTGCCTCTCCCGATACCAGGAATCGCGAATGGTAGAAGTACTCGTTCCTGCCGAGCCGGTAGCGCTCGACCACCAGCAGCCGGAGATCGAGATCGCTGTGTTCGTTGAGGTAACTGAACTCCCGGATAAGGTCGTCGGGGGCAGCGTCGAGGACGATGATGCCCCGAACCTGCCCGGCTCTCAGATACGAGGCGAAGTTGCTCTTCAGCAGGGCGAGCCGTTCTCCGGGGCTCTCTTCTCCCTCGGCATCGGCCATGGACTGGAGTGTTTCTTCGAGAAGGCCCGCGGATCGCTCGTTCACCTCATCGGGCGTAAGGTTGCGCATTGCTGAAAGAGAGTCGCATAACCGGCCGACAACCTCGCGCCGCGACTCCTCGTTCCGGGCCAGTTTCACCTCGACGATGACCGGCAGTCCGTTGTTGTCGATGAGAATAATATCGGCAAACCCGCCCTCAAACGGCAACTCCCGGCAGATCGTGACGAGCGCGGAATCGTCCCGGTCGACGAGGAGCACCGGGTGCCCGGCGAGGATCTCCTGCAGTTCATATTCATTCTTGAAGGGTTCCGGCTGCTGGGCCAGCTCGCTCCCTTCGCTTATCCGTATCGCGGGCATCGAATCTCTCCATAGCGAGTATGGAGGGGGAGGTTGATAGATGTTTATCAATAGGAGTGCCGTGGGTTTGGAATGCGGCGGGGGACGGGTATCACGTCATTCGCGTGTCAGACAGCGCCATCCCGAAGTTACCGCCCGCGCTCCTGCTCGATCTCATGCGACAAGGAGGTCCCGGGTAACCGATCTCTGGATCTCCGGGCGAAGTGCCGCCTTCGGCACGACGTCCACGCCGGACCCGAGTTTTTCTTCGAGGTACTGTGACAGCCCGACAAAATCGAAGAGATCCGCACCGGAACCGAACTCGACGAGTATGTCGATATCGCTGCCCTCCCCCTGTTCTTCACGGGCATACGACCCGAAGAGGGCGATGCTCTCGACGTGATAACGCTCTCTGAGTTCGCCCTTCAGGGAGCGAAGAACCTCGAGGACTTCGGTGCGGGTTTTCATCTGCGCAACGCTCCTGCTGTATCTCCTCTTACGCTCGCGGGTTGCTTTAATCTATTGTTCTTCGTAGGAGCAGCAGCCCCGGTCACCTCCCGAACAACCTGACGGTGGAAAAGATTCGGGCCGGCAACTCCAATATCAGAAACCCGATTCTTGCATCGTACGTCGCAAAGGGGCTGTTGCCGTACCGCGGTCTCGGCTCTGGTATCAAGAGGGCACTCGAAGACTGGCCTGAGATCGACTTTACCGACGATCAAGAGGGAGATCTTTTCACCGTCACGGTTCACCGAAAAGAGGAGAGAAGTTCGGAGAAAGGTTCCCAGAAAAGTTCCCCAAAAGGTTCCCAGAAAAGTTCCCAGAAGATCATTGAACTCATGCAACATGACCCAACCGTGACCATTGCTGAACTCGCCCGGAGCGTAGGTGTAACCGACCGAGCGATCAAGAAACAGATCGAAAAATTGAAACAGCAAGGCCGGCTCCGTCGCATCGGCCCTGCCCGGAGCGGTCACTGGGAGGTACTGGAATGACCTTCACTGAAGCATGCTCCATCCCCGGGACAGGTGAGCCGACGACATGAGCGAGGGGAAAGACCGGTTCCATGAGGAGATGTTTTCCGGGTTACCTGAACCAGCTCGTGATATTAGAGTGAACAAAAGAACAAACTACCGTCCCACAACGGAACGGTAGCGAGTATAATAGGTACACATGCTGTACAATCCCATAAGTGGTTCTCGGTGCTCAACAGATCCAGAACAGGGCGGTTATAGATTAGCGAAAAATTAGACGCTCCCCCCCGTCACTGCGCCGCCTTCTTCTCCTGCACCGGGGGATTCTTGATCGTAACATCGACCGACTTCGAGTTCTTCCCGCGAACCTCCACCTTGTAGGTGCCCGCTGCCGGGAACTTGTGCGCGAAGAACGTGTAGGTCTGCGGGCCGCCGGCGGAGAGGTCCTGTTTCTTGCCGATCTGTTCGCCGTTGATCCACAGCTGCGCCTTGAAGTGCGTGTCCCAGTCCGAAGACGGAACTCCTTCGTTGTCGAACCAGTAGCCGATGCTCACCGAGACGTTCGGGAAGAAGTACACGTTGCCCTTCTCGTCGCGGCCGCCGCCCGTGCTGCCGCTGACCGTGGCAGTCGCTTCGACGGTGTTGATGGTTGCATCACGGAATGTTGGAGACATGGCACTCCATGTATAAAAGTAGTATAATAAATTGCGTGTGCAGTTCGTTGTGGTGTCGGGTTCGTCGGCATCGGGTGCGGGATCACTTTGCCGCCGACCGGATTCGCATGCGGATATAGGGCATTCGTGAGATTTACAATCATAAATTCCAGATGCGAGGGGTGGTTGGCATGACAAGACCGATTCACCCGCACGCCATCCGCCACGCCAGGCTCACTGATCTTACCAAGAGCAACGGCAGGAAGCAGGGGCTATCTGAGATGGAGCTCCGGCTCGTCGCCGGGTGGGAGAAGAATAGCACAATGCCGGAGGTGTATATTCATCTGTCGGGTGCGGATGTCGAGCGGAAACTGCTGGAGAACGCCGGGTTCATTAATGATATACCCGATCAGGCAGATGCCGCGCTCGAACCCCGGCAGTGCCCGCGGTGCAAGGCCCTGAACGCTCATGACGCTCTCTACTGTGCGACGTGCTCGATGGCGCTCGTCGAGGAGGCGGCAAGGAAAGTGGACGAGTCGACGGAGGAGGCGAAGCGGAGTGAAGATTACCTGCAGTTGCTCCTGCAGATTAAGAAGGACTTGGGGTTGTCATAACAACCCTCTCTCCGAAGTTCAATTTTGGGTTGTATACAATAATGCTGCCAACGCCGCCTTCAAGACTTGACACCCTTACCTATCCCAGAGGGTCGAGATTGCAGCTAGAGATTCGTACAACCCAAATGAGATTGTTTTGAGGTTAGCGGGTCTCATCTGTTTACCAGTCTGGCTAAAATACTCTTCCTCAATTACATCGTTGAAGAGGGCTATCATTTCATCTCTATTAACGATACCCTTCTTTATCCTAATGGCTGCCTCCTTGAAACTCTGGAGACCTAGACCATTAATTTCCTCTACGAGCGAGTTCTTTAGCTGCTCACTTTTCAAAAAACTAGCATAGTTACTTAAGTCCATCCCGTCGTGTTCGAGCAAGTCGTATACACTTTGCGCATTAACAATCTCCAGCAGGTCAAATTTTCCATCAAAGATTGCCAAAGTTGCCTTTTCGGGCAAATTCAAATAATCATATTCGTTTGCCAATCGTAATATTTTGCGAGCAACTTGAAGATCTTTTGTCTGAACCTTTTCCATATCCGGTAACATGCCAAAGCTGTACTTTGAGGGATTAATGCGCAAAATGGCAACACCCAACTTCATTATATCCGATTTCGTTAGTTTTCGACCTTCATACTCGAGAATTTTTATTAGATCGTTGAAAAAATCTTCTTGGAACTGTGAAAAGGGCGTGCTTCTATCGATGATACCGATCTTAGTACCTTTCGAATACTGTTCAAAGTGATATTTTGGCTTTCCATTCTTCCGCAATTGGATTCCGTATTTTCTTTCTGTTTCTTCAATTTCAGACTTGTCCTTATTCGCGGTAGACAGTTTTTCGACCATATTTACAATTCTTCCGCCAGCCGAATGCGTTAAAATCACATATGCGGAGAAAAGATTCGCATCTATTGCTTTATCAACGGTATTAATACTGACATCTTCGAAGTGGTTCTTTATCAATTTCTGAACAATTTTATATTTCCTTCCTTCTTCAAGATGTTTGTCCAATTTATCGATTCCATTCTGCAAAGTTTCTCTGATGAGGAATATTTCATCAGTAAACCATCTGCCATTTGACAAAGCTGCCCTGTATGTCTGAAATCGCTCTACTACTTCGGTTTCGTTATCCAATTGCGAACGGAGCTCATCTAACGTCTCATGCTCTATTAACAAATCCGAAATTTTGAACTCCTCACGATTTTCCCTCTTACGCTTCAGTAATTCAAGATATACCATTAGAATTAGAACGGATTCATCATCAGATGCATTATGGCATACCGTTTCCTTGAAACTCAAATCAGAATTTAGGAGGATTGCTAATATTGCCTTGACGTATGCTTCTGGTGGCTCAATGCTCAAGTTTTCTTCCAGTTCACTTGAAAAAATGTTGATAAAGTTGAACTTGAAATCTTCAAGGAAATTGATCCTATGAACAATGTCCTTTGCACTATACACATTTCTGAGGTTAATCTGATTTTTCAATAGTTCTTTGTGATAATCGTCCAAATATTCACAGATTCGTTGATACAGCAAACAACCGGTGAAGATTTTATTTAAGTCAAACTCAGGTGTCCTTTTTAAAATTTCAAAAAGTGCGGACAGAGTCACTCTTGTGCGGTCAAGATCCACATGTTTTGAATTGTATAGGATTTTTGCAACTAACTCGAGTTGACGATCCTTATTTTGGATATCATCCCATTCTAATTTTGTCTGTCTTCCCTTGTAATATTGAAACAGCAGGTTCAGCACTTCGAAGCCGACAATGACATTTCCAAACTTGATTTGGCCAGCAACGATTTGAAGTACCTTCCTTTCCCGAAGGACTTCATTATCTGCTAAATTCGCTGTGACATCAGGTAGTAACGGAATTTTTTCAAACGCACTTCCAACATCTACGTTGAAGTATTTCAGGGACTTTTCAATCTCACCTGTAGTGATGTCCCATTTGGCCTTATCCCGAAACAACTCATAAAACTGATTTACTAAAGGAATTACTTCACTGCAACGTACAACTAACGCTCCAACCCCATTTGTTAGAGTATCTAATAATCTCGGTTCAAGGATCTCCTCAACTTTAAATTTTGGGGGGGCAACTTGGCAAAAGCGTATTTCTCCTATTGAGGTCTCACAACTAGCAGTGGTTGCCTCGTCTATTTCGGACTTACATTTAAAGATTTCATAGAAGTATGCAACAGACATGAAGAGGAGGGGGATATAGATTACTCGAAGAGCATAAATCGCGAGAACAAACGGACCTGGAATGAAACCTGATAGAGACAAACCAATGTCGACAACAAATAAAAATAGCGCGCATCCTAGCGTTAAAAATGATTTTTGAAATAGTTGATAGATTTTTTCAATTCTTCCTAAATGCTCTTTGCACAAGCGTTTCCACTGAAGGAGTTGCTTACTGAGATCTGTTTTTACTCTTTCTTCTTCATTGTGGATTTGCTCTTCGTACTGGGTAATTTTTGAGAGAGTGGCATCAACCCCAGCCACAATATTCCTCTTGATTATATCCTCCTGTTGTTTTAAGTCACCTCCTTCGTCAATATCCTTTTTTGATTCTTCAATCAATCGCTGGATATTCCCTTCAGTCTGTGCGATTGGATCGTTTTTATCGGAATTTACCATGCTAATTTGAAATACTATTCAATTACACATAGGCTTTCTCCTATCAGGCATGTTCTCACGTTCACCGAGCACGGTTCTCGCTTAAGACCACTTCTCGCTCACCTCTTTTTGCGTGCGGGAACGCGCCCGGGGTCAACTGACCAGACTCCGTCCTTTTCAGCACCGATCATCCCGATCCACCCGCACAGGAGTAGTCCATGAGAGAGATCACCCAAGAAGTACTCGATCACATCCCGGACCCGATAGCAAAACTCGTCTGGGAGAAGTGGATCGCCGACGGTAAAGCCAGATTGATAACGCCACACAACGAGGGAACAAAATGCAACGCACAGACAGGATAGACGGCAGCCCACATGATGAAGCGTGCACCAACATCGATTCACACGGGACTGCCAACAACTCTTCTCCGTCCAGAGAAATAGGGTCAGCTCACGGGAAGCAGACGGCAGGCGTCGCCCCGCTCTTCGGAAGATAGGCCGGCTCGCCCGGGCCGACTTGAGAGCCAGATATGGAGTAGAGAGGGGTCTGCGAGTAAGTCATGATAGGGGCAGGGAACGGACAATTGTCGGATCCAAGATCATGTCAGAAGAAGGGATAAAGGGCTTAGAAGAAGAAACTACCGTCCCACAACGGAACGGTAGCGCGTATAACAGGTACACATTACGCGGTATGATATAAGTGATTTTCGGTAATCCATGCGTTCCAGAATGCGAGGGATGGGATTCGAACCCATGGACCCCTTCGGGAGTGGATCTTAAGTCCACCGCCTTTGGCCGGGCTTGGCTACCCTCGCTCGAAAAGTGCCATTACCTATTCTCCACCGCATGTATTAAGTCCAGCGCCCGCATGCCGCCGGGGAAAAACCCGCTCCGGGAACCGTTCTCCGCCGCAACCCCCGGGGCCAAAGGTATTTGATGCCGGGCCCGAAGGTGGGAAGCATGAAGCGAGACCATAACCCGGACACGCCCGAAGTCCCCTACTGGCACGTCTGGACCGACGAGAACGGCGTGAGCCGGCAGGACCGGTGCCGGATGAGCAACTTCGCATTCGCGAGCATATCGACCGGTGCGGCGCCGTCGTGGATCGGCAGGCTCGCCGACCCGGCTGCCCATGTGGTCGCCCTGGTCCTCCCCGCAGGCTGGGTCGGCGAGTGGCACGAGAACCCTGAGCCGCAGTGGATCGTGCCACTCTCGGGCCGCTGGTTCGTGGAGACCATGGACGGCACCCGCGTGGAGATGGGGCCGGGCGAGCTCTCGTTTGGCAACGACCAGAACACCCGGCCCGACGAGCGGGGGCAGAGGGGCCACCGCTCGGGGACCGTGGGCAATGAGCCCGCGGTGCTGATGCTCGTCCAGGTGGAGCGGGCTCCGGCCCCCGGCTGGCCCGAGTAGGGGATGGTGCAGGCCTCCGGGGTCAACGCCGCCGGAGAGACCACGCACCGATCGCAAGCAGGCCGGCGACTGCGACCAAACCCCCGAACGGCGCCGCCGCCGGAAAAGTGGCTGCCTGCATCGCCGCCGCCAGGTCCTCGCGGGCGTCCGGCATATCCGGCCAGGGAAGGCTGTAGTCAGGGTCGAGCGTGAGCGAGCGGTTCAGCGCCGCGGCCGCACCCGTGGCGTTGCCGGCGGCAAGGAGGACCTCCCCCCGGACGTGCCAGAGGTGGACGCTCTCCGGAGCGAGGGCGAGTGCCCGGTCGACGGCCGACTCTGCGCCGGCAAGGTCGTCCATCCCGGCGAGCGCCATCGCCTTCACGCCCCAGGACGTGGCGTCGGCAGGGTCGAGGAGGAGCGCGGCCTCCGCGTCGGCAAGCGCAGCAGAGGAGTTCCCCATCGCGACATAGGCATAGCCGCGGTTCGCGTAGCGGACGGGTTTCGGGTCGAGGGCGATCGCCTCGCTCACCACGGCCGCCGCCTCCGGGTAGCGCCCGAGTTTGCGCAGGGCGTAGCCTTCCATGCAGAGGAGAGAGACGTTGCCGGGCTCGACGGCCAGCCCCTCGCCGGTCGCGACGAGGACGCCGTCCCAATCCCTCTCCGCGACGGCGGACGTGGCCCGGTCAACGGAGTCGGAAATGTTCGCGGTATCGGCGGCGAGGCAACAGGGGACGACGAGCAGGAAGATGAGGAGAGCGATGCAGAACCGGAAATGGCCCGGAAGAAGAGAGCATGAGGTCATTGAAGAGTACAGGACTCTCCCCGCCGTTAAACATTACGAAACAGCGGGGAGATCAGGCCAGCCGCCGCACCACCCTCGCCAGCCGGTGGATCCCCTCGACGATCTCCTCCTCGCCCGCCGCCGAGAAGTTCAGCCGGATCGTATCCTCCCCGCCCCCGCCGACGTAGAACGGAACCCCGGGGAGGACCGCGACGCCTTCCCTGACACCCTCTGAAAAGACCTCCATCGACGAGATTCCATCCGGCAGCGTCGCCGTCATGAACATCCCGCCCTCGGGGTTGGTGTGGGTCACCTGCGGCATCAGGTCGTCGAGGAGTTCGCACATCAGCCGGCAGTGCTCTCCGTAGACCGCAGAGACCCGGGCGACGTGGGCGTCGAGATCGTGGGTCGATAGATAGCGGTGGAGGATCACCTGGCAGAGGAAGTTCGAGTGGAGGTCGGCCGCCTGCTTCGCGACGTTGAACTGCCGGAGAACCGGCGCCGGCGCGTATATCCAGCCGATCCGCATCCCGGGTGCGACGATCTTCGAGAACGACCCCGAGATCACCGTCTGCTCCGGGAGGTAGCGCTTCACCGGCACCCGCGGCTTCCCGTCGAAGAAGAGTTCCCCGAAAGCGTCGTCCTCATAAAAGACCGTGTCCGTCCCCTCGAGGATCTCCGCGACGGCCCGCCGCTTCCCTTCCGAGTAGGTTCTCCCCGAGGGATTCTGCGAGTTCGGGATGCCGTAGAAGAACTTCGGCGCACGACCGCGGATGAGCGACTCGAACGCCGCGAGATCCGGCCCGTCCTCCTCCAGGGGAACCGAATAAAAGTCCGGCTCGTAGAGGGAGAAGGCCTCGATCGCGCCGAGGTAGCCGGGCCGCTCCATCCCGACGGCGTCGCCGGGATCGAGGAAGATCTTCGCGACGAGATCCAGGCACTGCTGGGAACCGTTCACGATCTGGATCTCCTCAGGGATCGCCGGGAGACCGAGGCGGCGGCGGTAACGGTCGGCGATGAACTCCCGGAGCGGCAGATAGCCGTCCGTCGTCGTGTACTGCAGCGCCGTCCGCCCCTCTTCGGCGAAGACCTCGCGGGCCGCCTCCCGGATTCCCGCAACATCGATGTATGCCGAGCCCGGCAGCCCTCCTGCAAACGATATCACTCCGGGGACGCTCGAGACCCGGAAGAGTTCTTTGAGGAACGACTCCGGAACACGACCCATCCGGGAAGAAAACCGGTACTCCATATAACCAGTATTGAGCGCCTCAAAAGAAAAGATGCGGGTATCTTACTGCAGCAGGAGGTAGGCAAAGACCGAGAGCAGGAACGCGAGGATCAGGATCATCAGGCTCAACGGGGCGATGAACGCGAGCATCGCGTTCACGGTGCTCGCGAGCTGCGAGACCCGCTGCGACCCGAAGACCGTGATCCCCTCGCACGATGCCGTCGCCGCCCCTACACGGGCCGGCGCGAGATCGGCGATCGCTTCCCTGACCGCCTGCTCGATGTAGGGGACGATCTCCTCCACCGGCACCGCGTAGCCGACCGGGTTCTTCCCGCTGATCGTGTTCACCGTATGTGTGTCGGTCGTCATGATCTCCGCCTCGTCGACGTGGCCGAGCACCACCGCGCGCAGTTGCTCGCGGATGCCCTGGGCCACGTTGTTCCCGTCGATCAGGACGTAGGCCGCCCGCTTCCCCTCGACCTCCGTTACCAGCGCCTGCACCCCGAGCGACCCGAAGCCCTGCTCGCGGGTGAACGGAACCCGGACATGGGAGACTCCTATCGCGAGAGGCTCAAGAGGCAGGTCTCGGGCGACCCGGACTCCCTCGCGTGCGGCGGCGATGTACTCCGTCGCGATCCGCGTCGCCGGGAGAACCGGGGAGCCCACGCTGGTCATGCAGTTGTGAGCGTCGACGAACGCGACCTCCGAGAAGGCGCACCGCCCTTCGGCCATGATCGCCATCCCGACCGAGTAGTCGAGATCCTCCGTCCGCTCCGGCGATCTCGTGCTCACCATCAGGAGGGCGTCCCCGAACCGCTGGCAGAGGATCGAGACCGAGCCTGATTCGACCCGGACAGGGCGGCTCGCGACGGCGGAGAAGACGAGTCCCTCCCGGGAGGCCTCGACGGCGCGGGCGATCTTCTCGATCTCGCTCTCCGAGACCAGGTTGAAATCGTGGGTGGCGCAGCCATGGGCGACCAGCGTCTCCTCGGGAAACGTGTCGTGGAGTATCCGGGGGAGATTCCCGCCGCCGACGTCCCCCATCGGGCCGGGGTGGACGTTCGGGACGGTGAAGAGGACGTCTCTTCCGGAGTCGCGGGAGAAGAAGAGCGAAACCTCCGGCACATAGACCTCCTCGCCGATCTCGCGGAAGAAGTCCTCCATGTTCTTCGACCCGTCGGTCAGGTGGGCGATGAAGGTGTTGAGGAAGTTGAGCCCGCTGATCTGGAACGCACGCTTCAGCGGACGCTCGATCAGCCAGATCAGGAAGACGGAGACCAGCCCGAAGAGTACCTGCAGGAGGAGGGCATAGGGGATGAAACCGGGGGTGAAGAACCAGGCCCCGACCGCTATGGCGGCTGCGCTCTGGGTGAACGCGGGAAGAGCCATACGGCTGATCCGGTAATCGGCCACGGCCGCGAGGACCAGCAGGCGGAGACCGAGGGTCAGGCCGAGCGCGATCGCGTACAGCGTGGGGAAGAGAGAGCGGTCAAGGACGAGCACCGGCGAAAGGCTCAGGATCACCGTAAGAACCGTGCAGGCCAGTGCGAGGAGAGCCGACCGGTTCCAGGTGATATGCCGCCCGAAGACCCCCACGAGCGGCACCGTCAGCAGGAAGGCAACCAGTGCCGGAACCGAGAACCCAAGAGTGCCGACCAGGAAGTACTCGGTTCCGGGCCGGTAGGTAGCTACGTCGATGATGAGCCCGAGCACCACGATGATCGCGAGCGACCGCGGCCAGGACGGAGCGGAGAAGATATACCGGGTGAGCCGCTCAACACGCACGTCGGGGCCGGACTCCATCAGGCGCCTCCGGGTATCTTCAGGCCGGAAACGGCGGCCGGCACGAAGATGCCGGCCATCAGCGCAGTATTTCCCATAATTCAGATGATAATTTCGCCGGGCTCGCCAAAGACCTTCCGGTACCGCCCAAGCATCCGCTCCCAGTCGGGGAGGTTCGTCTGGGTGCCCGGGCGCTCGACGACAAAGGACGAGACCACCGCACCGACGCGGCAGCAGTCGAGCGGGGCGTAGCCCCTCCGGAGCGCCGTGAGGAATCCGGCACGGTAGCCGTCGCCGGCACCGGTGGGGTCAAGGGCCTCGACCGTGACGGCCGGAACGTGGTGATCCTCGCCGTCCATGCAGAGGATGCTCCCCTCCGCCCCCCGGGTCGTGACCGTCATCGGGATCGACGCGACGAGCGCGGTGCGCTCCAGCCCCAGCATATCGCACATCCTGTCCATCTCATGGTTGTTCGAGAAGAGGATATCGACGTTCGCGAGGATGATCTCGAGCTGATCCGGCGTGTAGCGGAGGAGATCCTGCCCCGGGTCGAAGGAGGCGAACGTGCTCTTCTGGGCCACCCGGACGTTGAAATCGGGGTCGGCCGTCGCCATGTGGACGAAGTCGAGAGCGGGAGCCTCCGCACGGGAGAACGCGACGGACGCGCCCCACTCGAAGAAGGTCTCCTGGTCGCCGTCATCGTCCGTGAAGACGTACGCGGTCGCTGTCCGGGCATCCTTCACCAGGGTGAAGTCCTGCACGATCTCGAGGCTGTGCAGCCACCGATCGTAGTCGCTGCCCGGGAAGTCTCCACCCACCGTGGAGACCAGCCGGCAACGCTCCCCGAGCATTGCAATCCCGGCCGCGATATTCGCCGCTCCGCCGCCGAAGTAGACCTCATGACCGGCGATGTAGGTCGAGTTGTGCCGCCCCGGGAGTTTCGGCACCCGGAAGAGATGGTCGATGGCGGTATGCCCGACGACGGAGATCATAACTCCTGCACTTCCTGGACCTTCAGCGGCACGTCGTGAAGTGCTTTCCCGACGACCGACTTCGCTATCCGGGTCGCGTGCTCTTCGGACTCCGCACGGAAGACCTTCATCTGCAGCACGAGCCCGACGAGGGCGGTGCCGGCGACGACGAGAGCGGTGTTCAACTCCCCCTCGCAGAAGGGGCAGGTGATCATCCCCGCCTCGATCTCCACGAACTTCGCAGAGGGGTTGAGTCGCTTCCCGGCCTCGCTGATCGCGATGCTCACGGCATCGTCCATAGACTTGACGTCTTTAATTATCCACGCTGATTCAAGCGTAACCAAATAATCCGGCATATTCTCTCCGAAAATGTTAGATCCTACCAGGTCTCGCGGTGCACGTGCTCCTCGAGGGGCATCCGTTCCATGGGCTCGAGCGACGGCCTCCCCTTCCCGACCGCGAGAAGCGCGACGGGGCGGATATGCTGCGGGAGGCCGAGAAGATCGCGAACCTCGCTCTCCTCAAACGCCCCCGTCCAGCACGAGTGGAGGCTACGGGCGTGGGCGGCGAGCATCATGTAGGTGCAGGCGATCGTGGCGTCCTCGAGCGCGTAGAGAATCCCCCGCTCCCCGTAGTGCGACATCGACCGGACGTAGTTCGCACAGACCACGAAGACCGCCGGGGCCTCCCGGATATGCACCTGATCGAGGGCCGCCGACGCGAGTTCCAGCCTGACATCGTCGTCGGTGACGACGACGACGTCCCAGGCCTCGCGGTTGCCGGCGCTCGGCGCCGTGCTTGCGCAGGCGAGGATGTAGTCGATATCCTCGGAATCGAGCGGCTCCCCGAAGTATTCGCGAACAGAAGAACGTGCTCTCACGAAACGAAGGTAATCAGAGGAGTTCATGCTCTTTGAGCGTCTCCCATGCAGCCTGGGCTGCGGTCGTGGCGGCGCTGACGGCCCTGCTCATCCGCTCCGACGCGGCACCCAGTTCCATGCTCTCTGTCAGGCTGATCGCCTCGTTGAGATGATCGATGGCCTTCTTAAACTCGGAAAGTTCCGTATCCCCGTACGCAAACTCGAGTTCCGAGCGGATCGACTCGAGCACCATCACAAGCATCCGTTTTCCGCCGGGCTTCTCCTGGAGCGGAAACTGGATCAGGGCTGTCGTCAGCTGCGACCCCACAATCAGTTCGGATTTTGCCCGTTCGGCAAACTGATAGGTCCTGATGGCGGATTTGAGATCCATACCACATACTGGAACTCTCAAGTATAAAAAGTATTGAAGGAGAAGAGGGGAATGGCTTATCTCGATTTCTGCTTAGTCCCGAGAGCCGAAACCTTCGCGCGGCGTATGCCCCGGCGTACCCGCACATCCATGGTCGGGGCGCCTCCTCCTCTGCCGCCGCGTCCGCCACGTCCGCCGCGTCCACCGCGTCCGCCACGCCGCTGGTCCTGCCCTTCCCTGCTCGCCCGCTTCTGGATGGCCGCTGCCGCCTTGAACCGCTGGTTCGGGCCGGGTTTCTTCACTTCGCCTTCACTTGCAGGGACGAGCCGAATCTGCCCCTTAACGCCCTTGACCTGGGCCCACTGAACACTGCCTGTCTTTCCCATGATAAAACTCCTTTATATTTATGCACCGATCCGGAGATAAAAGTAACCCGACCGGGACTGTCCCGGGTCGGGGATCAGGAGAGTAAACGCTGGAGCTCGCGCCGGAGAGTCTCGCTGATGACCTTCCCGTCGACGCTCCCGCGGAGTTCCTGCATGACGACGCCCATCAGGGGGCCCAGCGCGCCCATACCCTTCTCGCGGGCGAACGCCTCGCGCTCGGCAACGATACGGCGCACGACCTCTTCCACGTCCGCCTGCGAGACGGCGGGCCCCATCTTCTCGATCGCCGCTTCCACCCGTTCTCCGGGTGCCCCGGCGCCTCCGGCGGTCCGCGCGAGTTCGGTCAGAAGGCCGGGGATCGCCTCCTTTGCCGCCCGGCCGGCCTCGACCGCCGAGAGAAGGGCAAGGATCTCCTCCTCGCTCACCCGGGCGACCTCGACACCGTCGCGGGCGAGTTCCCGGCAGGTGGCAAGCAGCGTCCGTGCAGCAAGGGTGGGGCGGACACCGGAGGCGACCGCCTTCTCGAAGAGCGGCAACCGCTCGGAGAACGCCACCTGGCGTGCCAGCGCCGGATCAAGCCCGAACTCCCGGACGAACCGTTCCGCCCGGTCGGTGAGGAGTTCAGGCACCGTGATGCTCTCCCAGCGAGCCTCGTCTATCGTGACCGCAAAGACGTCGGTCTCGGGATACATCCGGGCGGCTCCCGGGAGCGGGCGCATGTAGGCCGTGCTCCCTTCCTCGAGCATCTTCCGGGTCTCCTCGGGGACGCCGGATATAGCCATCTCCGCGCGGATCATCACCTGCTCGGCCGCACACCCGGCACGCTCTCTCCCGGCCGCGACGATGACGACGCAGTCCTCTTCTGCGGCGCCGACGAACTCGCGCAGGTGCGCCACCTCTTCTGCCGTGACGCCGTAGGCGGGGAGCTCGTCGGTGTGGAAGATCCCGCCGACGCCGCACTTCTTCGCGTAGTCCGACATCTCGCTCCCGAGACGCCTGCCGGGCTGGATCTCGCGTCCCACGAGGCTTGCAAACCCGCAGAGCCGGACCGCGAGGATGGACTTCGCCTTCTTCAGGATCGAGGATTTCGTCCCGGCAAAGAGGGCGGTGACGTCGATGACGGTATGGTCGACCCGGGCGCTGCGTTCCCGAAGGGCGTCGCGGATGGCAAGGAGGGAAACCTGCCGCTCGACCTCGCGGCGCACCACCTCGGCGATCAGGTCGAGGTCCTGGACGCCCTTGATCTCCACCCTGGCGCCGCCGGAAATAGAGATGTTGACGTCCTGCCGGATCGTCCCGAGGCCGCGCTTCACCCGGCCGGTCGAGCGGAGCACCATCCCGATATGCCCCGCGACCTCCTGGACGGCCTCGGGGGTATGCATGCAGGGTGCGGTGGTGATCTCGACGAGCGGGATCCCCAGGCGGTCGAGGGAGAAGGTCTCGCCCTCCACCCGCTGCGCCGCCTCTTCTTCGAGGCAGATCGTCTCGACCCGGCAGCCGCCGGGAAGGGCGCCGGAGAGCGCGACGAGTGCCGTCCGCTGGAACCCGCTGGTGTTCGAGCCGTCGATGACGAGTTTCCTCATCGTCTGCACCTGCTCGACCGGGGTCATCCCGAGCATCTTTGCTATCGTGAGGCAGACCTCGAGCGCCTCGGGGTTCAACGGGGCCGGGGGCTCCTCGTCGTGCTCCACCAGGCAGACCGTATCGTAGGTGTAGTAGCGGAACTTCCGGACGAGTTTCATCTCCTCACGTGCCGCACGGTCGATCTCGCCAAGCTCGCTCTCCGTCGCCCGGAGGTAGCGGTGGAACTCCCCGGTCCGCTCCGCGGTCTCCCGGAGACAGGTCGGGCACCGGCAGAAGAGTTTCTCAGCGGTGTCGAGCTGCTGGTGGATCTCGATACCGGCCTTGAGGCCGAGCTGCTCGTAGTCCATCATATCGACCTCCGCCGGATCTCGCCGGCAAGATCGGTCTCTATCAGCGTCCTCGCCCGTTCGGGGTCGGGTTCGTTCCCGAGCACCCACATCAGTTTGACGAGCGCCGCTTCAGGCAGCATATCCTCGCCCTCGACGACGCCGGCGGAGAGAAGGTCTCTACCCGTGTTGTAGACCCGGTCGCAGACCCGGCCGTGCAGGCACTGCGACGTCATGACGACCATCGTCCCGCCCTCGATCATCTCCTGAAGCCGCGGGATCCACCCGGTCGCCACGTGCCCGAGCCCCGTCCCCGATATGACCAGGCCGGCGTAGCCCTCGAAGGCGTCGAGAACCGCGGGCGGCATCCCGGGGTAGAAGTGGATGAGGGCGCACCGCTCCTCGAGGTTATCACGGAGTTCCGGCTCTTCCGCACCCCGTCTGACCGCCTCGTCCGAGAGGGTGACGGAGAGGGAGGGGTAGTCGACGTAGCCGAGCGGTTCCATCCCCATGCTCTGGAAGGCGTCGCGCCGGGAGGTGTGCATCTTCCTTACTCTCGTCGCCCTGTGGACGGCGCACCGGTCGTCGTTCGTCGTCGCGTGCATCACCACCGCCACCTCGCCAAGATCGCCGGTGGCGACGGCGGCGCTGCAGAGGGCGTTCATGGCGTTGTCGGAGCTCGGGCGGTCGGCGGACCGCTGCGACCCGACGAAGACGACCGGCACCGGCGTCTTGAGCATGAATCTGATGGCCGCGGCCGAGTAGGCCATCGTATCGGTGCCGTGAGTGACGATCACCCCGGCAACGCCGGCCCGGATCTCGTCGTAGATCGCCCGGGCGAGTTCCCGCCAGAGCGCCGGCTGCATGTTCTCAGAGAGGATGCTTGCGACCTGGCGGTCGCGGTAGCAGGCGATATCCCCGAGTTCCGGGATCGCCCGCAGGATATCGCTCGCCGAGAACTGGCTCATCACCGCACCGGTCCGGTAGTCCACCCTGCTCGCGATCGTCCCGCCGGTGGAGATGATGGCGAGGTCGGGGAGGTCGGGGCTCTGGACGACGACACCCGCGCCTGCCGGCGCCTGCCGGGCCGGGCGCTCGATGAACTCGATCTTCTCAAGCGACGTTCCGATGTTGTAGCCGCTCTCCAGTTTGACGACGGCCATACCGTCCCGTTCGGCGATGTAGGTGCCGGTGAGCGCGGTTCCGCCGTTTGCGTACCGCACCAGGTCACCAGTCTCGAGTCTCTCCATTATGCTGCAAACCTCCGTGCTTCAAGGATAAGGTCTTCGAATGCGCTCGATAGTGCTGAATTCGTCTCCTCGGCCCAGGCCGCATCGCGGGCGAGGAGGTCCCTCTGCTCGTCGATCTGAACGCCAACCGCCTCGGGGGCCGGGCCGCCGACGATCTTCCTGACCGCTACGGCGTGGCGGGGATCGAGGACGGCATCGATCTTCTCCTGGGTCAGCCCCAGTTCCACGACCGAGAGGTCGGCCGCTTCGCGAGCGGCGGCCTCGAGTGTCGCGAGGTCGAGCGACCCGTGCCGGACCGCCCGCCCGACGATCCGGTGGGCGGTGCGGAAGGGGAGCCCGTATTCACGGACGAGGACGTCGGCGAGTTCCGTCGCGGTGGAGAACCCTCTCCCCGCCTCGGCGGCCATCCGTTCCGTATCGAACGTAGCAGACCCGAGCATCCCGGCGAGAAGCGGGATGCTCTGCCGGGCGGCCTCCACGCCGCGCCAGAGGTGCGGGGTCAGTTCCTGGAGGTCGCGGTTGTAACTCATGGGGAGTCCCTTTGTGATCGTGATCACCGCTGTAAGCGAGCCTGCGGCCGACCCCGCCTTTGCCCGCATGATCTCCGCCACGTCCGGGTTCTTCTTCTGGGGCATGATCGAGGAGGAGGAGCAGTAGGCATCGTCGAGCCGGACGAACCCGACGAACGAGGTGCTCCAGAGGACGAGCTCCTCGCAGAGGCGGCTCGTCGTCGTCATGCAGATGGAGGCATCGGCAAGCACCTCGATGGCGAAGTCCCGTGCTGCGACCGCGTCCATGCTATTTCCCGCCGGGCGGGAGAAGCCGAGGAGCCGGGCAGTGTAGTCGCGGTCGAGGGGGAAGCCGGTCGAGGCGAACGCCGCCGAACCGAGCGGCGAGGCGTCCACCCGGACATACGCCTCACGCAGCCGGGCCGCATCGCGGGAGAAGGCCTGCTCGTAAGCGAGGAGGTAGTGAGCCAGCGTCGTGGGCTGGGCATGCTGGAGATGGGTGAAGCCCGGCATCACCGTCTCCATATGGCCGGCGGCGACGTCGAGCAGGGTCGCCCTGAGATCGACGAGCGACCGGACGAGGGCGAGGATCTCCTCTTTCAACCGAATCCGGATGCAGGTCGCAACCTCGTCGTTCCGCGACCGGCCCATGTGAAGGCGGCCGCCGAAGTCCTCGCCCACACGGTCGATGAGGTAGGCCTCCTTGCCCGCGTGGATGTCCTCGAACTTCTCGTCGAACGCCTCCTCAGGGAGGCCGTGGTCATAGAGATCGAGGAGTGCCGCCATCAGCGCATGTGCCGGGGCCTTGTCGATGATCTCCTGCCGCGAGAGCCCGAGGAGGTGCGCCATATCCACGAGGAGGTCCGCCCTTGCAATCCAGCGGTCGGCGTCCATCGATGCAAGAAAGTGCTCGAGATCGCCCGACCGCTCGCCGGCAAGACGGCCCTGCCGAATCTGATCCGAACGCATTATATCAACAGTCCTGTCTGTACCGTTTGACCCCTGGAGAGATTAAAACCACGCCCGGGAGGAGGAGGAGATGACGATGCACTGGCTCTTTGAATCGCCACACTCGCAATACTCATGTTTATACTCGAGGTTCTGCGATATCTTCAAGAACCTGGTGTTTAGCGGCCACATTTCGAAACATCATAAACCCGTATACGGACTCGCTCCCGGGACACGGCTTCCCACCGGCTATCGCCATGACTGCCCCCGCCCCCTTGGGCGGGGAACAACTGCTGGAACAGCAGGAGTTTGAGCACCGAAGGTGCGGAGGAGGAGCGCGAAGCGCGGGCGAGGTGCGACGGACGGGACGTCCGGAGCTCGAGAAGACCACGGGTCTTCGAGTGGGGGTTACAGATGTCCTTTCGTGAGGTAGAGACGGGAGGCACGCTCCCTTGAAGCACTTCATTCTTCTCGAGCTCCGCTCCTGCGGAACATCACACTCCCCTGTCCCCACAGCGAAACCCTTCGGGTATCTCGAACTCCCGCCATTCCGGCAGTCGTTCCCCCCAACGCGATACTCCCACGGTCCAGTGCATCGGAATTGTTGGCAACTCCTATGTTCCAGCAGTTGCAATCAGAACGAGCGCCACAGTGGACTCCGATAGTCAGGCCGTGATGCTCACATATCCCCCCGCCGCCCTGACACCCACATCGAATCACTCTAGAAGAAATCCATCCCCAACCACCCGGCCATCCCGCAGCCGATCACCCCCATAAGAACAAAAAGGACGTAGAAATTACTACCAAAGTATAACAATCCCCCCGATTTTCGACAATACTATATACCGATAGCGTGAAGACTACACATCCACATACGGATGGAGAGACCAATGAGATCACTAACCGCAATTCTTCTGGCCGTGGCCCTGGTCGCGGCGTTCACGTTTGTAAGCGGATGCACCGGCACCGGCGACGTGTCGAATCTCCGGATCGGCTACCAGCCAAGCACCCACCAGACCGCCCATTTCACCGCGATGGAGAAAGGATGGTGGCAGGAGGATCTTGCGCCGTTCGGCATCACACAGGTGACCGACTACCAGTTCGGCACCGGCGCGCCCGAGATGCAGGCGATGCTCTCCGGGGACCTTGACATCGCCTACGTCGGTGCCGCCCCGTTCATCGCAGCCGTCAGCAGCGGGCTCGACGCGAAGATCATTGCAGCAGTCCAGACTCAAGGGTCCGACCTGGTGCTCAGGAACGAGGTCGCATACTCGACCCCCGCCGACCTGGTGGGGAAGAGGATCGCCACCTTCCCGCCGGGAACCATCCAGGACACCATCCTCCGGACCTGGCTTGAAGAGAACGGCGTCGACCCCGCGAGCGTCACCATCATCGCCATGGACCCCGGTGCGGCCACCACCGCCATCTCCGCCGGCCAGGTCGACGGCGTCTTCCTGCCTCACCCATCCCCGGCCATCATCGCGGCGGAGGGTACCGGGAGAACCGTCGTGCAGTCGGGCGAGATGATGAAAGACCACGCCTGCTGTGTTCTCGTTGCGAGCGGATCACTGATCAGTGAGCACCCCGACATTGTCGAACAGATCGTGAAGACACACATCAAGGCGACGGAGTACAACCTCGAACACCCCGACGAGGCCGCATCCATCTACTCCACAAAGACCGGCCAGAACCTCGAGACGGTGAAGGCGTCCTTCAAGGACTGGGACGGCACCTGGACCGCCGACCCGCACGTCATCACGACCTCGGTCGTGGATTACACGAACCTTCAGTACGAACTCGGCTACATCAGCAGACCGCTCACGGAAGACGACCTCTTTGACCTCTCGTTCTACGACAGGGCCCGGGCATAACCCGGGACACCCCATTTCTTCTCCAAAAGTATCTTTTACGGCAATGCCGATGAAGTAGTAGAGAAGATCCCGGAGCAGACGGATCAAGCGATCCGCTCCGGGATCAATCATGAGCAGCGGAACAGAGACATGAACCAACAGACACAGAAACGACTACTCGGCGCCGTAGCGCTCGCCATCACGGCGGTGATCTGGCAGATCATCGCCGAATACATAGTAGGGCGGTCATTCATCCTCCCGAGCGTCACCGACGTCGCCGGCGCTTTCGTCAACCTCCTCGGCTCGGGCACACTCTTCACCGACACCATGATCAGTCTCGAACATTTCGGGATCGGGCTCATCGCGGCGCTCCTCCTCGGGGTCCCCATCGGGATCCTGATGGGGTGGTTCCGGGTCGCGGACTTCCTTCTCGACCCGATCATCGAGATTCTCCGCCCCATTCCACCGCTCGCCTGGATTCCATTCGCCATCATCTGGTTCGGACTCACCACCCAGGCGGCGGGCTTCGTCATCTTTGCGGGAGCCTTCTTCCCCATCCTGACCGCGACCTACTCCGCGTTCCGGGACGTCCCGAAGGTCTTTGTCGAGGCGGGCAAGGTGCTCGGCTGCGACACCTCCCTTGAACTGATCCGCCATGTCGCCCTTCCCGCCGCCATCCCGGGGATAGCTTCCGGCATCAGGATCGCCATGGGTGTCGGCTGGATGTGTCTCGTGGCCGCCGAGATGTTCGGTGTCTCAAGTTACGGCCTGGGGTACCAGCTCTGGCATAACTACTACCTCCACCAGATGCCCAACGTCGTCGTCTACATGCTGATCCTCGGCCTTGCGGGCCTCATCATCGACCGCATCTTCAGGAACTACGTCGATAAGCAGCTCCTCCGGTGGCGGGCAGGGGAGGTGGCCTAGAATGAGCGGCGTATCGATACGGGATCTCGGCAAGGCCTTCCCGAAGGAGGACGGCACCGCGACAAAGGCGCTCGAGGGCGTCAACCTGGAGATCGGCGATACGGAGTTCATCTGTCTGGTCGGACCGTCGGGATGCGGGAAGACGACACTCTTACGGATCATCGCCGGGCTCGAGACCGCGACCACCGGGGGCGTGACCGTCGAAGGCCGCGCGGTCACCGGCCCGGACCCGAAGCGCGGGATGGTCTTTCAGGAGTACTCCCTCTTCCCCTGGCGGAGGGTGATCGACAACGTCGCCTTCGGCCTCGATATGAAAGGCGTCGCAAAGGAGGAGCGGCGGCGGACGGCGGATCGCTACATCGAGATGGTCGGCCTCTCCCAGTTCCGGGACGCCTACCCCTACGAACTCTCCGGCGGGATGCGGCAGCGGGTGGCGATCGCGAGAGCGCTCGCAAACGACCCCGACGTCCTCCTCATGGACGAACCGTTCGGGGCGCTGGACGCCCAGACCCGGAACAAAATGCAGAAAGAACTCCTCTCCCTCTGGGAGCAGACGAAGAAGACGATCGTCTTCGTCACCCACAGCGTCGACGAAGCGGTCTACCTCGCCACCAGGATCGTCGTCCTCTCACCGCGGCCCGGTTCCGTCCGGGAGGTCATCGAGATCCCCTGGCCGCACCCGCGGGATCGCACCAGTGCAGAGTTCGCAGAAGTCCGGCGAAGAGTGCTCCGGATGATCGACGAGACTGAAAATACCCAGTAAGGTTTATTAGAGGAAATCTCCATTTTATAAAGCACTCAAAGATCGGCAGGAGTTTTTAACGATGGTACGAAAACCAGCGAAGATGTACAGGAATCTCGCAAAGAAAGCATATACACGCAGGGAATACATGGGCGGCGTGCCGGGCAGCAAGATCGTGCAGTTTGATATGGGCAACCTCACCGAGGAGTACCCGGTCGAACTCTCCATCGTTGCCAAGGAGGCCTGCCAGATACGCCACACGGCCCTTGAGGCCGCCCGTATCGGCATCAACCGGCAGCTCCAGAAGGAGGTCGGGAGAGCAAACTTCCACTTGAAGATCCGGACGTTCCCGCACCACGTCCTCCGTGAGAACAAACAGGCGACCGGCGCAGGCGCAGACCGTGTCTCGGAAGGCATGCGCCTCGCCTTCGGGAAGGCCGTCGGCACCGCGGCGCGGGTGGATAAGGGCCAGAAGGTCTTTTCCGTCTGGACGAGCCCGCAGTACGTCGAGAAGGCCAAGGTCTCGCTCAAGCGCGGCATATACAAACTTCCGACCCCCGCAAGGATCATCGAAGAGCGGGCGCCGACAGCATAAACCCGCATCATTTCCCATCTTTTTTCCGGGGAACTCCCCGCAGCGGCATATCCGCTTACCGGGGGAAATATAGGTATTTATAGTCTCTTCCCACCAGTATACATGATGGTTAATCCGGCAGATCCGACGCTTTCGAGCGCACTGGCAGACGCCACAGAGAGAGCACTCGCCGAGGCCGAGATCCGGTTGCCTCCCGATGTGCTCGCGGCGCTCCGGAGGGCGGCGGCAGCCGAGAGGGACGAGATCGCACGCCGGGAACTCGGCAACATTCTCGAGAACATCGCGCTCGCAGAGGAGCGGCAGGTGCCGATCTGCCAGGACACCGGCGTGCCGGTGGTCTACCTCACCCTTCCGCCCGACATCCCGTTCTCACCCGCCCTCTTTGACGGAGTGCGGGAAGGGGTGCGGAGAGCAACGGCCACGACCCCCCTCCGCCCGAACGTCGTCGACCCCCTTACCCGGGAGAACACCGGCGACAACACCGGCGCGGGGATGCCCGCAGTTCACGTGACACCCGGGGAGAGGCTCACGG
Organism: Methanoculleus horonobensis; assembly: GCF_001602375.1. Lineage (NCBI taxonomy): Archaea > Methanobacteriati > Methanobacteriota > Methanomicrobia > Methanomicrobiales > Methanomicrobiaceae > Methanoculleus > Methanoculleus horonobensis. Next base: position 275,831 of record NZ_BCNY01000014.1, on the reverse strand, counting down.
TGACGGTTCTCCCGAAAGGCGCGGGTTCCGAGAACGTCTCACGGATCGGGATGCTCCTCCCCTCGCAGGCGAAGGAGATCCCCCGCTTTGTCGCCGAGACGATGCTTCTCGCGGGCGGCAAACCCTGTCCGCCCGTGATCCTCGGCGTCGGGATCGGCGGGACGTTCGATATGGCGGCCGCGCTTGCAAAGGAAGCGCTCCTCCTCCCGGTGGATACCATGGACGACTACGAACAGGAACTCTGCGACGCGGTCAACGCCCTCGGGATCGGGCCGATGGGACTTGGGGGCGACACGACGGCGCTCAGCGTGAAGGTGAAACGCGCCGGCTGCCACACCGCGTCCCTCCCGGTGGCGGTGAACGTGCAGTGCTGGGCATGCCGGCGGGCGACCGTGGAGGTGAAGCGGTGAACCTCACGACACCGCTCGGCGACGAGGTGCTCGACCTCCGGGCGGGCGATACGGTCACGCTCTCGGGGACGATCTACACCGCCCGGGACGAGGCTCACCTGCGGATGATGGAAGAAGGCATCCCCTTCGATCCGGAGGGCGCCGCGGTCTACCACTGCGGCCCGGTGGTGCAGAACGGCCGGCTCGTCGTCGCCGGCCCCACGACATCCGCCCGGATGAACACGCTCTCAGGATTCCTCATCGACGCGGGCGTCCGCGCCCTCGTCGGGAAAGGCGGCATGGGGCCTGAGGTGGTCGAGCACCTCCGGGGTCGCGCCGTCTACCTCGCGCTCACGGGGGGGTGCGCCGCGCTCGCCGCAGCCCATATGCGCCTGTCCGGCGTCTATTTCGAAGACCTCGGCATGGCCGAGGCGGTCTGGATAATCCAGATCGATCACCTGCCGCTGACGGTCGGGATCGACGCCCACGGCGGCGATCTCTTCCGCGCCGTACGCGAGAAAGCGAAAACACAATTTCACCAGCGATTCAATACTAACCAGGATACCGTCTCATGAAACTCGTCATCGATGAAAGCCGCTGCAAAGGATGCAATCTCTGCGTGCTGGTCTGCCCCTACGGTATATTTCGGGAGGGAACGGAGCTCAACAGCCGGGGAATCGTCGCCCCGGTCCTCGACCGCCCCGAACGATGTACGAACTGCAGGCTGCAGGCCCTCTACGGCAGGATGCTCTGCGGGGTCTGCCACATGATCTGCCCCGACCAGGCCATCTCCTGGGTCGAGGAGAAGCCGTTCGAACCGCACAAAGTGGAGGTGGAGTTTTGAGCAGGACCGAGTTCATGCAGGGGAACGCCGCCTGCGCTGAAGGCGCGCTCGCCGCCGGGTGCAGGTTCTTCGGCGGCTACCCGATCACGCCGTCGACCGAGATCGCCGAGACGATGGCCCGGAAACTCCCGAAGGCCGGCGGGGTCTTCATCTCCATGGAGGACGAACTCGCGAGCATCGCCGCGGTCATCGGAGCCGCCTGGACGGGGGTAAGGGCCATGACCGCGACGAGCGGCCCCGGGTTCTCGCTGATGATGGAGAACATCGGTTACGCGGCCATGACCGAGACGCCGTGCGTCGTCGTCAACATCCAGCGCGGCGGCCCGAGCACCGGGCAGCCGACGCGGGCGGCGCAGGGCGACATGCTCCAGTGCCGGTTCGGGTCGCACGGCGACTACAGCACCATCGCGCTCACCCCGAACTCCGTCCAGGAGATGTTCGACCTGACCGCAAAAGCGTTCGATCTCGCCGACCGCTACCGGGTTCCCACCTTCCTGATGTCCGACGAGATCGTCGGCCACATGCGCGAGCGGGTGACCATACCCGACGCGGTCGAGGTCGAACGCCCCCGCCCGCTCGCGGAGGGCGCTCTCCCGTTCGAGGCAGGGGACGACGGGACTCCCGGGTTCGCACCCTTCGGCTCGGGGCGGGCCGTCCACGTGACCGGCCTCACCCACGACGAGCGGGGCTACCCGGACACGACCGATCCCGAGGCGCACGACAAACTCGTGCGCCGTCTGGTCGCGAAGATCGAGTCGGCACGCCGGGATATCGCCGACTACGAAGTCGTCAACCCCGACGCCGAGACGGTCTTCGTCACCTACGGCCCGCCGTCGCGGACGGTGGAGCAGGTGATGCGCGACCGTCCCGACGACTCGATCGGTCATCTGCGTCTCCGGGTCGTCTGGCCGTTCCCGGAGTTCGCCCTCAAGGTCTTCCCGAACGCCAGGACCTTCCTGATGCCGGAACTGAACATGGGCCAGATGGTGCGGGAGGTCCAGCGTCACGTCGACCAGCCGGTCATCTCCATCCCGAAGATCGGCGGCGAACTGCATACCCCCGCCGAACTCGTCCGGGTGCTGGAGGCGTACCGATGATCGCGCCCGACTGGTTCCGGGACGACCGCCTGCCGCACATCTACTGCACCGGCTGCGGGAACGGGACGATCATCAACTGCACCCTCGCAGGCGTGGAGGAGATGGGCTGGAAACGCAACGAGACGGTCTTCGTCTCCGGAATCGGGTGTTCCTCCCGGGCTCCCGGCTACATCCTCACCGACTCGCTCCACACCACCCACGGGCGGGCGCTCGCGTTCGCCACCGGCGTGAAGATGGCGCGGCCGGACCTGCACGTCGTCGTCTTCACGGGAGACGGCGACCTCGCCGCCATCGGCGGGAACCACTTCATCCACGCCTGCCGCCGGAACGTGGACATGACCGTGGTCTGCATGAACAACCACATCTACGGGATGACCGGCGGGCAGGGGAGCCCGACAACCCCGCCGGGGGCGATCTCGACGACGACGCCCTACGGGATGAGCGAACCGGCCTTCGACCTCGCGGAACTTGCCGTCGCCGCCGGCGCGAACTACGTCGCCCGCTGGACGTCCTACCACGTCAAGGAACTCACGAAGGCCGTCGTGGCCGGTATGCAGACCCCGGGGCTCGCCTTCATCGAGGCGAGAACCCAGTGTCCAACCAACTACGGCCGCCACAACAAGCTCCGGAGCGTCCCGGCGATGATCGAGCACCTCCGGAGCCACGCGATGCTTGTCGCGAAGCGTGATCGGCTGGTCGCGGAAGGAAAGCCGGTCCCCGAAGGGACGTTCACCGTTGGGGAACTCGTCCGAAGGAGCCGGCCGGCGATGGGGGTGCAGAGATGAGGCACGAGATCAGGTTCTCGGGATACGGCGGGCAGGGGATCATCCTCTCCGCGGTCATCCTCGGACGGGCGGCGGCGCTCTACGACGACAAATACGCCGTCCAGACGCAGGTCTACGGCCCGGAGGCGCGGGGCGGCGCCTCGATGGGGCAGGTGGTGATCGACGATGAGCCGATCCTCTACCCCGAGGTGACCGAACCAGACATCTACGTCATCATGTCCCAGCAGGGGTTCGAGAAGTACGGGATTCGTGCCGGGATGGATGCGGTCATGCTCCTCGATGCCGACCTCGTCCGGTCGCGGCCGGACTGCCGCCACTACGAGATCCCGGCGACCGCCGAGGCAAAAGGCGCGCTCGGCCGGGAGATCGTCGCGAACATCGTGATGATCGGCGCTCTCGTGACCGCAACCGGGGTCGTGAGCAGGGAGGCGATCGAGCGTGCGGTGCTCGACAGCGTCCCGAAAGGCACCGAAGAACTGAATCTGAAGGCGTTAAAGAGGGGATTCAAACTCGGAGAACGAGCGTGAACCTATGAAACTACTGGAATACGAGGCAAAACGGGTCTTTGCAGAGTACGGGATACCGGTCCCGAAAGGGGTCGTCATACGGGCGCCGGAGGAGGTCGCGGCGCACCTGCCGGACCTCGGCGACGGCGTGGTGCTGAAGGCGCAGGTGGACGTCGGCGGGCGCGGCAAGGCCGGCGGCGTCCTTTTTGCTGACGCAAAGACGGCGGTAGAGACCGCCCGGGAACTCTTCTCCCGGGAGATCAAGGGCGTCCCGGTCGGGGAGATCCTCGCAGAGGAGCGTCTCCCGATCGAGCACGAGTACTACGTCAGCATCGCCGTCGACCGGTCGAGCAGGCAGCCGGTGGTGCTCTTCGCCGACGCCGGCGGGGTGGAGATCGAGAAGATGGCAGAAGAGGACGAGTCGGCCGTACGGAGAGTCATCGTATCCCCGCTCCTCTCGGACATCCCGCCGTTTTTGATGCGGGAACTCCTCGGCGGCGCGCCGGAGGAACTCGCGCCGGTCATCAACAGCCTCTACCACGTATTCCAGGGGAAGGATGCCATGCTCGCGGAGATCAATCCCCTGGTGACGACGGCGCGGGGGGTCTACGCGGCGGACGCGAAACTGATTGTCGACGACAACGCCCTCGCCCGCCAGGGGATAACCGTCAACCGCGACCTCTCGGAACGCGAGCGCGAGGCCGAGAAGCACGGCTTCTCCTACGTGGAGCTGGACGGGAGCATCGGGGTCATCGGCAACGGCGCCGGGCTCACGATGTCGACGCTCGATCTCATCGAGTTCTACAACGGCCGGGCGGCGAACTTCCTCGACGTCGGGGGCGGCGCCGACCAGGAGCGCGTGATGCACGCCGTCAAACTCGTTGCGAGCATGCCCGGGGTGAACGTGATCGTCGTCAACCTCCTCGGGGGGATCACCCGGTGCGACGAGGTGGCGAAGGGGATCATCGCCGCCGGCGTCGCGCCGACGGTCATCGTCCGGATGGCCGGGACGAACGAGGAGGAAGGCCGGCGTCTGCTCGCCGAATGCGGCTACCGAATGCTCGATAGCATGGACACGGCCGTGAAGGCGGCGATGGAGGTCTCACCATGATCTACGGAGATAAAAATCTCGGCGTGATCGTCCAGAATATCACCGGCAAACAGGGCACGTTTCACACGGAACTGATGAACGCCTACGCCCGCGAGGTCGGCGGGTGCGGCGTCGTCGCGGGGGTCGCGCCCGGGAAGGCCGGCCGGGAGGTTCACGGTGTACCCGTCTACAACACGGTCAAAGAGGCGCTCCGCGAGCACGACGCAACCGCAAGCGTCGTCTTCGTCCCGGCAGGCGCCGCCGGAGACTCGATCATGGAGGCGGCGCACGCGGGGATCGAACTTGCGGTCGTCATCACCGAGCACATCCCGGTTCACGACGTGATGAAAGCCACCGCTTACGCGAAACTCCACGACTGCACGGTCATCGGCCCGAACTGCCCGGGACTCCTCTCGCCGGGAGAGTGCAAACTCGGGATCATGCCGGCCCACCTCGCCCGCCGCGGCAACGTCGGCGTCGTCTCCCGGAGCGGGACCCTCACCTACGAGGTGGTCGACGAACTCACCCGCGCCGGCATCGGCCAGAGCACGATCGTCGGGATCGGCGGCGACCCGGTGATCGGCCAGACGTTCGTCGACGTCCTCGCCCGGTTCGACGAGGATCCCCACACGAAGGCGGTCGTCGTCATCGGCGAGGTGGGAGGCAACCTCGAGGAGGAAGGCGTCCGGTCGACCGATCTCCCCGTCGTCACCTACATCGCCGGCGTGAGCGCCCCGCCCGAGAAGAGGATGGGCCACGCGGGCGCGATCATCGAGGGGGGCGAGGGCGACGCCCGGTCCAAGGTCCGGCGGCTCCGCGCCCGGAACATCCCCGTCGCGTCCCGTCCATCGGAGATACCGGGACTGATCCGCGAGGTACTATGAACGGCGACCTGATGCTCGCAACCGCCTGTGACGTGGCCGAGAAGATCGGGGCGCGGGCAGTCGTCTCCTTCGTCGAACCGGCCCCGGTTCTCGCCAAAGTGCCTGATATCCCGATCATCCGGGTGCAGGAACTCCAGCTCGACGTCTTGAAAGACCTCACCATGCACGACATCCTGGAAGTGAGCGAGCGGCATATGCTCGACGCCGCCGTCCACCTCTACCTCCGGCGCAACCTGGAGACCGGCCTCGTCGTCGGCGTCTTCCCCTACGCCATCATCCTCTACGACATCGAGGAGGGGAAGAACTTCATCAACTTAAAGGACTTCTCCGACATCGTGCCCCGCGAGGTGCTCCATTCGGCCCTCACGCTCGCCCTCGAGATCGCGGTCGAGGGGAGGGAGGGGAGAGCCATCGGCACCGCGTTCATCATCGGCGACCCGGAGGAGATCTTCCGGCACTCCCACCAGGCGATCCTCAACCCCTACCAGGGGCAGCCCGGAACACTCCGGGACATCAAGAACCGGGACAACTGGGAGAGCGTCAAAGAGTTCGCCCAGCTCGACGGCGTCTTCGTCATCGATAAGACCGGCGAGGTGCGGGCGGCAGGCCGCTACCTGGACGTCACCGGGAAGGGCATCTCCCTTCCCGGAGGTCTTGGGGGGAGGCACCGCGCAACCGCGTCCATCACCCACGAGATCCCGGTCATCGGCATCACGGTCTCCGAGAGCGGAGGCATGGTGCGCATCTTCAGGGACGGGCAATGCAAGATCAGCATCCGCTCCGACATCCGCCTCCGTAGTGACGGTTAGAAATGGTTATATGAATTGCAATCATTTCTCTTATCATACTTTAGAACTACGGTGGATTTTATGACCAGGAACATCAGCGTAGAAGGGCTTGACCAGATCCCGATCGAGAAGCAGCGGATAGAACTGGTGGAGAGGAAGTGCCTCGGCCACCCGGACAGTCTCGCGGACGGCATCGCGGAGTCGATCAGCAGGGCGCTCAGCAGGTCGTACCTGGAAGAGTGCGGCAGCGTCCTCCACCACAACACCGACCAGGGCGAGGTCGTTGCGGGAGAGTCGATCCCGAAGTTCGGCGGCGGCCGGATCACGAGGCCGATCTACTTCCTCATATCGGGCCGGGCCACCAAGACTTTCAACGGCATAAACATCCCCGCGGACGCGATCGCCGTCGAGGCTGCACGCGACTACATCAAGAGCATCCTCCCCACCATCAACATGGAGCGCGACATCATCGTCGACTGCCGGATGGGGAAGGGATCGACCGACCTGCAGGACGTCTTCCGCTCCTGCGAGGGGAAGGTTCCGCGGGCGAACGACACCTCGTTCGGCGTCGGGCACGCGCCGTTCAGCGAGGCGGAGAGTATTGTTCGGGGCGTCGCCGCATACATCGACGGGACGCTCCGCCCGAAGTACCCCGTCATCGGCCAGGACTGCAAGATCATGTGCCTGCGTGACGGCGACGCCATCACCCTGACCATCGCGATGGCGTTCGTCGACCGCTACTGCTCGAGCATCGCCGAGTACATCGAGCAGAAGAACTTCCTGACCGAACAGATCGCGGCGGTCGCAAAACAGTTCACCACAAGATCGGTCAACGTCGCCATCAACACCGCCGACGACCTCGAGGCCGCCAGCGTCTTCCTGACGGTCTCGGGCACCTCCGCCGAGATGGGCGACGACGGCTCGGTCGGCCGCGGCAACCGCGCGAACGGGCTGATCACCCCGAACCGCCCGATGAGCATGGAGGCGACGAGCGGCAAGAACCCGATCAACCACATCGGCAAGATCTACAACCTCCTGGCGACCCAGGTCGCGCAGGACTGCGTCGCGAAGGTCGACGGGATCGAGGAGATGTACGTCCGCATGCTCTCCCAGATCGGTTACCCGATCGACCAGCCGCACGTGGCAAGCGCCCAGATCCTCACGAAGCCGGGCTACGACATCAAGTCCATAAAGCCCGACGTCGAGGGCATCATCGACGAATGGCTGGCGAAGACCCCCACCATCACCGAGAAGGTTATCAGGGGAGACCTCTCTACCTTCTAACCTCCCCTTTCGGAGTTGTTCAAACCCATGAGTAAACCGTCACCCCGGCATCCCGTGCCCGGACCCGGGCTCGTTCGTCTCGCCATCCCGAACAAAGGAAGGATTGCCGGGCCCATCAACGAGTTGATCGAGAAGAGCGGCCTCCACCTGGCCGAAGGCGGCAGCGAGCGGAGGCTCATCACCCGGACACGCGACCCGAACGTGGAGATCCTCTTCGCCCGCCCGATCGATATACCGGAGTACGTGGCGAGCGGTGTCGCCGATCTCGGGATTACCGGGAAGGATATGGTCATGGAGCGGGGTTCCGCGGTCGAACAGGTTCTCGACCTGCAGACCGGGAAGGCCACGCTCGTCGTCGCCGTGCCGGAGGAGTCGGACGTCGAGACCGTCGCCGACCTTGCAGGTGCAAAGGTGGCGACCGAGTTCCCGGCGATCACCCGCGCGTTCTTCGCCGGGCACGGGGTCGCCGTGACGGTGGTGACCGTCGGCGGGGCATGCGAGGCGACGCCGCACCTCGGGATCGCCGACGCCATCGTCGACCTCTCTTCCTCGGGGACGACGCTCCGGACGAACCACCTCCGCGTCGTCGACGAGGTGCTCGCCTCCACGACCATCCTGGTGGCGAACCCTGTCTCGCTCACGGCCAAGCGCGAGAAGATCGACGAGCTTGTCCTCGCCCTCGAGAGCGTCATCCGGGCGAAGGGTCAGTGCTACCTGATGATGAACGTCCACAAAAGCGCGCTTAGCGACGTGCGCGAGGTGCTGCCCGGCCTCTCCGGCCCGACGGTAATGGACGTGGCATCCGACGAAAATCTGGTTGCCGTTCACGCTGTCGTGAAAGAAGAACGGGTCTATCAGCTGATCAACCAGTTAAAACGGGCCGGCGCAAAAGACATATTAGTCATGCCCATCGAACGGATCATACGCTGAGAGCATGGAGATCTATCCTGCAGTTGATGTCCTGGACGGGCGGTGCGTGCAGCTTGTGCAGGGGCGGCCGGAGGCGGCGACGGTCTACGGCGATCCGGCTGCCTGGGCGCACCGGTGGCTTGAAGAGGGGGCGGACGGCCTTCACATCGTCAACCTCGACGGGGCGTTCGGCCGGGCGCGCAAGAACGCCGACCTGATCCGGGCATTCACCCGCGAGACGGAGACGTTTGTGGAACTCGGCGGCGGTATCAGGAGTGTCGAGGACGCCGCGGGATGGCTCGACGCCGGGGTCGACCGGGTGATCGTCTCGACCCAGGCCGTCCGGGAGCCGGAGATGATCCGGACGCTTGCCGATGAGTTCGGCGGCGGGCGGGTGATGGCGGGGATCGACGCCCGGGCCGGCGAGGTGATGATCGAGGGATGGGAGCGTCCTGCCGGGAGTTACCTCTGCTGGGCGGAGCGCTTCGAGAGCCTCGGCGCAGGATCCCTCCTCTACACGAACGTGGACGTGGAGGGCCTCCAGCAGGGGATCGCCATCGGACCCGTGACGGAACTCCTCCGGCGGGTGAAGGTTCCGATCGTCGTCTCGGGCGGGATATCGAGTCCGGGGGACGTCGCGGCGCTCCGCAAAACCGGAGCGGCAGGGGCGGTCCTCGGGTCGGCACTCTACGCCGGGAAGGTACGGCTCTCGGAGGCCATGGAGGCAGCGCATGCGAACGAGTGAGATCCACCGCACGACACGGGAGACCGATATCAGGCTCTCCCTCGACCTCGACGGAACCGGAGCGGGAACCATCGAGACAGGGATAGCGTTCTTCGACCACATGCTCGCGTCGTTTGCCCGGCACGGTCGAATAGACCTCACCGTCCGCGCGACCGGCGACCTCGTCGTGGACGCCCACCACACCATCGAGGATATCGGGATCATCCTCGGCACAGCTCTTGCCGAGGCGGTCGGGGACGGGAGGGGGATCACCCGGTTCGCCGACGCCGCCGTCCCGATGGACGAGGCGCTCGCCCGGGTGGCGCTCGATCTGGGCGGCCGGGGGTACCTCGTCTTCGAGGGCGGCTTCTCGCCGGTGGGCCCGGGCGGCATCCCCGGCGACCTCATCGAGCACTTCTTCTACAGCCTCTGCAGCCACGCCGGGATCACCGCTCACATCACGGTCTCGGGCAGGAACGATCACCACGTCTGCGAGGCGGCGTTCAAGGCGTTCGCCCGGGCGCTCCGGGCGGCCGTGGCGATCGATCCCGCGATCGGCGACGTGCCGAGCACCAAGGGGACGCTCTGACCCCCCACCGAAGAAGCATCCTTTTTTTATCCCGGAGCACGGGCAACCGTCGTCCGGGAGCGACGCATCAGCCCGTAGGGCCTCTCGTATGCAACGGGCGTAAATGTTCACGGAATAGGGGCATAACATGGCTGAGATCGCAGATATGAGCGTCTGACATGCATCGGCGGCCTGTCGGACTCGCAGGGATTCAGTACCCGACGCTCTCCACGTCCTCCCGCCCTCGATTCTCGTTATCCCGGCAGTCGGTCACGATACCGTCCTGAGAAGAACAATAACCCGTCCGGACCTCCGGCAGGTATGCTGCCGGGATGAAATGTTAAGTGGGGCCCATATGGACCCCGGTAAAGAGAAGGAAAGAAAAGGCCGACTTACGCGGACTTAACCGCGAGGTCGACGTCTTCCGCCTTGATCGTCTTGCGTCCCGCGTGCTGGGCAAGCCTGTTGGCTTCCTTGGTCAGCTCGGCGATGTACGCCTCAGCCTTGGTAACCAGTGCGGCAGCGGCGTCGCTGCCGACTCTCTCAGCACCATTCTTCTTTGCGATACGTACAACCGCAGCAATAGGTAGATCTGCCATAATCTCATTCCACCTCTAAAAAGAGGTGTATTAGTTAATATTTAAACGTTTCGGGTTAATCTCGGAAATTTGGGTTTCTCTTTACTATTGAGGGTATGTCTGGACAGGGCACCCCGATAATCGGCAGGGAACGGTGCCGATTGAAATGCCCCACATATGGCCCCTGATCACAAATAGGGAACATAATCACAGACTTTTCGATTGCGCCAGAGATTTCGCAAGCATTATTGCATTAGTATAATCTGGAGAGGCGCGCGACGTATCCACGAAGATTCTACCGATATTTACCACAGGAGCACCATGCCCCGCGCCGGCTCCGAGGAACGTGAGCGTACGGAAGATCAGGTTCCCGGAGATCCCATCGGGAGCCACAACCATCCCGTAGGCTCCCGCCACTTCCTCGATCAGGATCTCGGTGTGCTCAGCCCCGGTCAGGCGTGCGACGAGTTCGGCATCCGCCATCGTCCGGTCTACGGCCGGATGCCGCCCGATGTCCCCGAGCCGCCCTCCCGAGAGGATCGCCACTCCTTCGGCGAGACCGAAGCTTCGGGCGATATCTCTGCCGGCCCTGACAAAACGCACCTTCTCCTCGACCGTCCAGCCCTCGTCGACCCCGACCGGGGCGAGGAGGAAGAGGCGCCCGTCGGCGGTCTCGAGGAGGGCAATCCGTTCCAGGTGGTCGACACCCGCGGCCTGCTTGAGGGCCTTCAAAGTGGAGGATGCGGCGAGAGTGCCCCTGACGGCAGCATCGATCCTGCCGGCATAGAGGGCCTCGATAAGGGCGATCTCCGGCTCCTCGGCCTCGACGACCGTGGCCGCATCGCCGAACGTTCCGGCGGTTCCCGGGGGGGAGAAGAGGATGAGATCGACCTCCCGGCCGACCGCCCGGACGGTCGAGAGGATCTTCGGATCAGGGGATGCCGCACCAAGCCCGACCGTTACCGGCATGCCCCGCCGTCCGAAAAGATCCGCATGATGCCGTTTCGATCGAGATCGAAGACCTGTGTCTCCCGGCCCAGGTACCTGATGGAGAGCCTCCCGGTCCCGTTAACCTCCCCGATAGCGACGGCGGTGATCCCGACGTCGCCAAACCGGCGGCAGACCTCCTCCACGTTCTCCGGTTTGACGGTCAGAATGAACCCCATGCCGGGATACATGCGCACCCACTGCTCGAAGGAGAGATCGACCGCCGAGAGGTCCGGCCGGGGTATCGCCTCGAGGTCGATCACCGCGCCCTTCCCGCTCACCTCGAGGAGCATCCCGAGCGTTCCGATGACTCCCGGGTTGCTGATATCCTTTCCGGCCGTCACCAGGTGCTCTTTTCCGAGATCCTCCATCACCCGGATCTGGGCCCGCACCGCTTCCGCCGACTTCATCGTGACCGAGTCCCAGTTGAAGCAGCACGACGGGTGCACCCGGCCGTCGAGGTCAATCGCCGCGACGACCACGTCGCCCTCCTCTGCCGTGTTCGAGAAGATGATCTGATCCATCCGGGCCGTCCCGAGGATCGCCACATCCACGACGCTGTAGGGCGTATTCGGGTGCAGGTGCCCGCCCACGATCGGGACGCCGAACTGGGCGGATGCCGCGACCATGCCCCGGGTCACTTCGTCGCGGAGCCGGTCGCTCGTAACGGAGAGGATATCGACCATCGCAACCGGCCTCCCGCCCATGGCGGCGATGTCGTGGACGTTCACGAGCACGGCGCAGTACCCCGCCCAGAACGGGTCCGCCTCCATCAACTTGCTCCAGATACCGTCCGCCGCAAGAAGCAGCGCGTCCTCTGCATTATGCCGAATGACCGCGGCATCCTCACCGAACGAAGCGACGACATCGGGGCTCTCTATCCGGAGAGACCGGATCATATCCCCGATCTCCTTCTTCCGGGTGACGCCCTCGTATTCCCTCACGGCCTGTGCTACCGTATCGGTGGAGCAATCCTTCACCACAAGAACACCAACACTCCAGGTTTCTTTATGGTATTCTGCCTCATCAGAGATAATGTATTTGATTCACCGGTATTATGCACTCCGTTCCGGAAACCGATCGGGAAGGGCACTGCCGGCAGACATCCGGCCGGGGCGGGTACACCCCTTGCGGCGCCGTCCTCCGGATCGTTTTGCACCCGCACCGGGGAGGTATTATTTTTGATGCACCGCGTCGAATAGTCTGGTATGGACTGGGTGGAGAAGTACAGGCCGCAGCATCTTCAGGATGTCGTGGGGAACTCCAGCGCCGTCAGGCTGATATACGAGTGGGCGCGGGACTGGTCACGGCAGAAGAAACCGCTCATCCTGTACGGAAAACCCGGCACCGGCAAGACCTCGAGCGCACACGCCCTCGCGAACGACATGAACTGGGAGGTGGTGGAACTGAACGCCTCCGACCAGCGGACGAAAGCGGCCCTCGAACGGGTAGCGGGCGCGGGCTCCACGACGGCCAGCCTCTCCGGTGCGAGCCGCAAACTCATCCTGCTGGATGAGGCCGACAACCTGCACGGACAGGCCGACCGGGGCGGGGCGAAGGCGATCGTGGAGATCATCGCGGCGGCGCAGCAGCCGATCATCCTGATTGCAAACGACTACTACTCCCTCACGAGAGAACTCAAGGCGGTCACGGAGCCGGTGCAGTTCCGGGCGCTCCAGGCCCGCTCGATCGTCCCCCGTCTCCGCCAGATCTGCGCTGCGGAAGGCGTCACATGCGATCCCGCCGCGCTCGACGAGATCGCGAACCGCGCCGACGGCGATATGCGGGCCGCGGTGAACATGCTCTACGCCGTGGCCATCGGGAAGGAGCACGTCGCGGCGGGCGACGTCCACACCTCCGCAAAGGATGACCGCTCGACCATCTTCGAACTCGTCGGAGCGACCTTCAAAGGGAAGAGGGATGCCGATCTGCTCCGCATGGCGGTGGAGGTCGAGGATACCCCCGACGCCGTCGAGCAGTGGCTCGAGGGGAACCTCGACCACATGCCCGACCTCGCCTCCCGGGCGAAAGGCTACGCCTGCCTCGCGAGGGCGGACGAGTACATCGGCCGGACCTACCGGCGGCAGTATTACACCCTCTGGCGCTACGCGAGCGCGGTGATGCTCATCGGCGTCGCCGACGCCGCCGGCGGGCACGGCATCCACGGCCGCATCATGCCGCCGCAGCGCTGGCAGAAGATGGGGGCGTCGAAGAAGCAAAAGGCGGTTCGGGCGGGCCTCTCCCGGAAACTCAGCGAGATGACGCACATTCCAGTGGATGCACTCCGGGAAGACTTCTTCACCGCGATCAGCATCCTCGTCGAACATGACCCTGCAACATACGTCCGCGAATTCGAACTCGATGCCGACGAACTGAACCTCTTCATCCACGACAAATCACGGGCCGCGAAGGTCGTCAAAGACGTGGCAAAAGAGGAGAAGGCAAAGGAAAAGAAGGCCTCCGCCAAAGAGAAGGCAACCGGAAAAGGCAAGAAGTCCCGGGACGACGACCCGCCCGCCGATACCGGTGAATCCAGGCGGGATCCCCCCCCGGGCCAGGCGACGCTCTTCTAGAACACCGTATTTTCAAATTTTTGGCGCTTGTCGGGGTGGGCACAATGTTCTCCCGTATTGCCGGGAAGAACCCGGGTTGCCCAAGCAGGAGGTAGAGGGGGCGGCCCCCCCTCCCAATAGCGGTATTCCCAAGGCCCACTGCATGGGCAACCCTGAAAAAAGCACATGCACGGATTTCCCGTGGCTATCGCCACGCACTGCCCCCGCCCCGAGGGGCGGGGAACGACGCTCCGTTAGGAGCGGAGTTGAGGCACCACAGGTGCGGGTGAGGAGGCCGAAGGCCGGGCGGGGTGGGGGCTATCGGAAGAGGCTTAGATTACCCGCCGGCGATACCGATGAAGGAGAACCGGGCCGCAGTCCACGACCTCGCCGCCGTTCCCGTAGATCTCGCATCCCAGGTGGTAGACCAGGAGATCGCTGTCGATCCGGTCGGCAAGCGCGATCAGCGGCGGAACCATCTCCACGCCGGGCCTCACGGCGTAGATGAGATCCGCACCCTCATACAGCCGGAGATCCGGTTCAAAGACGTCGTCGGTCACGACGTCGAGCCCGTCGTGCCGGATGCCCGATCGAACGTCAGTGCAGAGCATCAGGGCGCCGGCGGCCCGGACCAGCCTTGCGGCCTCGGGATTGTTGCCGATGCCCACCTCGACGGCCCGACGATACCGGGCAGCGATATACTCCCCGATACTCCGTTCAATATGTTTATACCGACACATTACACAGAGATTAGGTAATGGGCATCAATATTCTTTGGGACCCGCAGGCACCGGAAGGTATCGAACTCCCGGTCGTCAGGATGGTCACGATGATCCTCGGGAAAGAACCCGAACTTGTCGAATACCCGTTCCTCATCGACGGTTACGACCGGAACCGCGACCAGCACGATGCTCAAAAGATCCTGGATCGCCTGCAGGACACCCTCACGCGCAGATACGAGATCGATGGCCCCCTGCTGCTCGTCACCTCCCGCGACCTCTACGTCAACGGATGCGACTTCGTCTTCGGCCTCGCGAGACCCGCATGCGGCGTCGCGGTCGTCTCGACAGCCCGCCTCGGAAACGCCTACTACGGCAGGACGCCGGACGACACCGACCTCATTGACCGGACGGCAAAAGAAGGCGCGCACGAACTCGGCCATCTCCTCGGGCTCGACCACTGCTCCGACCCCGAATGCGTCATGTTCCGGCCGAGAACCCTGGACGAACTGGACCGGAAGAAAAAAGTGCTCTGCCCGGCCTGCAGGGAGGCGCTCGCATCGCTGGCAACGCGATGACGGCAAACCCGGTGCGCCTTCCATAAAGTCCGATCCCTGCTGCCGATAACTCCTGCCGAGAGAACGGCTTCCGGCTTTTCGACAGGGCGCGGGCGGAGAAGCCGGCAAACAAAAGTATTAAACGAGCGTGCCGGGAAACCTAGATCACGATGGGATACTCTTCTTCCTTGATCCAGCGAAAGTTCAAAGATATCGTCGGGAGGCGGTATGACTCGGTCTTGAAGGATTACAGCGAGTTCCTGCTGACCGACGAGGAGATGCTCGTTCCTGAGGTCCGATCGATCCTGGTGCCGCTCGACGTCTTTGTCCACGAGATCACCGACGAAGCAATCGACGTGCTCTCCGCCTACGACGCCACAATCTCGCTCGCCTACATCACCGACACCGAGGTGATCGAGCTCCTCGAAAAGGCGCTCGACCGTGAATCAACAGAGGAGTTCCGGACAAAGAAGGAAGAGTACGGCCGGAAGCTCCTTGAACGGGTTGCAGCAAAACTCGAAGAACACGGCTTTTCGACCCAGACACGGATGTTCGTCGGACATAAAGGCGACGACGTCGTCAGGATGGCGAAGAACCACGACATGGTCGCGCTCTGCCGCCGCTACGCCGACGGGGAGTCGACCGACGTCTCGGTGAGCCCGATCGTTCTGCGCATCTGCCAGCGGGTGGAGACTCCCGCGCTCATCTACTGACGGGTGCCATAGATGGAAGCAGTGGCGCTGATCGCGGTAGCGGTCTTTCTCTTCACCTACGCACTCATCATCGACGAGCGGATCCACCGGGCGGTCGCCGCCATGCTCGGTGCGGCGATCGTGGTCTTCGTCGGGATCGTCCCCTGGGAGGCGCTCCTCGAACACGTCGACTTCGGGACGATCTTCCTGCTCCTCGGGATGATGATCATCGTCAATACCGCCCGGGGCAGCGGTCTCTTCGAGTATATCGCGATACGGACGGCAAAACTCGCGAAAGGCAGCCCGATCCGGGTTCTCGTCCTCTTTGCGATCGTGACCGCGATCGTGAGCGCGTTTCTCGACAACGTCACCACCGTCCTCCTTCTCACCCCGATGCTCCTCTATGTCGCGAGGGTGATGAACCTCAACCCCATTCCCTTCCTTGTCACGGAGATCTTCTCCTCAAACGTCGGCGGGGCTGCGACGCTCATCGGCGACCCGCCGAACATCATGATCGCGTCGTCGGCAGGACTGACGTTCAACGAGTTCATCATCCATCTTGGCCCCATCATGGTCGTCGATATGGTGATCCTTCTCCTGATGATGTACGTCATCTACGGCAGATCGATGAGGGTAAGCGCCGAAGAGCGGCAGGAACTGATCCGGACGCTTGAGGGTCTGGACGAGCGGGCGGCGATCACCGACAGGTCGCTCTTCAACAAATCGGTGGCCGTCATCGCCTTCGTGGTCTTCCTGTTCTTCATCCATGACCGGATCGGGGAGATCCTGCACGTCGCCCTCTCGTTCGTCGACCCGGCGATGGGGCTCGAACCCGCAGAGGTGGCTCTCATCGGGGCGGCGATCCTCCTATTCTGGAGCCGCCAGTCGCCCGAAGAGATATTCGAGAAGATCGAGTGGCCGGCCCTCTTCTTCTTCGGCGGGCTCTTCGTCATCGTGGGCGCCCTCGTCGAGACCGGCATCATCTCGAGCATCGCCGCGGTGATGGTCGAGAACGTCGGATCGACCGGCGAGGCGATGTTCATCGTGGCCTGGTTCGCCGCGATCGCCTCGGCAATCGTGGACAACATCCCCCTCACCGCGGCGATGATCCCGCTCATTCATGACATGGGGGCGACGATGGACGTCTACCCGCTCTGGTGGGCGCTCGCCCTCGGTGCGTGCCTCGGCGGGAACGGAACCGCCATCGGGGCCTCGGCGAACGTCGTCGTCATCGGTATCGCCGAGCGTGAGGGGATCGGCATCACCTTCATCGACTTCCTGAAGGTGGGGATGCTCGTGCTCTTCGTGACGGTGGCGGTAGGATTTGCGATGCTCTGGCTGAAATTTGCGATGTGAGCGACATGAAGATACTCGTGCTTATCGATGGTTCGAAGTGGAGCCAGAAAGCGGCTCTGCATGCGATTGGACTGGCAAAGCGGAAGAATGCCGAGGTAGTCCTCTTCTCGGTGCTGGATATCGCGGAGGCCAAGGCGATGGCGTTCAACTTCTGCGCCCAGAGCGGGATCTGCGACCAGCTGAAGGGCTACGAAGAGCGGATCTGGAAGGACATGCGAAAGAGCATCGAGGATGACCAGAACGGCATCCTCACCCGTTACCAGGGGGAGAAGATCCGGTGCTCGTCAAAGATCGTCGAGGGGTCGATCAGGGAGGAGGTTCTTAAGGAGACGAACTCCGGCGAATACGGGCTGATCGTCATGGGCGCTTTCGGCAGGAGCGGAAAGTCCCGGATCAGCGCCCTGCTCGAGCAGATCGGCGGCGCTGTCAAACCGCCGCTGCTCGTCGTCAGATAAAAACTTTTTTTGGCAGCCAAGGAGGGGGAAGTCCCGGGCAGGACCGCCGGAGATCCGGCATTACTCGACTTTTTCAAGGTCGTCGGAGAGGTCTCCTGAAAGATCAACCGTTAAGAAGTCGCCGCCGGACGGGAGCGCCATGGTGAAGTTCATCGTGGTGTCGACCTGCACGGTGCCCTCCGCCATGACCATATCGAGCACGTGGCCGCCGGCGGTGCGGTCGGAGGTGATGAAGTGAAGGTGGTAGCCGGGGACGTTGATCCCCTCTGCGAGTTCCGGCGTCCAGAACCCGACGGCGGTTCCGGGGACGTTCTCAAACGTAAAGACCGTCTGGTTGGCCGTCACATCGGCGAGCCGCGGGTACGGCTTCTCCTGGGCGGGCACGCTCCGGGTCACCACATGCGGGAAGGTGCCGTCCACCCGGATAGCGTAGAAGAGGTTCTCCGAAGGGAACTCCGCCTGCACCCGGCTCTCGAGAGCGGTCAGGTTCACCGGCTCGTCGACCGCGATCGTGATCTCCGGATCGAAGAAGGTCGCTGCCGCGAACGGTGTCGTCGCGTTCCCGGCAACCGGATAGGCCCGCCCATCGACCCGAACCAGGTACCACTTCCCATCGACGCCGATCAGTTCCCCGTCGAGCCGATCGCCGCATCCGATCCCGAAGTCTCCGTGCCTCGCGAGCTCGTCGAACGTCATGCTGCCGTCGTAGGTTCCCTGGAGGAGCGCATCGATGGTCGAGACCTGAAAGAGCGCATCCCGATCTTCGGACGCGGGGACGGCCGGGAGAGGAGCGGCTGCAAGGCCGATGAGGGTCCCGGCAAGAAGGAAGCCAACGGCAACGACGATGTAACGGAACAACCTGTCCTCAGCCATGATAACCGCCTCACAACTCCCCGATATCCTCGTACCAGAGGTGGGGGTGCTGCTCGATGAACGCGCCCATCATCGCCTTGCAGACATCGAGGTCGAGATCGAGCACCTCGACCCCGTGCGACTCGAGGAACTCCCGCGCTCCCGCGAAATTCACTGATTCCCCGGCCACAACCTTGCCGATCCCGAACTGGACGGCTGCTCCCGCACAGAGGTAGCAGGGCATCAGCGTGGAGTAGAGCGTGCAATCCGCGTAGTTACCGATCCTCCCGGCGTTCCTCAGGCAGTCGATCTCGGCGTGGAGTACGGGGTCGTCAGCCTGGACGCGACGGTTCCGGCCGCGCCCGATGATCCGGCCTTCGCGCACAAGCACCGAGCCGATGGGTATTCCGCCTTCCCGCAGGCTCGTTTCCGCTTCCTCGACGGCGCACTTCATGAATATGTCCATATCCGTCTCCTTTCGGACGCTCAGCCAGGGTATATAAACTGATTGCAACGCCCTATCAAATATAAGAAGACGTTCCTGGATAATAAACGCATACGGGACGAGAGCGGCTGCCCGGGGGTCATGGACAGGGTATCCGGACAGGATGAGCCGTCGCCCCTTCAGACGGTCGGGATCTCCCGCTCGGTTCCGATCTCTTCGAGCGCCTGCCGACCGGCAACCCTGACGTCGCGGTCGGCATCGCCGAGGAGGCGCAAAAGGGGTTCCCGGGCCCGCGGGTTGCCTATCCGGCCGAGCGCCCAGGCCGCCATCCTCCGGACCCGGGGTTTCGTGTCGTCGAGCAGCCGGATCAACGGCTCGACCGCCCGGGGATCGCCGATCGTCCCGAGCGCCCAGGCCGCCCCCATCCGAACCCAGGGGCTGTCGTCTTCCAGGCTCCGTATCAACGGGAGGACAGGTTCGCGCCCATCGATGAGCCCGAGCGCCTTCGCCGCCTTCCACCGTACGTCGACGAATTCGTCCTCCAGCGCCTCGATGAGCGGTCGTACCGCGCGACTGTCGCCGATTTCCCCGAGCGCGTCCACAGCCCGCCACCGTTCGTTGAGATTCCCGGACGCAAGCATCGAAAGGTGTCGATGGAGCACCTTCTCCCGCTCGAGGCCTTCGGTCTCTCTCTCCGGCACCGGCGGATCCCCCCCTGCCATAGGCCACCTCACGCCCAACTGGGGTCGGCCGGCTATAAGGTTTTGCTCCGGAAGATGCCCACAAGAGTGCACTTTTTCTACTCTCCCTCCCTTCACCATAGTATGGAGAGTTCGACGGTCACACCGGAGGGTACGGCGTTTCCCCCGGATCTGGAACGTCTCGGCATCGTTGCCGGAGCGAAGATCGATATCAGAGACCTCGATGCGATGGGTCGCCGCCACAACTTCGACGTCTTCCTCTACTTCGAGGAGGACCTGGCCAGAGGCTCCACGCTCCGGGAGGACCTGCAGGAGTACCGTGACGTCGCCGACCTGGAACGCCCGTTCGTCGACCTGAATGCGTTCCTCCGGTACGCCGCCGAAGAGGATCCCCTCTTCACCCGGCGCCTGGACGAGCTCCCGCTGGTCATCGAGGTCGTGGCCTACGGGGAACTCAGGACAGAAGAGGGCAAACTCGTGCCTTACGTCAAAGGGCTGATGCCGTTTCTGGACGAACTCACGATGGAGGACGTCCAGACCGCATCCTGAACCCTGCTTTTTTACGGAAGCCTGACGGTGCCCGCGCCTTTCAGGATATCCAGGCTCACGTCGAAGTTCCTGACCGTATGGGTGAGCGCACCCATACTGATGATATCGATCCCGGTCGCGGCATACCCGGCAAGATCGCCGCCGGCGACGCCTCCCGAGACCTCGAGGGCGACCTGTTCCCGGAGACCGCGGGCGGCCAGCGCCCCGACCGCCTCCCGGACGGCGTCCGGGGCCATGTTGTCGAGAAGGACGATATCGGCGCCGGCAACCGCGGCCTCGACGGCGTCCCGTGCCGTCTCGACCTCCGCCTCGACCGCCCGGTAACGGCTCTGCTCCTTTGCCTTCCGGATCGCCTCGGCGAGCGGCACTAGCGCGAGGTGGTTGTCCTTGATCAGAACCATATCCGAGAG
The DNA here is from genome assembly GCF_001602375.1 of Methanoculleus horonobensis. Lineage (NCBI taxonomy): Archaea > Methanobacteriati > Methanobacteriota > Methanomicrobia > Methanomicrobiales > Methanomicrobiaceae > Methanoculleus > Methanoculleus horonobensis. The sequence goes on along the minus strand of NZ_BCNY01000014.1, from coordinate 255,110 downwards.
GCAGTAGCGGTGCGGGTCGCCCCCGCCGAGAACCACCGCCTTCTTATCGAGCATCCGGAGTCCCGGGGCGGTCTTCCGGGTCGCGGCAATCCGCACGTCGGGAGAGACCGCCCGGACGGCCTCGACCGCTTCCCGGGTCCGGGTCGCAATCCCGCTCATCCGCCCGATGATGTTGAGCGCCGTCCGCTCCAGGAGAAGGATCGCCCTCGCGCGGCCTTCGAGTTCGAGGAGAACCGCTCCGGGAGCAACCGGTCTCCCGTCGGGGATGCGCTGACGCACGGCGACCCCGTAATGCTCGAAGAGCGCCCGTGCCTCCTCGAGGCCGGCGGCGATCCCGGTATCTTTCGCCCGGATCACCGCCCGGCAGGCGACGTCGGGAACGACCGTCTCAGAGGTGACGTCGCCCCACGGCGCATCCTCCCGGACAAAACGGAGCAGGTCCTCGATCGGGATCATCCGCACTCACGCTCCGACGGCGATCATCCGCTCGATCGCTCGCCGCGCCCGGTCCATGACCTCTCTCGGGAGGACGACCTCGTGCTCCTCGGACTCGAGCGCCCGGCGGAGGTCTTCAAGCGAGATCCTCTTCATATCCGCGCAGACGGCCTCCGGCTTCTCGTAAAAGACTCTTCCGGGGTAGAGCACCCGCAGGCGGGAGGCCATCTCCCGCTCGGTGAAGATCCACCAGGGCTCGTCTCCACCGGCCGCGGCCTCCCGGACCATGCCTCCCGTGGAGGCTATCCGGTCGGCCTGCTCCTGAACCTCCGGCGGGCATTCGGGATGGCAGACGATTTTGCCGCCCTTTCTCCGGGCAGCCTCGATGTCGGCAAGAGTGAACCCTGTATGGACGTAGCAGTGACCGCCGGGAGGCAGGGGAACGATCGTCTTCTCGGGGAGTTCCCGCTGGACGTATGCCGCGAGGTTTGCATCCGGCCCGAAGAGGATGGTCTCGTTTGGAAGCGACGCTACGACCCGAACCGCGTTTGCCGAGGTGCAGGTGATGTCCGCGAGCGCCTTGCTCTCCGCCGTACTGTTGATGTAGACCACCACGGCCGCGTCGGGGTATCGCGCCCTCGCCTCACGGATCATCTCCGGGGTCAGGAAATCAGCAAGCGGGCATCCCGCGTCCTCTACCGGGATGACCACCTTCCGGTCGGGGTTGAGGATCTTTGCCGTCTCGGCCATGAACCGGACACCGCAGACGACGATCAGGTCAGCCGCGGTCTCCTTCGCCTTCACCGCGAGTTCGAGGCTGTCGCCCACCACGTCGGCGAGCCCCTGGATCGCCATGGGCTGGTAGTTATGCGCCATGACGACTGCGTTCTTCTCGGCCTTGAGCGCACGAATCTCCGTTTCCATTGTTACGTACCCACCACCAGAGGGTTCTCGAGATTTTTTAAGAGCGTCAGGATGGAGAGGGCTGCCATATAACTCGTCGCCGGGTTATCGGGGCTCGGGACGTTCCTGACCCGGACGTAGATGTCCCCGAAGTCGCCTTCGACGAATATCTCGTGGATGTTCCTCTCCGCAGCAGGGTCGACCAGGAGTTCCACTTCGGCATCCCTGCCGGCGGCGAGTCCCAGCGCTACCGCGACGTTGATATTTTTGGGGTATTGCTTTATACAGTCGTGCGCCAGCCCCTTAAATATCTCTGTCCGGGCTTCGGCGGTCATCCCGAGCGAGGCGGGAGGTTTCGTCGTCCGCAGGAGGAGGCGGCTCGGCGGCGAGACCTGCCCGATCTTGAGGTTGTCGAGTCCGATGATAGCCCCGCTCGGGATGCGGATCTTCTTTCCCGCCTCCCGTGCAACCTCGACGAGGTGCTCGCGGAACTCGTCGTCCGCAAGAGCTCCCCCGGAGAGGACGATGATGTCCCGCCCCGACCTGAGGACAGCCTCGCCGTATATCTTGACGGCATCGACCGAGGCGGCCTCCACGACGATAGAGAAGTCCTCCCGCATGAAGGCGTCGAAGTCCGTGTATGACCGGGCATGGCAGAGTGCCGCGAGCGTCTCCGCCCGCCCGGGGATGATATCGAAGACGGCGATAACCTGGATGCTCTCGGCGTGTGTGGCGATGATATGCCCGACGTTGCCGCATCCCAGCAACCCTATTTTAATCATCGAATAAAGAAGTTGTAATGTCAGCGGTTAAGTATTGTGCTCAGGCCGAAACCGGTCGAAAGAGGAGGAAACTATCCTCCGACCGATAGGGGTAACCGGGCAGCCGGGAACCCGGGCCGACCGCCGACCGCGCGCAGGGAGAGTCGATCGCCATCACGTTTGAGGAACTTCAGGGAAGACAGGTCTACATCGAGACCTACGGATGCACCTACAATCATGCCGACACACAGAGGCTCGCGGCGATACTGGAAGGTTTCGGCTGCACGATGACCGAACGGCCGGAAGAGGCGGACGCCGTCATCATCAACACCTGCACGGTGATCGGCGCGACCGAACGAAAGATGCTCCGGCGCCTCGCTCTGTTCGCCGACCGCGACCTCTACGTGACCGGGTGCATGCCGGTCGTCCAGATGGATAAGATCCGTTCGGTCTGCACGCCGCACGTCATCCATCCGGACGAGATCCACGAGCGATCGGCCGGTGTCGGCACCCATGGAGCAGGGGCAATCGGCGTGGTGCAGGTGGCGAGCGGATGCGTCGGCCGGTGCAGTTACTGCATCACCCGGTTCGCCCGTGGACAGTTGAAAAGTGCACCTGCAGAGGAGATCCTCGACGCCGTCCGGGCTCTCGTCGCGTCGGGCGCCTACGAGATCCAGCTGACCGGGCAGGACGTGGCCGCATGGGGGCTCGAGCGGGGCGAGTCGCTCCCGGATCTTTTGCAGGAGATAGCAAAGATCCCCGGGAGGTTCGCCGTCAGGCCGGGGATGATGAACCCGGCTACGGTGCTCGGGATCCTTGAACCGCTCGTCGGGGCGTACGAGAGCGACAGGATCTTCCGGTTCCTCCACCTCCCCGTCCAGTCGGGCTCCGATACCGTCCTTGAACGGATGCAGCGCGGCTACACTGCCGCCGACGTCGTCCGGATCGTCGATACGTTCCGGGAACGCTTCCCGGATATGATGATCTCCTCCGACTTCATCACCGGGTTTCCCGGGGAGACGGACGAAGAGTTTTCACAGACGCTCGAACTCCTCAAACGGGCGGCGTTCGTGAAAGTGAACATCACCCGCTACTCCCGGCGGCCCGGAACGCCCGCGGCGGCCTTGAAAGACCTCCCCGAGCGGATACGCAAAGACCGCTCCCGCACGCTGCTTGCCGAAGCAAACCGGATCTACGACGCCTACAACCAGCGCTGGATCGGGCGGGAGACATCGATCGTCGCGACCGAGAAGAACGCGCCGGGATCGACCGTCTGCCGCAATCCCTGCTACCTCAACGTCGTCGTAGAAGAGGATCTCCCGTTCGGGTTCCACGGGAGGGCGGTGATAACCAAGAACCGCCGGCACTATGTCACCGCCGAACGGATCCCGTCCGACGCCGAGAAGGTTTAGCCCCACCGAAACTTTTTCTCCCAACAGGGCGTATCCTCTTCCCATGCAGGGGATCACCGGGCAAGAACTCTCCTCGAAGAAGGCGGAATACCTCAAATACATCCACATGCAGGGCGACGTCGTGAAGACGACCGAGATTGCCGTCCACTTCTCCGTCGCGCCCTCGACGGTGACGAAAGCGCTCACGGAGATTGCAAAAGCAGGATACATCGAGCATACGCCCTACCACGGGGTGAGGCTCACGCAGTTCGGCACCGAATACGCCCGATTCCTGGTTCGCCGCCACCGGATCGTCGCCCTGGTGCTCAGCCGCCACGGGCTCGAGCCCGACGAGGCCTGCAGGGAAGCGAAGAAGATCGAGCAGTGCTTCTCAAAAGACCTCACCAACAGGATGTGCACGTCGCTCGGGCACCCGATGATGAGCGTCTGCGGGGAGATCGAGCACGATCACCGCTGTTGCGGTTCTTTCGACGGGTACCGCGGGTGACGGCGGAACGTCTCTGACTTTTGTGCGGGATGAATTTAGATACATACCAAACCAGGAGACGAGATCGATGAGATCGCAGGATAACAACAATACCGTCCGTCTATCTCTCGTTGCAGCTGGATTCATAGTCTTTCTGCTGGCGGCAGCCGCGGCGGGGTGCACCGGCACCGATCGTCTGGATGGCGGGGAAGTCGTCGTCGCGGTCACGATACCGCCCGAAGAGGAGTTCGTAGAACGGGTGGGCGGCGATCACGTCCGGGTGATCCTGCTGGTGCCGCCGGGGGCCGACCCGCACACCTACGAACCCCCGCCGGGAACCCTCGCGGACGTCGCAGGGGCGGATATGTATGCCGTGGTCGGTTCGGGGATCGAGTTCGAACTCGCCTGGCGGGAGAAGATCGCCGCCCTGAACCCCGGGATGCTGGTCGTCGACTGTTCGCGCGGCGTCGACCTGATCACGACCGGTGACGCCGAACACGGGGGAACCGACCCCCACATCTGGACGTCCCCGAAGAACGCGAAGGTCATGGTCGAGGAGATCCGCGAGGGGCTCATAGCGGTCGATCCGGAGAACGCCGAAGACTACCGCCGGAACGCCGATGTCTACCTCGGGGAACTCGACGCCCTCGACGCGGAGATCGCCGATGCGCTCGCCGCATCGGGGGTGAAAACGATCATGGTCTACCACTCGTCGTGGGCCTACCTTGCCCGGGACTACGGCTTTACTGAGGTTCCGATCGAGAGCGAGGGAAAGGAACCCTCGCCGCAGAGGCTGGAGCACCTCATCAAGCAGGCGGAGGAGGAGAAGATAAAGGTGATATTCGCCTCGCCCGAGCATTCCACCCGGAGCGCCGAGGTGATCGCGGACGCGATCGGGGGCACCGTGGTGACGGTGAGCCCGCTCGCGAAGGACTACCTCGCGAACATGCAACGCGTGGCCTCGGCGTTTGCGGAGAGCGGCAGGCCATGACCGTTCCCGTGATCGAGGTCGAGGACGTCCGGGTCAGGCTGCGCGGCCATACCGTCCTCGAAGACGTGAACCTCACCGTCCACCAGGACGACTTCTACGCGATCATCGGGCCGAACGGCGGCGGGAAGACGACGCTTCTCCGGGTGATCCTCGGCCTCCTCCAGCCCTCCCGCGGCACGGTCAGGATCCTCGGCGGCACGGGGGCGGCGGCGAGGAAGGAACTCGGTTACGTCCCCCAGTTCCGGACGTTCGACTTCGAGTATCCCATCACCGTGCGGGAGATGATCCTCTCCGGCCGCCTCGGCCACATCACCCGAATCCCGCGGCGTTACGGGGCTGAAGACCATGCCCGGACAGAGGAAGCGCTCAGGATGATGGGCATCGCCGATCTCGCCGACCGGCAGATCCGGGATCTCTCCGGCGGAGAGCAGCAGCGCGCGATCATTGCCCGGGCGCTCGTCGGCGACCCGAAGGTGCTGCTCCTCGACGAACCGACGGTCTACGTGGACGCCCCGACGGCGGCGCAGTTCTACAGTATCCTCGACCGACTCCGCGAACGGATGGCGATCGTCCTCGTGACCCACGACATCGGGGTGATCCCGGAGCACGTGACCCGGGTCGCCTGCTTAAACCGGCGCCTCTACACGCACGACACGAACGAGATCACGCCGGATATGCTCGAAGCCGCATACCACTGCCCGGTCGATCTCATCGCCCACGGAGTTCCGCACCGGGTCTTTTCGGAGCACGCGGAGGAGGAGTGAGCATGTTCGAGATTCTCGGATTCGAGTTCTTCAGGAACGCCCTCATCGCCGGGGTGCTCGCGAGCGTAGCCTGCGGCATCATCGGCACCTACGTCGTGGTGCGGCGGATGGTCTCGGTCAGCGGCGGCATATCCCACGCGGCCTTCGGGGGGATCGGCCTCGGTTACTTCCTCGGGATAGACCCGCTCCTCGGCGCGACCGGGTTCACCGTGGCGACGGCGCTCGGGATGGGCACGCTCCAGCTCCGGGCCCGGCAGCAGATGGACACCATCATCGGCGCGGTCTGGGCGGCGGGGATGGCCATCGGGATCCTCTTCGTCTACTTAACCCCGGGATTCGCTCCAGATCTCTTCTCCTACCTCTTCGGGAACATCCTCCTCGTCCCAAGGGGAGACATCCTGTTGATGGGGGTGCTCGTCGCCATCATCGTCGCCGTCGTGGCTCTCCTCTACCGGGAGCTCCAGGCGGTCACGTTCGACCCGGACTATGCGACGGTCATGAACCTCCCGGTCGAGCGGCTCTCGCTCCTCCTCCTCGTGCTGATTGCGCTGACGGTGGTGATGCTGATCCGGGTGGTGGGGATCATCCTGGTGATCGCTCTCCTGACGCTCCCGGCGGCGATCAGCCGCCTTTACACCACCCGGATCCGGAGCATGATGCTCCTCGCCGTCATCCTCGGCATCGCCTTCACCATTGCGGGGATCCTGCTCTCCTACCTCCTCGACGTCCCCTCGGGCGCGACGATCATTCTCGTGAGCACGGTCGCGTATGCGGGCGCCCTCGCGACCGAGCGCCTCCGGCAGGGCGATTAGCAGGACAAACCGGTGCGCTTATGCCGGCATACGCGAGAGGTGAGTGAGCAATGGATCCGATCATCGAAGAGGGATACGCCCGCCTCCTCGAAACCCTTGAGGAACTGCAGGCGAAGAAGGAAGAGTCGGCCTCGGAACTCCGGGGCAACATGGGTGCCCTTCTTGCGCGGATGGCTGCCGATACGGCGCCGGTCGTGAAACAGATCGGGCTCGATATGCTCCGGCGCGCAAAGAGAGAGGCATCGGGGGATCTCTACGACCAGGAGTTCTACGAGAAGAAGATGATCGTTCTCGGGAAAGGCGACCCGCTCCCCTACCGCCCCGACGACCCGACGAAGCCCGTCGATGCGCAGATCTGCGTCCTCGACGAGGACGGGGCCTTCCACGAACTGATGTACACCAACACCGAGATCCGGACGGAATCCTATCTCGCGCCGCTCGCGCCGGAGGAGGCGTTCGAGATCTACGGCTACGAACTCGTCTTCATGCTCTACCGGGCGCTCTACGAGTACGCAGAGATGGACGAGGAGCTGACGGCCGCGCTCGCGCGGACGCTCGAGTATCTCGGGTCCTGAAAAACATTTTTTTGGAAAGCGCCCCCGGATATCGAGGGAGGGCCGGGTTTAGCGGGCCGCCCTGGGGGTTTTGATCGCTGCATGCGTGTGGTGGGGGGAGGCCAGCAACTTCCGAGCCTCGGGTGTCCCGAAGAGCAATGGGTGGGACACCACACCCGTGCACGGATTTCCACGGGATATCGCCATAGGGGAGTGCGACTGGCCGGAGGGTGCGACGTTCCAACGGAACGGAGCTGGAGCACCGTCAGGTGCGAAGGGCTGACGGGGGGTGCGACGGTTCGAAGCGCGACGGTTCGTGAGTGCGACTGCCGTCCCGGCAGGAGTTTGAGCACCGAAGGTGCGAGAACCGGAGCGTGAGCACCGAAGGTGCGAAGGAACGGAGCTCGACTACCGTCAGGTGGGAAGTGCGAGCGAAGCGAGCTTGAGCACCGATAGGTGCGAGGTGCGAACGTAGTGAGCATGAGAAACTCGAAGAGTTTCGAGGTGCGAGCGAAGCGAGCTTGAGCACCGATAGGTGCGAGGTGCGAACGTAGTGAGCATGAGAAACTCGAAGAGTTTCGAGGTGCGAGCGAAGCGAACACGAGAAGAACGAAGTTCTTCGAGGGGGCTTGCCCCCCTCCCCTGTCTCCACGTACTAATGAGTTCGTGTAACCCCCAACCCATCACCGGCGCCCGAAGATGGGAATGAGCGGTTCGGTGAGGTCGTGCCCGGCCCCGAGGGCCGTGAGGGGATACGAGCGCTGGAACTGCTGTCCCTCGGCGTTCTCGTAGGTGACGACTGCTTTTGCCTCCGAGACCATCGACGGCAGACTGAACCCGGACTCCTCGTCCGGGTCGAGCGAGGCGACCTCGAACACGATGTCGAGCGGAACGAGGGCGACGTGAATCTTCTGTGCCTTCCCGGTCCCCGTATTGATGACGATGATCTCCCGCGCATCCTCCGAGAGCCCTGCGGTGACGAGCGGGTAGTCCTCCGTATCTCCCATGATACGGAGACTCATCAGGATGGCGAGCACGAGGATCAGCGCGATGAGAGCGAAGAAGGGCTCGATGGTGAGTAGCCCGAGCACAATGAGGCCGCCCATCACCAGAACGATCTTCTGGTTCTTATCCATGCTAATGGGTTGGCTTACCGGGAATTATAAGAGTAGGTTTCTTGTGCGGTAGCGGCGGGACGGGGTTCGGGCGCTCTGCCCCGGGAGCCACCCGAGTCCATCATCGAGGAAGGGCAACACGACCATATACCGTCATCGCGAAGTACGTACGAGAGAGTTATGCTTGAGTTGAAGTTCGTTCGTGCACACCCCGAGATCGTCCGGGCAGACCTCACGAAGAGAGGAGACACCGAGAAACTTGTCTGGATCGACGAGGTGCTGGAGATGGACAGGAGGGCACGGGAACTCACCGTGGCGATCGGGAGCCTGCGAAACCGCAGAAACGTCATTTCCCGCGAGATCAGCCAGGCGAGGAAGGCGGGAGCGGAGATCGATGGGCTCCTTGCCGAGGCGGCGGGCCTTCCCGCGCGGGTCAACGAGGCCGAGGCGGAGTACGACGACCTCACCGAAGCGATAAAGTACCGCCTGATGCGGCTCCCGAACATCCTGCACGAGAGCGTGCCCGTCGGCAAGGACGACTCCGAGAACGTCGAGATCCGGCGGTGGGGCGAACCGAAACTTCCCGCGTTCGACCTGAAGAACCACGGCGCGCTCGCCGTCGAACACGACTGGGCGGACTTCGAGCGCGCGGCGAAGATCGCCGGATCCGGGTTCTACTTCCTGAAAGGCAGGCTCGCTCTGCTCGATATGGCGCTCCAGCGGTTTGCTATGGACCTTCTCGTCGAACGCGGATACACCCCGATCATCCCGCCCTACATGCTGAACCGGGCCGCATACGAGGGCGTGACCGACCTTGCCGACTTCGAGAACGTCATGTACAGGATCGACGGCGAGGACGAGTATCTGATCGCGACGAGCGAGCACCCGATGGCCGCGATGTACAGCGACGAGATCTTCGAGGAGAAGGATCTCCCGCTCCGTCTGGCGGGCTTGAGCCCGTGCTTCCGGCGCGAGATCGGGGCGCACGGACTCGATACGAAAGGCCTCTTCCGCGTCCACCAGTTCCACAAGGTGGAGCAGTTCGTCTACGCCACGCCGGAGCAGTCCTGGGACCTCCACGAGGAATTGATGGCGAACGCAGAGGAGGTCTTCCAGCAGCTCGGCCTTCCTTACCGGGTTGTCCTGATCTGCACGGGGGATATCGGAACGGTCGCCGCAAAGAAGTACGACCTCGAGGTCTGGATGCCGCGCGAGGGCTGCTACCGCGAAGCGGTCTCCTGCTCGAACTGCACGGCCTACCAGTCGGTCAGGCTGAACATCAAGGCGCGCGATCCGACCGAGTTCACCTCGAAGCGCTATCTGCACACCTTAAACAGCACCGCGATCGCGACCTCCCGCGCGATCCGGGCGATCCTCGAGAACAACCAGAACGAGGACGGCTCGGTCACGATCCCGAAGGCTCTCAGGCCCTACCTCTACGGCAGCGAGACGCTGTAGAGCACTCCGGGGCCTCTGGATCCACAATACATTCCCTGGCGGAGACGAACCGCCAGGAAACGACTACTTTCTTCGCAGTCCCGCTATCTCGCCGATCAGGACACCATGAATCCGGCGCTCCTCGGTGACGTCCTCATAGGTGACGTACTCTGTCCCGTCGGAGAGTTCGACAGGCGAGAAGCGGATCTCTTTCCCTTCCCCATCCCTGCACCGGACGGGATACGTCCGCGGCCGTGAGTGGCAGGGGCCGGCCGCTTCCCGGTCTGCCTTCCAGGCAGCGATCGCCTCGCGGCGGCGGACGGGATCCGGGAACGCAAGCCGGAACCAGTCTTTCCCGGTGGGGATATCCGCGAGCGTATACCCAAAAAGGTCGGTGAACGCCCGGTTAATGAAGGTGTAGCGGCCGTCGCTCTCGATGACGGCCGATGGAACGGGCGAGGAGTCGATCAGGTCCCGGAACCGGCTTTCGCTCCGGCGGAGCCGCTCCTCGGTCTGCCGCCGGGCGAGGGCAATGGAAGCCTGGCGGAGGAAAGATTCGATTGCAGACCTATCTTCGAGCACTTCCTCGGGTCCCATGCATATCCCGACCAGCCCGAAGAGCTGTTCCTGCCATACCAGCCCGGTGAGGTATATCTTCGCGATCTCGAATCTCTGCTGGAGCCTCTCGTAGGTATCTTCGGGAAATACGTGCAAGCACGCATCGGCAAACGATAACTCTTCATCCTCAAAATAGGGACTAAAATGCATCTCTCTCATGGCGAAAAACGTCGACGGAGACTCATTGAATGGGGCAGAGTAAAAGACCCCGCGGACGGGAAAGACCTTGCCAACAGGATCTTCTCCTATGATCTCCCTCACCGCGTTCCGAATGCTATCGGGAGTCATCGCACGTATGAAGAACTCCTGTTTGGCCTCATCATAAGAATGCACGTAACAGCGTGGATTCGGAACGATTTCCGCAATTGTTTCAGCGATATACTCGTAGATGTCCGCCTCCGTCGGCATATCGACGAGCTCCATCGCGGTCCGGGCGAGGAACTCCATGTTCCGGACGTACCGCTTCCGCTCGGTGATATCCTCGAGGACGAGGGTGCACCCCTTCTCGCCGTCCTCAAACGTCGTCGGGATCGCCTGCATCTGGTAGAAGAGGTCTCCTCCCTCGTCCCGCCGGTAAAGGAGATCGGTCATCACCTGCTCGCGTTCCAGGCCTTCGATGACGGCGATCGCCTCCGGGGAGGAGACGACGGGAAGGGCGGCCTCCGCGAGCGTCAGGCCGATCAGATCATCTTTCGAGCGTTTGAGGGCTCTCTGGCACTGGTCGTTGACCTGGACGATTCGCTGCTCGTTGTCAAGGATCAGGATCAGGTTCTTCGTGAAGCAGAGGAAGGCGGAGATCGGGACGCGCTGGGCGAGGGAGTAGAGTTTCGCGTTCCCGATATGCCGCACATCGACTTTACCGGCGATCTGAAGGATCTCGAGGTGTTTCGAGACCGAGTTCCGGGTGACGCCGAGTTGTTTCGCCACCTCGGTGATGGTCATGCCCTTCGGCCGAAACCGGAGGGCACGAAGGATACGGTTCGGGAGATCGTGCTCCTCCTGCATCATGGGTGCACACTTGCTGCACCGGTATATCTTACTTCTGCCGGGGACGCATCCCTGCCCAACACCTCACGGAATCGTCCTGACGATCCGCTCCCTCGTCACCTTCCCGGCAATGAATCGGGCGAGCGCGAGGAGCACGATCCCGACCGCCGCGAAGATAACCTCCGTCGTCACCGAGATGCCCGACCCGCCCGGTGCGATCCCCTGGAGCACGACGATGAGAAAGATGAACCCGAATATCAGCACGAACCCGAGGATCTGGTTCTCCCGCATCCCGAGCGCAAGCTGGGCCGCGCCGATCAGCCCGGCCGCGGCGGCGATCCAGACCGGGACGACGACCGCGAGGTGAAGGATGAGCAGGGGTTCGCCGGCTACGGGAGCGCTCGACAGGGTGTAAACCGCCGCAAGGGCCACTGCGGCCGAGACAAGAGTCATCAGATACGCCGGCACGGCGACCCCGGCGGCCTTCCCCTCCCAGAGGCGGCGGAGAGAGACCGGGGTGCAGAGGAGCGTCTCGATGGAGCCGTCCCGCTTCTCCCGGAAGAAGGCGTCGGCGCAGAAGAGATAGCCCATAAATACCCCGACCGGGAGGGTGATTGCGGCGATGCCGCCGGCAACGGCCGTAGCGTCTTCACCGGCGCTTGCAGCGATCCCGAGGATCGTCACAACGGGGAACCATACGGCGAAGATGAGCGCCGCGATGAGGGCGCTCCGGTTCCGGAAGGCGAGCTTCATTTCCCGCCGGGCGATGATGGCAAACGTGCTCATGCCTCGCCCTCCGCTCTGCCGACGTGTTCGAGATAGATCTCCTCAAGCGACCGCGACGACCGGCGGACCTCCTCGATCCGGAACCCCGCCCCGACAAGGGCTGCAACGAGGTCGGGTGTCGCGCCGGAGTCGGCGAGGATGCAACCGAGGCGGTCGCCGTCCGCGTCGCACTCCGTGACGTACGGCAATCTCCCCACGACCTCGCACGCGCGGTCGACGGCACCGGCGAGGGTGATCGTCACGGCCGGGCGGCCGGATGCCGCGGTGAGGTTCTCTACCGAGTCGAAGGCCCGGATCCTCCCTCCCGCGAGGATCGCGACCGTCGAGCAGATCCGCTGAACTTCGTCGAGGTGGTGGGAGTTCAAGAAGACGGTCATCTCCTCCCGCCGGGAGAGTTCGACGATGAGGTCGCGAACCATCCTCTGTGCGCCGGGATCGAGGCCGGAGGAGGGTTCGTCGAGGAAGACCACCTCGGGCCGGTGAAGGATCGCCCGGGCGATACCGAGCTTCCGCTTCATGCCGGTCGAGAACGTCCCGACCGGGTCGTCCCGCCGGTTGGCGAGATCGACGAGCGCGAGGAGTTCGTCGATCCGCTCTCCAGGCTCTTCGAGACCGTAGAGACCGGCGTAGTAGGCCAGGTTGTCCGCGGCGCTCATCCGGTCGGAAAGACCGTTGTTCTCGAAGAGCACCCCGACCCGCGCCCGCGCATCGTCATCCGCAGCAAGGTCGCGGCCGAGAACCCGGACCTCGCCCGCGCCGGGGGCAAGGAGGCCGAGCAGGATCCGGATTGTCGTGGTCTTCCCGGCGCCGTTCGGGCCGAGGTAGCCGAAGATCTCGCCGTGCCCGACGGTGAACGAGACGTCGCGGAGGATATCGCGGCCGTCGAACGACCGCGAGAGTCCCCGGACTTCGACGGCGTTCACGCCCGCCTCCTCCTCCCGCGCCGCACGGCACAGGGCCGGGAGAGGGCGGGACGGATACAGGATCCAGCCGCATGACTGGGTGAAAGCATACCGATCAATTCCCGGCCACGGGGCATCAATCCATCGGTTTGTGCGGAAACAACCATGAGATTGCGCCGGAACCATATCCTGTAGGGTAGGGGAGGTCGGAGAAGGAACGCATCTGAAGTTTCACCCGGCTCTTCTCCCTCGCATTGCCGCGAAGAACCCGAGATGAACCGGACACGACTTCCCACCGGCTATCCCCACACACTGCCCCCGCCCCGCAGGAAGGGGGAGGAGCGTGAAGCGCGGGTGGGGTGGGGGCTACAGTTATCCGCGGCAGGTGGAGACAGGGGAGGGGGGATGCTCCCCTTCGCACCTCCGGTGCTCAAGCTCGCTACGCTCGCACTTCCCACCTGACGGTGGTCGAGCTCCGGTTCTACGAACCATCGCACTCGCACCTCCGGTGCTCAAGCTCGCTACGCTCGCACTCCGCACCCTTCGGGTGCTCATGCTCCTGCCCCGAAAACGCTTCGCGTTTTCTCATGCTCCTGCCGTTCCGGCAGTCGCACCCTCCGGCCAGTCGCACTCCCCGTCAGCCCCTCAAAGAACTTCGTTCTTCTCATGCTCCTGCCCTTCGGCCAGTCGCACTCCCCCAATGGCGATACCCCCACGAAAGCCGTATCCGGGAGGGGAGCCATACATCCCCCTATCTAGAGCCTATCCCCAGGCAGTGTACCGTGGGGGTATCGCCATGACTGCCCCCGCCCCAAGGGGCGGGGAACGACTGCTGGAACAGCAGGAGTTTGAGCACCGAAGGTGCGGAGGAGGAGGCCGAAGGCCGGGTGGGGTGGGGTTACAACAGATATACCGGATTGGTAAGAGGCTGCAAAGAGGTATCGCCAAACACCCGGACGCACCGCGCCCCATATCCTCCATCCGGCCCAGACCTTCTCCCGCTGAAATGGGAACTATTATGGAGGCGGAGAGGAGATTATCATCATTATAGGCAGGAACGCCCCGTGCTCCACCCCGGGCCGGTCGTTTCGCCAGGAGCCACTACCATGGAGTTCGCTTACGGCATCGACGACCGGCCGCGACCGGCATCGCTCCTCATCTTCGGCCTCCAGTGGCTCGCGGTGAGCGTTCCCCTCGTCCTCATCATCGGCAGGGTGGTTGCCGGGCTCGATACCGACGGATCGACCGTCCCGTACCTCCAGAGACTCTTCCTCCTCGTCGCGCTGGTGCTGCTCGCGCAGGTGTATCTCGGGCACAGGCTCCCCCTGGTGCTCGGCCCGGCGACGGTGCTCCTGGTCGGCATCCTTGCAAGCCTCGATACAGGGTTTCCAGCCATCAATGCGTCGCTGGTGATCGGCGGGCTCCTCCTCGCCGGTCTTGCGGCGACCGGTCTCATCGGGCACCTCCAGAGGCTCTTCACGTCCCGGGTGGTCGCGGTCGTCCTCATGCTCATCGCGTTCACCCTCGCACCCACCATCCTCGATCTCATCACGGACGGCGGCGGCACCGCTCCGGCGACGCAGACCTTCCTCTTTGCCGTCGCGTTCGCTCTCATCCTCTTCGCCGCAAACGGATATCTCACAGGGATATGGAAGTCAACTCTGGCGCTCTGGGCGATCCTTCTCGGCACCCCGATCTACATCGCTCTCTTCGGTGCGGTCTCCCTGCCGCCCGCGGATACCGCCCTCGTCGCGCTGCCCCAAAACCTTCTCGCGCCGCTCGCCGTGCCCGACGCCGGGGTGCTCGCAGCCTTCCTGATCTGCTACCTCGCGCTCGCCACGAACGACCTCGGGTCGATCCAGTCGGTGAGCGGTCTGCTCAAAGCCGACGGAATGGGCGAACGGGCAAAGCGCGGGGTGGCCGTCACCGGCCTCGGGAACGTCCTCGCGGGCGTTACCGGAGTGATCGGCCCGGTGAACTTCTCGCTCTCCCCGGGCATCATCGCCGCCACCGGGTGCGCGTCCCGGTTCGCTCTCGTCCCGGCCGCCGTAGCGATCGCGCTCATGGCCGCATCGCCGCTTGCCATCAGTCTCCTCAGCAGCATCCCCGGGCCGGTCATCGGCGTCGTCCTCGCCTACGTCATGGCCGCCCAGATCGCGGCGGGGCTCATGCTCGGGCAGGAGAGCGGGGCGGTCGGAACGTTCGACGGAGGGCTGATCGTCGGCATCCCCCTCCTTCTCGGGACACTGGTAGCCTTCCTGCCTCCGGAGGTCGCCACAGGACTCCCGGCAATGATCCGCCCCCTGCTCACCAACGGCTTTGTCGTGGGCATCGTCACCGTCCTCGTCCTCGAGCATATCGTCTACCGGCGGCGACAGGCAGATCGAACCTAACGGATGCGCTCGGTGCGCTCGTCCACCGCCTCACGTTTCTCGGGATTAAAAATAGGACAGCGAGATTCGGACGACCACCGGTTATCAGCCGGATGCACTATCTGTTCGAACAAACCCTGAAAACGAGATGGAACGAAAAACAATGGGCCCGGTGCGATTCGAACGCACGACCTCCCGGTTATCAGCCGGGTGCACCACCGGCTATGCTACGGGCCCGATACACCTGTACTGGTGCCTACAAATATTGTACAATATTCAATTTAAAGGTTGTGCAAGGACTCTGCTCCAGAATCGTCTGAGAATGGCACCGGCGAAGAAGATGCAGGGGTAACGGCACGGGACGAACTCCAGAGATGGCTACCCACCCGCAAATGAAGCCGGCGTGCATGACCGTATCGGGGACACGACCGACAATCCCCCTGAGAACAATGATATGCAAAGGATACCGGCCGTCGCGACTGCCCTGCAATACCCGGCGTTTCGGCACCGGATTGGTTCTGACAGGCATCCAAAGGGCTATGTTGAAAACCGATGATAGAAGTATAGTTGAGTGGAACAATGGCAGTACGATACCTACTCGGAAACGAGGGCATCGCTCACGCATGCCTGGAGGCAAATATTGATTTTGCCAGCGGCTACCCGGGAACGCCGTCCTCCGAAGTGATCGACGTCCTCAGGGTACAGAAGGAGCGGCCCTTCACCGTGGAGTGGTCCACGAACGAGAAGGTCGCCTTCGAGAACGCGCTCGCCGCCGCCTGGTGCGGGGTTCGCGCGCTCTGCACCATGAAGCACGTCGGGCTGAACGTGGCGGCCGATCCCCTGATGACGAGCGCATACACCGGGGTGACCGGCGGGTTCGTCATCCTCTCCGCCGACGACCCCTTCGCGCACAGTTCCCAGAACGAGCAGGACACCCGGCGCTACGCGCACTTCGCCCGGCTCCCCTGCCTCGACCCGGCATCAGTCCAGGAAGCGCACGACATGATACGGGACGCCTTCGCCCTCTCCGAGGAGTTCGGCCTGCCGGTGATCTTCCGCCCCACCACCCGGATCTGCCACTCGAAGGGCGACGTCGACCTCGGTGAGATCGGCACCGATCACCGGACCGCCGAGTTCCGGCGCGACCCGAAGCAGTATGTGGTCATCCCCGCGCACACCCGGGTTCTGCACAAGATACTGAACAAGAAACAGCCGGCCCTGAAGGAGCGGCTGGTCGAACTCGGCTACAACCGCCACACCGTCCGGGGCAGAACCGCCGTCGTCGCGAGCGGCGTCTCGGCCGCCTACGTCCAGGAAGTGCTCCCCGAAGACGTCTCGCTCGCGATCGTCGGCGCCTACCCGATCGACGAGGAGTGGCTGGCGGCCTTCGTCGACCGGCACGAGAAGGTTCTCGTCGTCGAGGAACTCGACCCGGTCGTCGAAGAGGTTGTCCGGCAGGTGGCGACGAAGACCGAGGTCTTCGGTAAGATGACCGGTACGGTCCCGTACGAAGGGGAGTTCACCCCGGCGATCGTCGCCGCCGCGCTCGATAAGGCGGGCATGGCACCCACGGCGACTTTCCCGGCGGCCGCCCCGGTTCCGGGAGTGCCGCCCCGCCCGCCGATCCTCTGCGCAGGGTGCATGCACCGGCCGACGTTCTACGCGATCCGGAAGGTCTTCCGCGACGGCATCTTCCCGAGCGACATCGGGTGCTACACCCTCGGGCTCCAGCTCGGCGCGGTGGACACCACCATCTGCATGGGCGCCTCGATCACCGTCGGGAGCGGGATCGCCCGGTCGGGAGAGGAGCGCCCCGTGGTCTCGACCATCGGCGACTCGACGTTCCTGCACACGGGCATACCGGGGCTCTTGAACGCCGTCTACAACGGCGCCGATATGGTCGTCGTCATCCTGGACAACCGGATCACCGCCATGACCGGCCACCAGCCGAACCCCAACACCGGAATGACCGCAACGGGCGAGGAGAGCACCCCGATATCGCTCGATGCGATCTGCCGGTCGTGCGGGGTCTCCTGGGTCGAGACGGTCGACCCCTACGACCTGCCCGTGCTCCTCGACACCTTCCGAAAGGCGAAGGAGAGGAGGGGCGTCCGGGTCGTCATCGCAAAACAGCCCTGCGTCATCACCGCACGACGGAGCGGGATCAAGCGCAAACCCTACACGGTCGACCCCGAACGGTGCACGGGCTGTGGCGCCTGCAGATCGTTCGGCTGCCCGGCGATCGCGTTCGTCGACAAGAACGCGACGATCACCGAACTCTGCGCCGGCTGCGGCGTCTGCACGGATATCTGTCCGTCGGGCGCGATCGTTCTGGAGGGACGGCGATGAAACCCTCGTTCGACGTCCTGATCGTCGGTATCGGCGGCCAGGGAACTGTTCTCGCCTCGAACGTCCTCGGGGAGGCCTGCATCATCGAGAACCGGACCGTCCGGAGCGCCGAGACCCACGGGATGGCGCAGCGCGGCGGGTCGGTGGAGAGCCACATCCGCATCGACGGAAAGCACGGCTCCCTGATCGTGCCGGGGACGGCCGATCTCCTCGTCGCCTTCGACCTCCTCGAGGCGCTCCGCTACCGGCATTACCTCCCGGCAGGAGGGAGGCTTGTCGTGAACCGGAACCTGGTCGTCCCGACGTCGGTCTACCAGCAGGGCATGGACGTCCCCGACGAGGAGAGCATCCTTGCCGCGCTCGCCGACCTCGACGTCACCTGCATCGACGCCGCGGCCCTCGCAGAGGAGGCGGGGAGCATCCTCTCGCAGAACATCGTGATGCTCGGCGCGGCGTCGGGCGATATCCCCCTCCGGGCCGAGACCCTCGAAGAGGCGGTGCGGCGGTGCGTGCCGCAAAAGACCGTCGAGGTCAACACCGCAGCATTCCGGCTCGGCCGGGAGAAGGGCGCCGGCGCGCCCTGAGAGAGATCCACCCCCCACCCCTATTTTACCGCAGAACGGGGTGCCGTAACCTGTATAACTCATCCTGCCGAGCTGGTATGCCATGAGCGAGCGGGGTAGCGTTGAAGGGCCGTTAGCGGTCGACGATGCCGGGCGCGAGCGGCAGCTCGCGTTCTTCGAGAAGCCGGAGGTTCCGGACTATATCCAGAGGATCGTCGAGTCCTACACCGAGAAGAAGACCGCCAAGTCCTGGGACGACCCGGTCGTGCTCGACCGGATGCGTAACGCCATCCTCGCCCAGAAGAGCCGATACTGGAAGGAGAAGCGGGTGAGTTACCGGAAGGCCTACCAGGTTCTCGGCTACCTGGCCTACCACGCACCGGTCTACCTGGTGCAGTTCGAGCACATCCTCTGGCAGGTCATCAACCAGGGGCTCGCAAAACCCCATATGCGGATCCTCGATCTCGGCACCGGGCCGGGAGTCGTGCCGCTCGCCGTCATCGACCTTCTCGGACGGCTCGGGAACGGTTCCGCGGATGTCTACGCCGTCGAGCAGTCGGAGGAGCACCTCGAGGCCTACAACGCCCTCGTCCCGGCCGCCGCTGCGGCGCGAGGCAACGCCGTGCGGGTGGAAAAGCCCATCCGCGCCGACATCGGGGCGCTCGAGGCAGGTGACCTGCCCGACCGGATTGACCTCATGGTCTTCTCGAACGTCTTGAACGAACTCCGCCACCTCGATACCGACCGGCGCGCCGACCTTGTCGCCTCCCTTGCCGAACGGCTCGCGCCCGACGGGACGATCGTCGTCGTGGAGCCCGCCGACCTCGCGAACTCCACCGCCATGCGGCAGACCGTGCGGGCGATAGCGGAGCGCGGCCTTACCATCTACAGCCCCTGCTCGTTCATCCGCGGAACCGCCTGCAACCCCGTCCGGTGCTGGACGTTCGAGCAGAAAGGCGACATCCGGCCGACCCGGTTGATGGAGCGCCTCGCAGCGGAGAAAGACGGTTACCGGTTCGTGAACACCGATATCAAATACTCGTCGGCGCTCCTGCGAAAGGATACAAAGACGCAGCACGCCTACCGCGTCCCGCCGGGAGCGAAGTTCGCTCCTCTCTCCCACCTCCGCCGGCACCGCGACAAAAAGATCAACGTCGTCGCCGCGCTGATCTCCGGCAACCTCGGGGATAACCGGACGAAGGTCTACAAGGTCTGCGACGGGACGCCGGCAGACCCCGCCTACGCCGTCGTCCCGGCGACCCTCCGCGGCACGAACCGCGACGCGCTCGATGGTCTCCCCTACGGCGATATCGTCCGGCTCTACGGGGTTCTCGTCCGGTTCAACCGCGACCACGGCGCCTACAACCTGGTCGTCCTGCCGGGGACGCGGATCGAGCCGGTCGGGTGTTCGGGGGGAGAAGGGGGCAGAGTGGCGGACATGTAAGCAGGAGTTACTCCTCCTGCCGGCACTCAGGTATAGTTACCGTCATCTTATCACAGGCGAGAAGAGAAAACAGGAACCGATTGCAGAACGGGCTCTTCGATAGCACCTCAGAGCAGTAAGAGCTCGATAAAAACCCGATCAACTGGACCGTGGTGGCTATCGCGTCTGGGGGAGGGGTTTCAGGGGAGGGGGGAGACCCCCCTCGAAGAACTTCGTTCTTCTCATGCTCCCTTCGGTCGCACTCCCCATTGTCCCCACCCCCCATGGCGATACCCCCTCGAAATCCGTAAATGGGGTATAGCAGGTAGCAAGTACCACCGGCGATTCCGCATGCCGATAACGTCCCCGGAAAAACCCTATGATATTAGCAAGGTTGCGGTGAATCTGCCGGACTGAGGGCATTCGGCCAAAAAAAGATACTACGCCCCGCCGCCACCGGCACGGAACGGAGAGGCATCCCTGAGCGCGTAGAGCAGCCCCCCGTAACCGAGACTGACCGCGACGATCTGGACGATCCCCCCGAGCAGCGGGATGAAGATGAGGATCTGCAGGATCACGAACCCGAGGACAAAGATCCACGCGCGCCCCGGGCTCCATCCCGCCCGGGAAGCGATGACGTCCCCGAGGGCGTATGCGACAAAGAGCGACGAGAGCATCAGGGCAACGATGAAGAGCAGTCCTGCGACGAGTGCGACGGGGAGACCGACGATCGTGATCGCGATGATGAAGAGGATGATCGCCGATACGATGATCGCGACGAACCCGAGAACCGTCAGGAGAACCGGGTTCTTCTCGACCTGCCCGACCACCGCCGCAAAGAGGTCGGGGAACCCCCGGATGAGGAGAAGGCCGAGGATAAGGAACCCGACGGCGAAGAGCACCGAGAAGAGGTCGGGCAACAGTCCGGGCTCCTCCGGCTCCTCGAACGTCACGTTCCCGGCCGTGCCGGGATTGTTGAACGTCCCGCCCGATACCGTCAGGTTCCGGAGGACCGATCCCGCGTTGGTGACCTCCCCCGCCGAGATGAACGCGTCGCGTTCTATGACGGCATTCTCCCCGATCCTGACCGTGCCCCCGGTGATGAGAGCGTTCGTAGCGTTCCCGTTCAACTCGATCTCGCCCCCGGCGGCAAGCACCTTCCCGCCGACATCGCCGTTGACTATCAGGGTGCCTCCCGCGGCGATGACGTCGCCGGCGACCGGCGCATCCACCGTCACCATGCCCCCGGCGACCGTCAGGCTGTCTACGGGGGCGTTGACGGTCACGGATCCGCCCGAGGCGACCACGTCGTCGGGGATGGGAGTCTCGATCACCTGCTGATCCCCGCTGAGGAACGTGAGCGCCTGGGCTCCGGACGGGATGAGCAGCAGGCCGAGAATCAGCACTGCCAGATGCTTCATATACCAGGAATGGATCGCTCCCCTCAAAAACCTTCGTGCGGAAGGGGAGGCAATACCGGCGCGGCTATGTTCTCGGCCGATACGAAGGCCGATCCTCCCGCCATCCGGATAAACCGCCTCTCTTAAACCAGATCGCCGAGGCGGCGCTTGAGCTCGGCGAGCGCCTCGTCCTTCCCGGGAATTTCCGAGTCCTGGACGGAACGGATGTTCTCCTCGACCGACGTGGCCACCCACTCCTTCGGGACGCCGGAGGCCGCGAAGAGTTCCTGCCACTCCCCGGAGCCGAACGGGATCACCCGGACCAGTTTGCCGAGGATATTCCAGTCGACGACCTTATACTCCTCTCCGGTACTGGTATCCGTCACCTGTACCGACCGGTCGTCGTTGCACCCGATGACCCGGGCGTGGATGACGTAGACGCTCACCTCGTCTTTGTCGGTGAAGGTGACCTGGACGACATCGCCCGGCTGCGGGCTCTCGGGCACCACGTAGAGGACGATGTCACCCGGGTACATCAGTTCCGGCTCGTATCGATCGGCGATGCCTATGTAACCGGTATCGGAGACGTAGAGCCGGAGATACTCCTGGTAGAACTTCCGGACGATCCAGTAGACCGCTCCCGGGTGCGTCTCCGCCAGTTTCAAGAGGAGATTGTGGATGGCGCTCGGAATGCTCTCCGGCCGATCCAGCACCTGCCGGGCCAGATTCTCGTACGCTTCCACAACCCCGGCCTCTTTCTGCGTTGCCTCTGCCATATCAACAAACCCCGGTGCATAATACCGGGGGTAGGATAAAAGTGTTCCTCCGTGGTTTCCTGACACGCCGCCCGGATAGGCGTATGTGCCCACCTCCGCATCGGTCCCGGAGAAGGAAAATTACCGGCGCGCCACCGAATACGTGAGAAGAGGGAAGAACTATAATGCTTATATTCAAACGGGACCATAGAGTAAAGCAGAGGATATTGATATGGGTGGCATAAAGGATTCTACGTATCTAGATGTCCAGAAAGCCCTCGCCCGGCGGTTCTCTCCCCTGGACGGGTGGCAATTCGCATGGTCTCCCTCCGGCAGTGCGCAGCCGGAGGGTCTGATCTCCCGCCGGGTCGCCGGCAGGACGGAACGGGTGCTCGTGAACGTGAAGATGACCCCCAGTGTCCAGGCAGGCACCGTCCAGGCGCTCCAGGCTGCCGCAAGCGCCGGCAACGCCGACAGGGCTGTTCTCGTCGTGCCCGGCGGGGCGGCCGTCCCGGAGGTTCCCGAGGGAGTCGACGTCCTGGAGATGGGCAACTGGCAGATCGTCGGTGGCCGCATCACCTGGGCGAAGAACATCGAGAGGAGCGCGTTCCTTGATGAGGAGCGCGCGAGAAGGGGTCTCGCGTAAAGCGGCCCCTCAAAACATTTCTTACATCCCGAAATCAAAGAGCGTCGTCCGCGAGGGGTCGACGTCGTGCCAGTCCCACCCGAGCGGCTCGATGATCCGCGAGAGGGGGCCTTTGAGCGTCTTCTCGAGCATCGTCTCCCAGTCGACGACGAACTCCGGCGGCACCTGGTCGGCGTACTCGAAGCAGACCACGTCCGTTCGCGGGTACTTCGCCGTGACGGCCTTGATGTAGACCCGTTTGGGCTTGCTGCCACGCTTGAAGTCGGTTCCGAGATGCTCGTTCGAGTACTTGGCGCCCCGGATGTGGGCGTCGTCGTTCTCGTAACTGTCGAGGTTCTTCCCGATACCGCCGGGAATACCGGCCTCGTCGAGCGAGTACTCTCCACGGCGATACTTCCTGATGACGTCGCGGAGATACGCCTGCACGTCGCTGAACGCGTCCCCGCGGAGAATCATCTCGATGACGGCGCGCTGCACCTCCCGCGTGATCTGCGGGGAGTCACTTCGCCGGATCTCGAAGCCGACGACGTCCACCTCGTCGACGTCCTTGCCCTCCTTCCAGACCAGGTGCCCCGCGTAGCGCTTCTTCTTGCCTGCCTGGAAGAAGCGGCGGTAGACCTTCTCGAACTTGATGGAGAAGTAATGCGTATCGGCGTTCAGTTCGGTCTTCGCGAAGTCGCCGTAACTCGCGTTCAACGTCGCCTCGATGGCCCGCGCACGGGCGATCGTCGCCTCAAGGTCGCCCGGCGGCACCTGCACCATGCAGGAGTCGGTGTCGCCATAGAGCACAGTATAGCCGAGATTGGTGATGATATCCCGGGTGTGCCTGATGATCGCCCGGCCGACCGAGGTGACGGCCGACCCGATCTCGCGGTCGTAGAGCCTGAACCGGGTGTAGCCCGAGACCCCGTAGTAGGAGTTCATGATCACCTTCAGGACGTTCTGCTGGAGGTCGTAGAGGACGTACTCCGGCGACCCGAAGGGGTAAAGGTTTCGGAGCCGCTTGCGCTCGTCACGCTCCTCGAGGAGCTCGGCGATGATGCTCCTCGTCAACCCGTCCGGCTCACGGGAGAACCGGATGCCGTTCGGCGCCCGCAGTTCGCCGTCCGGGTTCTTCGTCTCGGGCGAGGCGTTGATCGTCATCATCGCCATCGGGTAGAGCGACTTCAGGTCGAGAACCACCACGTTCTCCCGGAGACCGGTCGCGGGCTCAAAGACGGTCGCCCCCTCGAACTCGTCGCCTGCAGCGAGCCCTTTTGAGGGGAGAACGAACGTGCCCGACGCCTTCCGGAGAACGAAGATATCGATGACGTTCGAGGAGTTCAGCGTCCGGTCGAGCGGACACCCGACGTACCGGGCGATCTCCCGGTAGAACTCGATGATGTTGTTCTTTTGATCGATCCCGACGCAGAGCTCGACGTCGCGGTAGTTGTACTCCACGAGCCGCTTCGGGTCGGTACGCCAGAGATCGGTGATCGTCCCGGTGTAGCGGACCTTCGTCACCCCGAGTTCCTCTTCGGCGATCGCATCGAGCCGGTAGGACTCCTTCTGGGCCTGGTGCATCTTCCGGTAGGCGCCGAGGAGATCGAAGATCGAGCGTCCACGGACGGCGTTCCGTTCGGTCTGCCCCGGGATACGGGCGAGACCCTCGGCCTTGAGGCCGAGCGCCGCCATCCGCTTCACGATGTAGGGGATATCGAACTCCACGAAGTTCCAGCCCGAGAGGATATCCGGGTCGCGTTCCTTCGTGTAGGCGGCGAGCCCCTTGAGCATCGAGACCTCGTCCGGGTACCGGACGACCCGGTGCCGCTCGCTGACGGAGAGGTCGGGCACGTCGCCCGCCGCCCCGCCGGGCTGCCAGAGGAGCGTCGTGTAGTCGTCGTCGAACGAGTCCCAGCAGGTGACGCAGATGATCGGGTCGCGCTCGGGCTCGGGGAACCCCTGCTCGTCCACGCACTCGATATCC
Organism: Methanoculleus horonobensis; assembly: GCF_001602375.1. Lineage (NCBI taxonomy): Archaea > Methanobacteriati > Methanobacteriota > Methanomicrobia > Methanomicrobiales > Methanomicrobiaceae > Methanoculleus > Methanoculleus horonobensis. The sequence continues at coordinate 230,693 of NZ_BCNY01000014.1, read as the reverse complement.
ATGATGCAGGTGCGGGCGGGAGCCTTGATCTCGGCCGGCGCGAGTTCATGGTAATCCACCGTAGACAGACCGGCAGGAAGTTCCATGCCGGCGGAGAGGCCGCAGTCGATCATGAACCGGGTGGCGAACGGGATATCGGCCTCGAAGTGCAGGAATCGGTCACGGACGTCGCGGACGTCGCCGGGCCGCCGGGTGTAGAGCCGCCGGAGCGGTTCGCCGCGGATGGAGCGATAGGTCGTGCCCGGCTCCAGTTCGACCCCCTGCGGGAGGGACGCCGACCCCACCTGCCCGGCGGGAGCATAGAAGTAGGGGCGAAAGCCGGTCACGTCGATCCGGACTGCCTTCCCCGAGGCGTCCCGGCCGAAGACGTGGATGACCGGGATCTCGAACCCGGAACCGGTGCTGTACTCTACCTGGTGGATGCCGATCCGGGCTTTCCCGAACTCCTCCAGCGTTGCCGGAACGCTCATGCCGGACCCGGAAACCCGGTCAGCCATCGAACCTCCTCGAGAGGTCTCGGACAAACGCTCCCGCCTCCGCCATCTTCGCGGACTCCCAGTCATCGAGTTCCCACTCCTCGATGCCCAGGATGCCCTCGCGACCGATCCGGGCGGGGACGCCGAGGGAGCAGCCGGAGAGACCGTATTCGCCGTCGAGCACGCACGAGCAGGGCAGCACCTCGCGCCGATCTTCGAGGATCGCACGGATCAGCATGGCGATGTGATACGCAGGCCCAAAGACCGTCCCTCCTTTGCCGCGGATCACCTCCATGCTCGCCCCCCGCATCCGGGAGAGGATTGCTTCCCGCTCTCTGGTATCGACGTCGCTGCCGGTCCTTGAGAAGACCGGCACCTGGCGGTCGCCGTGCTCACCGAGCACCCAGGCCGGCCCGCCGATCCCCGCCTCGCGGAGGAAACCGGCAAACCGTGCGCTGTCGAGCTGCCCGCCGAAACCGATGCACCGCCGCCGGTCGATGCCCATCATCTTCCAGAGGGCGTAGTTGTTCGCGTCCATCGGGTTCGTGACGGAGATGACGACCCCGTCAAACCCCTCCAGGATCTCGCTGCACCGCTTCGCCACCGGAATATTGGCCTCGAGGAGGTCGGCACGGGTCTTGATATCCGGTGTCCTCGGGGTGCCCGCCGCAAAGACGAATATATCGGCATCCCGCATCGCCGCCGTTTTTGTGGAGACCGCGACGTCGATACCCGTGTGCTGCAGGTCGAGCACCTGTGCCCGGAGGAGGGGCTCGTATACGTCGTAGACGACGATCTCGTCTACTAGACCGAGCGCGGCGGAGAGGAACGCCGTCTCGCCCCCCACCTTTCCGACGCCCAAGATTGCAAGCGAGGTCATAGTATTGGTCCTGATCTCAAGTAGTGGTATATGTTATGCGCGCAAAGAGGCTCCCGACTGCACGGAGAATAACGATCCGGCGGGAAAAAGAGCCTCTTTACCGCTTCCCGTGCCGGTACCCGGGCTCCGGAGAGCGGAGCACATGCTTTCCTGTCAGTACACTTGGCGCGAGAGTATAATAATACCCTGCTCCCACCTTTTTTCAATGGTTGCGCTTTATCCAGGCCCCGTCGAGGTCGGCGGCATTCGCTTGAGGAACCACCTCCTGCTCGCGGCCGGCATCCTCGGTACCACCGGGGCGTCGCTCTCCCGAATTCTCGCGAACGGTGCGGGCGGCGTGGTCACGAAATCCATCGGCCCGAGCCCGAAAGAGGGGCACCCCGGCCCCTGCCTCGTCGTGGTCGACGGCGGCATCATCAACGCCATGGGCCTGCCGAACCCCTCGGCCGCGTTTGTGGACGAACTGGCTTCTCTCGCGGGCGAGCCGGTGGTCGTGAGCATCTTCGGGGGGACGCCTGAGGAGTTCCGGACGGTCGCCGGGTGGTTCGCCGGCACGGCCTCCGGGCTCGAACTGAACCTCTCCTGCCCCCACGCGGAGGGCTACGGGGCGGCGATCGGGAGCGACCCGGCTCTCGTGGAGGAGTGCACCCGGGCGGTAGCCTCCCTCGGGGTTCCGACCTGGGTGAAACTCACCCCGAACGTCGCCGATATCGCAGATATCGGGGCGGCAGCGGAGCGCGGCGGGGCGGACGCGATCGTCGCGGTCAACACCGTGAAAGCGATGCGGATATCGACGGCGCTCCGCCGGCCGGTGCTCGGGAACCGGTTCGGGGGGCTCTCGGGGAAGGCCATCTTCCCCGTCGCCGTCCGGTGCGTCTACGACCTCTACGAGGCCTGCTCCATCCCGATCGTCGGGTGCGGCGGGGTCTCCACCGCCGACAACGTCGTCGAGATGATGATGGCGGGAGCAAGCGCCGTCGAGATCGGGAGCGCCGTCATCGACGATATCGGCATCTTTGCTGCGATTGCAGACGACCTTTACGCCCCCGACGGCGCCGACGCGGGCGAGATCGTGGGGTGCGCCCATGCATGAGCAGATGCCCGCAGCGGTTACGATAACAAAGATCGTGGAGGAGACGCCGTCGATCAGGACGTTCGTCTTCGACCGCGAGATCGCTGCCCGGCCGGGCCAGTTCGCGATGGTCTGGGTGCCGGGCGTGGACGAGGTGCCGATGGCTCTCTCCTCCCCGTCCTCGATCACCGTCCAGAAGGTCGGGGACGCGACCGCCGCTCTCTTTGCGATGCACGAGGGCGACCGGATCGGTGTCAGAGGGCCTTACGGGAACGGGTTTGCCGTCTCCGGGCGGACGCTTGCCGTCGGCGGCGGCGTCGGTGCCTCCCCGCTCCTGCCGCTGGTCACGGCCGGGCAGGTAGACACCTTCCTCCTCGGCGCCAGGACGGCCTCCGAACTCCTCTTCGCGGAGAGGATACGCGATGCGGCGACGCTGATGGTCGCGACCGACGACGGCACCGCCGGCCACCACGGGTTCGTGACGGAACTCATATCACGGGTGGATCTCGCCGACTTCGACCACATCTGCGTCTGCGGCCCCGAGGTGATGATGGCGGCGGTGCTCGCCGTCCTCGACCGGGAGGGGTGTGCCGGGCGGGGACTCTTCTCCCTCCACCGCTACATGAAGTGCGGGGTCGGCCTCTGCGGCTCGTGCTGCACCGACCCGCACGGCCTGCGGGTCTGCAGGGACGGGCCCGTCTTCTCCGGCGACGTCCTGCTCGAGAGCGAGTTCGGGCATTATTCACGCGACGCGAGCGGGAGCAGGCGCCGCATCTAGTCCGCCCGTCGGGCCCGAAAAGAGTGGGTCAGGCCAGGAAGTCTTCCTGGGGTTTAAAGAGAAGGGAGATGATGTTCTCCACCCACCCGGAGACCCTTGAGGTTATCGGGACGTTCTCCTGGGCATCGGCGCTAACTCCCGCCTCCGTATCCGTCCTGCCGTTCCCGGATACCGGGGGAGCGTTCACGCCTGCCGTTGTGTTCTCCGGTAGTTCTGTTCCGTCGAGCGCGGCCTCCGGCGGATTCCAGGTCTCGACCAGGTCAGGATCGTTTGTGAAGAGACGGATCGACCGATCGCCCTCGCCGCCCCCGACGACGAGGAACGAACCGTCGGGTGTCACCGCGACGGACTCCGCGCGACCGGCAAGGCCAATCTTCTGAACCACGGCTCCCGTGCGGTCGATGACGTGGATCGTCTTGCCGGCTGCACCGAAGATCCTCTTAGCCTCGTTCGTCAGAGCCGTCGAGGAGACGGCATCCCCAATGGGATATTTCCAGAGGTGCTCGCCCTCTCCCGTGGAGAGGTAGAGGCACCTGTCGACCGACCCGGCCGCCACGAACCTCCCGTCGGGGGTGAGGGCAATTCCTCTCACCATTTTGCCGGTACCGTAACTCCAGGACTCTCCTTGCCTGCTGTTGAGGAGGTAGACTCCCTGGTTATCGCAGCCGATCGCGATCCTGCGGCCGTTCTCCGATATCGCGAGATCGTAGCTGTCGGTTCCCATATCGTAGTCCCAGAGCTGCTTCTTGTTCCGATCGAAGATGTAGACCGCGCCGTTGTCGCAGCCGGCGGCGACATACATCCCGTTCGAGGAGAGGTCCACGCTCCGGTAGACGTAACCCGTCTTCACCGTCCAGAGCAGGTCTCCGTCCCTGTTGTAGAGGTAGAGTTTGTCCGCAGCAACGCCTATCCGCGAACCTTCGGGCGATACCCCGACACCGTTCACACGTGAACCGATGGGGTTCTGCCAGAGGACATTGCCCTGCTGGTCGAGAAGATACACCACCGAACCCGCAGCGGCAACGATCGTCGAACCGTCGTGCGTGACCGCCACGGAACTGACCGGGCCGTTTGCCCCCAGGCTCCAGACGGGAACGTACTCCCCCTCGTCGGCAGAGACAACCCCGCATATGGCTGCAATAAGAAGGCAGAAGATAAGGAGCGGCGTTGCGATACGTCCGGCTCGATCTCCCCTGATCTCACGCTCAAAAAGCATCATCCCCGTATCTGCCCGGACCCTGGCGGTAGAACTGGATGACGTCACTTCCCCCGATGACATCACGGCCTGAGTTCTCGGAGATGATATATAATCTTTTCGGGCAACCTGCCCCCTCCAGATTCCAGGACGGTTCGGCGGTACCTGCCCGACCCCGGCCAGGAACGGCCGGAGGTTGCCGGGGTTTTCTGAGCGGCGGTAGAACTTTTTGAGGATTCGGGAGGGGCGGAGCCGGGAACTCACCGGCCCGGGCACGAAAAGGGGAATACGGCAGGCGGGACGGTCACCCGCCCGCTTACGGGTCAGGGCTCCGGGCGAAGATTAACCGAGACGTTCAGCAAGGGCCGCGCAGGTCGTCTGTATCGCATCCTGCCGCGGGACCGATCGACTCCAGGTCTTCGAGGTTGTTGATATTCGTAAACGTCAGGAGATCCGGATCGATCTCGCGAATCTTTTCTACGGGCACGTACCGGGTATCGAGACCCCAGATCATCGCCCGGACCGAGAGCGACTCGTGCTCCTCCAGGTAATCGAGCAGTGCGCTCCTCCGGTAGACCGCGTGAAGCGGTTCGAGCATCTCGGCGTTCCAGCTGGGAATGGCGGCATCGCAGCCGACTGCGGCGTCGAAGAGCAGCCGAACCACCCCGGGATTGATGCAGGGCATATCGCAGGCGGCAACGAAGACGTACTCGCCATGCACCGCGAGCGCCCCCGCGTGCAGGCCGCCGATGGGGCCGAGACCTTGCCGGACGTCGGATATGCACCTGATATTCCCGATATGGCCGAACCGCTCGCACTGCCCGGGGTCCCGCGCGACGACGACGATCTCGTCGACCGCCTCCTTCAGGGTGTCGACGAGGCGGTCGATGAAGGTCTTGCCCCGGAACGTGAAAAAGTACTTCTCCCGCCCGCCGGCACGTCGTGCCGCCCCGCCAACAAGGACTATCGCAGATCGCATGATCATTCTCCAACCGTCAGAGCCGCTCCCGGAAGCGGATCAGTTCGGCGATGCAGGTGTTGTAAGGCGCCATAATACCGTGCCTTTCGGCGAGTGCCGCCACCGCACCGTTCATGAACTCAATCTCGGTCTTTCTCCCGCCGGCGATATCCTGGAGCATCGACGAGTGGTGGGCAGCCGTCGCGGGGAGCTGGGTCGTCCGGAGATACGCGAGGTACGCCTCCGCGGTCTCCCAGGGGAGGGGGACGCCTTCGGCCTCAGCCACCCGGTAAGCCTCCTCTACAATCGCGGCGACGACCGCCCATGCGTGCGGATCGGTGAGCGCGCCGTAAGGGACGTTCATGAGGGCGCCGAGCGGGTTTAATGCGCAGTTGTAGAGGGTCTTACTCCAGATATCCGTCCTGATGCCGGCGGTCGCCTCCGCCCGGATACCGGCCTCCCGGATGAGAACTGCGAGGTCTTCGACCGCGTCGTCCGTACCGGACGGGAACCGCCCGATCTTCATGGGCGCTGCCTCCACGGAGACGTGAACCGACGCATCGCCCCGCCACTCGAACCCGGTGATGATCATGCCGCCGATGACCCGGTCGGTGAAGCGCGCGATGATCTCCTCGTTTCCGATGCCGTTCTGGAGGCTCACCACCTCATGTCCTCCGATGACGTCGGCGAACTGGCGGCAGATCGCCTCTGTATCGGTGGACTTTGCGGAGATGATGTAATAGTCGGCATCCAGCCATGCGTCGGGGAGATCCTCGGAGCAGCTGAACCGGTATGCGCCCTCTCCCCATATGCCGGTCATCAGGAAGCCCCGTTCCTGCACCGCATCAGCGTGCCGCGTCCGGGTAACGGCGTGAACGTCTGCGACGCGGGACAACTTTGCAGCAACGGTCAGCCCGACCGCCCCGGCACCCAGGACCACGATCTTCATTTCACTATAGTATGGCGGAGTTACCTGTTAACTCCTCTCTTTTCCGGCGTGCAGACATCCCCCCGGCGTTCCATGTCGAGCAGGGTCTCTTTGATCGCGAGATCGGGGGAAAACCCGCCCATGCCGGTCTTCGCGACGACCCGGTGGCAGGGAACCACGATCGGGGTCGGGTTCCGGGCCATCGCCGCTCCGACCGCCCGGGGCGCGGTCCCAACGATCCGGGCAACCTCCCCGTAGGTGAGGGTCTCCCCGCAGGGAATTGCCCGGACGGCACGGTAGATCTTCGCAAAGGTCGTGTCGCCCTCGGTCGCGACGCTCCTGAGCGAGGAGAGATCCGCCGGCCGCCCGGCACAGTAGCGGAGGATCTCTTCCGGCACCGAGCCCGCGATCCCGTCACGCGCGAACCGCACCCGGTAGACGAGGTCGTCCTGCCACGCGACGTGGACGTGCCAGAGGCCGAACCGGCACGACCCGGTCAGGATCGCCATCTCTCGGCCTCCTTTCGGAACGCTTCGACGGTGCATGCCGTCATCTCCTCCTGCATCCACGGCGGCAGCCCCGCATGAACCCGGCGCTCCAGGAATCTCTTCTCCCCGAGGACGAGCATGCCCCGGTCCTCGGGCGTCCGGAGCACCCGGCCGAGCGCCTGCAGGGCGCGGTTGACCGCCGGGAGGGTATAACTGATGAACTCCCCCTCTTCGCCGAACTTCATCCGGAAGTAGTCGATCACCATCCTCCTGACACGGTTGAACGGCGCGAGCGGGAGGCCGATGACGAGCGCCCCCGAGAGCATCTCGCCGCGGTAGTCCAGGCCCTCGCTCCACTTGCCGCCGCAGACCGCAAAGAGGATGCCCGAGCGGCCGGTCCCGGGGAGGGCCATGAACTCACGGAGCATCGCGGCCGAGGCCGCGGTATCCTTGGACTCGATATAGATCTGCTTCTTTCTGATCCGGGGGGCGCACCGCTCCGCGAAAGTGTTCAGGAGGTCGTAGGAGGGGAAATAGACCGCGAGGTTCCCGGGGAGGCGGGCAAATGTGGTGATGTAGTCCTCGGTCTGTGCGAGATTCTCTCTGTCCCGGCGCATCGAGTAGGCGGTGGTGATGTCGGTTGCGCAGAAGATGCGGCGGTTCTCCGGGGGGAAAGAGTTCGGGAGCGAGATCGTCGTGACGGGAAGGTCCCCGAAGTAGTAGCGGCGATAACTCTCGATGGGCGAGAGCGTCCCCGAGATCAGGACGCAGCAGGCGTGCGCCCGGGCGATCTCCTGGAGCTTGATGCTCGGGTCGATGTTTCTGACCTCAAGCGCCACAGCCCCGTCCTCCTCCTTGCGGTAGACCGTGAGGTAAGCCGGGTCGGCGGCGGAGCGGAAGATCCGGTAGAAAAACATGGTCAGCCGCTCGATCGCGCTCTCCCGGAACTCTCCCGCCTGCATGTTCTTCTCGCGGATCCCCTCGCTGATCTTGAGGAGGTCGTCCACGATCTCCTCTACGCTCCGGTAGAGCGTGCCGGAGAGGATCATCCGCTGGAAGATGGCGGGGTCGAACCAGTCCTCGGCCTCGTGCGAGCCCTTGAGCGCCTCCATGAACCGGGTGATCTGCGGCAGGATCTGGACGACGGCATCCGCTTGCGGCGACCGCCGGCGTCCGGAGAGCTCATGCTCGGCCTGCACGATATCCCGCTCCTCGATCGTCACGCTCTCGATACTCTGGACGACGTCCCCGCAGTTATGAGCCTCGTCGATGAGCAGCATGGCGTCGTGCCCCTCGATCCCGAGCGACTGGTAGAGCTGTTCGCGAATGGCATCGTCGAAGAGGTGGTAGAAGTTCACGAGCACCACGTCGGCGTCCCGGGCGGCGTGCATCATCGTATCGTAGGGGCAGATGTCGCCGCAGAACCCGGCAAGCTGGTCGGGCCAGATCATCTCGGTGCTCACGCGCTCGGCCCGGACGCGCAGGGCCGCCGACGGGATCATCTTCAGCCCCCCGTCCTCGGGTTCCACGAAGGATTTCCCGTGGATGAAGTAGGGGCAGATGAGCGGGTGCTCCGGATCCATCTTCCGGATCTGCTGCTTTATCTGGCGGTCGTTCGCCGGGACGAGCGACCCCTTCTGCGCCCGTTCCCGCATCAAGGCCGTCGAGAAAGACTTGACGCCCTCGCACCGCCGGTAGATATCGCCTTCGCCCCCGAGCGGGCACATGCTGGATTTGCCGATGAGGTAAGCGAACTTGAGGTTGCCGTGCTTCTTCCGGATGAGCTCGAGCTCGCGCATGAACGTCGCAAGCTGGCTGATGGTCCGGACGGCGACGAGCACTTTTCGGCCCCGGCTCTCCGCGAGGAGCGCAGAGACCACACTCGACTTGCCGCTCCCGGTCGGCGCATCGATCATGGCGATGCCGCCGTCGCGTGCGATAGATGCGGCCGCTTCAAGCATCTCCCGCTGATTGGGCCGGTACTCCCGGTACGGGAACCAGTCGTCGAGGCTATCCATTGCATACAGTTCGACGTCGTACGTCAATGTAGTTTGGGTGTCCGGGGTGAAAGTGAACGCTGGCGATGCTGCCCGAACGGCGGAATGGGGAGAAAGCGCCGACCGGGACGCACTTACGAAAGTTTTATATTCCAACCCGCTTACCGCTCACCGGTGAGACTGTATGTCACTCAAGGCTGAGGTCATCGATAAGATATCGGCTCTTCTCGCAGCTGCATTCGGCCTGATCGCCGCTCTCGCATGGAACGGAGCCATTCAGGAACTTTTCAAGGTCATATTTGGAGATCAGAGCTCGCTCGTTGCAATGTTTGTGTATGCCATCGTCGTGACGATCGTCGCGGTGATCGCGGTCATCCTGATCGGCCGCGCCGCAGGGAAGGCGAAGAGAGAGGATGAGATAGCGGCAACAAGACGGTGAAACACAGATCCACTCTTTTTCGGCAGATTCATCTGAACCGGAATCAATCCTACCTTCCATGAGCCCGCACGACGACCAGAGCCGGGGATCGAGCGGACGCATTACCGAAACGGACGTTTCCCGCTCACGACCGGTCACCGTCACGGTCATCGACTACGATGAGTCCCGCCTCGAAGAGCGAGCGTACACGCTGCCGGGGGAGTTCCGGCTCTCCGTCCTCCATGAGGGGGTCACCTGGATCGACGTCGACGGCGTCCACGATACCGGGGTGATCCAGACCGTCGGGGATGCCGTCGGGATTCACCCCCTGACCCTGGAGGATATCGCGAACACCCACCAGCGGCCGAAGATCGAGGATTACGGCGATTACCTCTACGTTGCGGTCCGGATGCTTGCTCCCGGCGACGGCGAGTTCCATAGCGAGCAGGTCAGCCTGGTTCTCGGGAGGGGTTACGTAGTATCCTTCCAGGAACATCCGGGCGACGTCTTCGAGCGTATCCGGGAGCGGCTGCGTGCGGGAGCCGGACGGCTCCGGAGCGAGAGGGCCGATTACCTCTTCTACGCCCTGCTGGACGCTATCGTCGACGGCTACTTCTCTGTGATCGAGGTCTTCGGGGAGCGTATCGAAGTGGTCGAGGAGGAGGTGGTGGCAGAACCCGACCGCGAGACCCTGCAGGCGATCTACTCCTTGAAGCGATCCCTTATAGCGCTCCGGCGGTCGGTCTGGCCGCTCCGCGAAGCGGTCGCACAACTCGAGCGGGGCGAGTCGCCCCTGATCGGGGAACCGACACTCTTCTACCTCCGGGACGTCTACGACCACGTCATAGAGGTCGCCGAGACGGTGGAGACTTACCGGGATACGATGTCCGGGACGCTCGACGTCTACCTCTCGAGCCAGAGCAGCCGGATGAACGAGATCATGAAGGTCCTCACCGTCATCGCCACCATCTTCATCCCGCTCACCTTCATCGCCGGGGTCTACGGCATGAACTTTGCCTACATGCCGGAGATCAGCCATCCCTGGGGCTACCCTCTGGCCCTCGCCTCGATGGCGGCCGTCGCGGTCGCGATGCTCGTCTACTTCAGGAAGAAAGGGTGGATCTGAACCGCGGCCGGCACCTCCCCCTCATACCCGGATACCATTATCTCTCGCTGCGTCGAAGTCCGCGTGCGCCAGCGGAGACAGGGCGAGGGATATGCAGGCAGACCGACGACACACGGAGAAGCAGGAAGAGAAGCGTGCGACGCTGAGAACCGTCGCCGTAATCGTGATCTCCGGCACCGCCACGGCTCTCTTCCTGCTTGCAGCACTCCTCTACCCGGACATCTTCCTCGAACGCATCTTCTACTCCTCCCTCACGATCAGCCTCGTCTACTTCTTCTTCCTCGTCGTCGAGTCGCTCACCATCCGGCGCATAAAGGACGAGCGGGAGCGCTACTCGTTCCGGAGAACGGTAGCCATCTTAAAGATCCTCGTTGTCGGCGTCATCCTCCTCCGGGTCTGGATCGACACCAACTACATCCTGGTCGCCTACGGTATCATCGGTGCGGGAATCGCCGTCGCACTCCAGGATCTCTTCAGGAACTTTGTCGGGGGGATCCTGATCATCTTCTCCAACCCCTACCGAATAGGGGACCGCATCGAGATCAGCGAGACGATTGGCGACGTGATCGACATCGGGATCCTCACGACGAGGATGCTCGAGATTCACGCCCGCGACGTGAAGGGGGACCAGGCGACCGGCAGGATTGTCATTATCCCGAACGGCCACATCCTATCATCGCGGGTCTTCAATTACACAGTGGATCTCACCTTCGTCTGGGACGAGATCTCCATTCCCATCACCTATGGATCGGACTGGCGGCGGGCGATCTCCCTCGTCCTCGATATCGTCCGGGAGGAGACCGCGGCGACGGCCTGGCGGGCCGAGCGGGAGATCGAGAGGGTCGGCAAGCGCTATTACCTGCCGAAGCGGGATGTGGAGCCGTCCGTCTACCTGACCCTCACCGACAACTGGATCACCTTTGATATCCGGTACGTGACCGACGTCAGGAGAAAGCGGGTCACGAAAGACGACCTCTCCCGCAAACTCCTCGCGGCGATCGAAGCGGCCGACGGCATCGCCATCGCGACCGAGAACATCATCGTCTACGACGGCGGGCCTTTCGAAGACGCGTGATCGGGCGGACAGTGATGTTTTATACCTTGGGATGAATGCCCCTTCCCGGGGGACGGTGTTCGCGACTCCTGCCGGGCGGCTCGCCGGTTGATTTCCCGAGACCGGCGAGGTGTATCCGCCTCTTCCCGGGGGAGCAGGCAGTCCGGAGGTGTTGATGCAGCCGGCAAAAACCTGTGGGAGACTCTCGATCAGAGTGATTGACTACACGCAGGACCGCATCGAGGAGCACGAGTGCATCGAACTCACCGAGGCCTGGTCGTGGATCGGCCGGGAGACGGTCACCTGGATCGACGTCGTCGGGGTGCCGGAGCGCGACGAACTCGTGACCCTCGGCAAACAGGCGGGAATCCACCCGCTCACGATGGGGGATATCACGGCCCCCGACCAGCGGCCGAAGGTGGAGGAGTTCGGGAGCTACGTCGCCGTCATCGCGAGGATGCTCTCGGAGAGAGACGGCAGGGTTGCAAGCGAGCAGGTCAGCCTGATCTTCGGGGAGAACTACGTCATAACGTTCCGGGAGCAGCCTTTCCAGGTCTTCGAACAGGTCCGGGAACGGCTCAGGAACGAGCTGAGCGTCATCCGGGGCACGGGGCCGGACTTCCTCGCGTACACGCTCCTCGACGCCATCGTGACCGTCTACCTCGCCATCCTCGACGCGGTCGACGACCGGGTGGAAGATCTCCAGGGCAGGGTTCTGGCCGTCGCGGATCCGCTTGCCTTAAAGCAGATCTACGAACTCAAAGAAGATCTCCTGACCATCCGGAGAGCTGCCGTGCCGGCACGCGAGGTTCTCGGGGCGCTCGCAAGCCGGGAGTTGAGCCTTGTCCGGAAGGAGACGATCCCGTACTTCCGGGATATATACGACCGGTGCATCCAGGCGGCAGAGGTCGCGGAGTATACCAGGGATACCCTCTCCGGCGTGATGGATCTCCACACCTCGAACCAGAACAACAGGCTCGCCGAGATCACAACGATCCTCACCATCGTCGCGAGCATCTTCATTCCTTTAAGCTTCATCACCGGGTTTTACGGGATGAATCTCAGGGACATACCGCTCGAAGACTCGCCGCTCGGGTATCCTCTCGTCCTCCTCCTCATGGTAGGCGTCGCGTTCGCGATGCTCCTTTACTTCAGGAAGAAAGAGTGGATATGACGGCGGACCCCGCGTAGCGGGGAGAGGGGCGGCAACCCCTTTTTTGTAGCGAGAATGCTAACACTTCTCTATTATGGCAATCCATCCCATCGACTACCGGTACGGCACTTCGGAGATGCGTGCCGTCTGGAGTGAGGAGAACCGCTTCCGGGCTATCGTCACGGCCGAAGTGGCGCTGGCACGAGCGGAGGCGGCGCACGGGATGATCCCCCGCGAGGATGCGGAGACGATCGCGATCTCTGCGCATGACGCGCGCCTCGAGCGGGCGAAGGAGATCGAGGCCGAGATCAACCACGATATGATGGCGATCGTCAAGGCCGTCACCGAGGTCTGCGGCGACGCGGGCAGATGGATCCACTACGGCGCGACCTCGAACGACATCCTGGATACGGCGACCGCCCTGCAGGTCAGGGACAGCCTCGCGCTCATCGAGGAAAAACTCGGTAAACTCCTCTGCGTGCTTCTTGCCCGGAGCGCCGAGACGAAGACCCTGGTCTGCGCCGGCCGCACCCACGGGCAGATCGGCGTCCCGACGACCTACGGCCTCCGGTTCGCGATCTGGGCGAGCGAGGTCTCCCGCCACATCGAGCGGCTCCGCCAGATGCGCCCGCGGGTCGTCGTCGGGCAGCTCACCGGTGCCGTAGGCACCCAGGCGGCGCTCGGGGATGCCGGCATCGAGGTTCAGGAGACGATGATGGAGTTCCTCGGGATCGGAGCCGTGGACGTCTCGAACCAGATCATAGCGCGGGACCGCTACGCGGAGTACTTCATGCTCCTTGCAAACATCGCGACCACCCTCGACAAGATCGGGCTTGAACTCCGGCTGATGCAGCGCTCCGAGATCGGGGAACTCGCGGAAGCGTTCGGGAAGAAGCAGGTGGGCTCGAGCACCATGCCCCACAAGCGAAACCCGATCAAGAGCGAGCAGGTCTGCGGGCTTGCCCGGATCGTCCGCTCCGCGGTCGAACCGGCGCTGCAGAACAACGTCCTCTGGGACGAGCGCGACCTGACGAACTCCTCCCCCGAGCGGGTGCTCTTTCCCGAGGCGTCGGTGCTCGCCGACCATATCCTCAACGTGATGATCGGCGTGATGGAGGGCCTCGAGTTCAACAAGCCGAACATCCGGAAGAACCTGATGCTGCTCCGGGGCGTGAACCTCGCCGAGTCGGTGATGATCGACCTCACCCGGCGGGGCATGAACCGGCAGGAGGCCCACGAGGCGATGCGGACGGCGAGCATGCAGGCCCTCGCCGAGGACCGCGACCTCAGCCAGGTGCTCGGCGAGCGGCCGGAGGTCACGAAGTTCGTCACCCGCGAGGAACTCGACGCACTCCTCGACCCGGACGCCTACATCGGGACGGCCGTCCGGCAGGTGGAGCGGCTGATCGAGAAACTCGCGCCGCTCTGCCGGTGAAAGGATCTCGGGAGCCCCTCATAGCTTGAACCGGGGAGGGGCATCGAAGAGTTTTCGATAGAGCGAGCTGAAGAGCGCGGTGTACTCCCCGGCCTTCTCGGTGGCGAGGTAACGGGTCCTGTCCTCCTCCGCCACTTCAACGATATACCCTTTTTCCACGAGAAACCGGAGATACTCCTGCCCGGTCTTCGAGTTCAGGTCGCACCGGTTGATGATGCCGGTAAACGACTGCGGCGTTCTGCAGAAGACCAGGATCTCCCAGTAGATCTCGAACGCCGTCCTGCGCCCCCTCATCGTCGATCCAGCTCCAGGGTTTCTTTCAGGAGAGCCTCGGACTCCATGATCTCGTCGAGCCGCTCGTCCCAGACTTTTGCAAACCGGGAGAAGTAGTATGAAGAGGCAAGGCTGACGAGGGCGACACAGAGCGTGAGGAGCGACGGGATGACCAGATAGTTGTTGATGGTGAAGGCGATACCGTCCGGTGAGACGGAAAGGTGTTCCAGACTGACGGCGACCCCGAGGAAAAATGAGCAGACGCCGCCGAGCGTGCAGACCAGGATCATGGTGCGGATGGTCGCGCGGTTGTCGCGGTAGTGGGCGAGCACGCTTACTATGAGACGGGTGAGAGCCTCGTCCGGAACCTCGCCTCCCATCCCGTCAAGGTCGTCCTTGATCGCCTCGATCCCTTCGAAGACCCCAATGCTGGTGAGAATCCAGCGCAAGCCCGTAAGAACGGCAACAAGTGCGACGAACAGGACGACCGGGGAATAGATCACATACTGTGCGGTAGAGAACGTCTCGTACATAGAGCCCGCCTCTCCGACGATCACGCTGATGCCGAACGCCATCACGAGGGCGGCAAAGACGATGTTCGCGACAGTAACAACATAGAAGTGCCGGATCTCGCTTCTGAACCGGGCGAGTGCTGATTCGTGCATTGTGGTTTTCACCGGTCTATCTATCTATTCGCGTTCTGCAAATAAAGGGCATGAAACTAAGATACGTATCGGTGTTTCGCAAGGATATCCGACGCGAACAGCCGATACCGGCCGACCGCTTGCCCAAAATAGAATAACGAGACGGAAATCGGAGCAGAGCACGGCACCCGACGGGGAAAGAGGCTGGCGGCGATTCAGGCGGGATGCACCATCGCATCCCGTTCGGCCGCCGCGATCTCCCGCAGGAGCCCGAAAGGTCGGCGATCGGGTAGTGCCCCCGCCGGCATGTTCAGAACTCTTCCGCGATGCCGTAACCGTAGGACCGCAGTACCCAGCTTCCCCTCTGTTCCGGGTATGCGGCAAGCACGAGTCCCCCCAACTCCAGGAACTCCTCGGCGGATACGATGGAGATGGGCTGAAGCTGCTCGTCCTCGCCGGGCTCCATCGACCGGGTATGGATGTAGTAGATATCCGGCAGCCCCTCCTCTTCGTGCAGGTAGAGATCCCTTCCGCGCACGAATGCCCCGCCTGCGTCACCGCCCCGCGGCGCGACGGTTCACCGGACGTGCACCTGACGATGCTCGAAGGACGCTCCCTGAGGAGCATCCTGATCCTGAGGATTCACGCCTCCCGGGGGCGACACTTGAAGATACACCCGGCGAGATATGGTCAAGCGTGGTGGGGCTGATCCTCTCTCCCGTCGTCTTCTTTGCCATCACATACACGCGGTTCATGCGGACGGATATCCGATGATAGACGGGCGCGCACTTTCGCTCCCGGGGAGGGGCTGCATCGGAGGCAACCCGATTATTCCACCGGGTTTCGATATTAGGGGAAGGTATACAGGGATCTTGCCGGGGTATGCACTCATACCTGCGATCCGGGGATCGAGGTATATTTCCACTGGAAATCGGCCGTACTGCCAGGAGATGGAACAACGAGGGCGTATCAGGAGAATGCAACGGCCCGGGTACAGCCGCGACTGTTCGATGTTTGTCACAGAAAAGGTATATGGGGGAACGTTGACGCCTTGAACAGTGACGCCGTGTAAGGTATCCCGCGGCGGCCGGGAACCCCGATTGCCGTCGTATCCCGACCCCCAAAAGCGTGCCCGGAGGGCAATAGGGCTGCTGGCTGCCAGGGGATAGCCGTTGCGGTTCCGTGTCCCTTCAGGCACCGTTACGGAATTTCGAGTGACATAGTATTGCAATGGGAAGGAAATGTGCCGAAATATACCCATGAAACGCACAGGAGAGGCCTGTATGAACCGAAAAGCGATATGTATCGTCCTGCTGCTGATCACATGCACTCTCCCGGCAGCGGCTGCACCCGTCGTCCAGCTAACAAACGATTCGGCATTCAATTCGTATCCTTTCTGGTCGCCGGACGGGGATAGGATCGCCTTCGTCTCATCCGACGGAGTCCATGTCGGCATCCGGGTGATGGAGCGCGACGGCCGAAACCCGGTACCGGTGACGGACAACCGTTCGTGGAATCTCTTCACCGAGTTCGATCTCTGGTCGCCGGACGGGAAGAAACTCCTCTTCCTCTCCGACGACGGAGGAGGGCTCGACCTCTGGACGATGAACCCGGACGGGACCGGGAAGGTGCGCCTGACCGAAGGCGGCCGCATCGTCCCCATTCCGGGGCTATCCGGCTACGGGGCGGACTGGAGCGCCGATGGGAGGCGGATCGTCTATACCTCCTGCCTCTTCGATGATGCAGCCATCCAGGAAGTGAACCTCTCGGCCATCCGCACGGAAGCGGACATCTGGATCATGGACGCGGACGGCGGCAACAAGAAGCAGCTGACGACCGATGGAGATGCGCGTTTGCCCCTGTGGCAGCCGCAGGGGGACAGGATCGCATACCTCGCAGACAGAACCGGGAACCGGGAGATCTGGACCATGCAGAGCGACGGAACGGGCAAGACACAGGTGACGTTCAGCGAGGGGAGCGTATCCGGGTATTCCTGGTCCCCGGACGGTGCCAGGATCGCCTACGTCGTCGCGTCACCGCCGGGGACATTGCCGGAGTTCTCTCTCTGGGTTATCGATAGCGACGGATCGGGTTCGGAGCAATTGACAACCGGAAACTGGGACACATCACCGGTCTGGTCGCCGGACGGTACCAGGATCGCCTTCCGGTCGGAATCGCGGGACCAGACGCTCTGGGTGATGAAGAGCGACGGATCGGACCTCGCACCCCTCGGCCCCGATAACCCGGCATTCATGATGCAGCAGTGGTCTCCCGATGGCAGGACGATCCTCGTGAGCGATGGAAACGACCTGTATGCGATCCAGCTCGAAGATCCAGCGGCACCCGCATCGCCGGGATTTGAGGTAGTTTCTGCAGCGGGTGCACTGCTTCTCACGGTATGTCTGCTCAGACTGCGAAACCAGGAATGAGGGGGAGCGGGAACGTGCCGCACGAAGACGATTACCGGTGGAGCGCGACGCGTTAACGAGTAGCGCACCTGACGGTGCTCGAGATCCGTTTCTGCCGAAACGTCGCTTATCGCCATCGCCGTCTTCACGCCGCTCACTCCTTCTCCCGTGCTCCCCGCAGTGCTTTTACATCCCCCACGGTCACCACGCGAACCTCACCGCCCTGGACGTCGCCTCCGGCATCGCCCATCCGGTCCTCGATCCAGCCCTCCATCTCCAGGTACGCCGCCCGCAACCCTTCGAGAACATCCGGATCGGCATCCCAGAGGCCGCGTTCGTGCGCTTCAAGCAGCCGTCTCCCGATCTCCTCCAGCCCCCAGGGATTCTCGTGGGAGCAGACGTTCGCGAGCGGAAACGGCGTGGGGGGACGCTTTCGCTCGATACGTCGGTGGAGACGATGAAGATCAACCTGACTTCCCAATCACCGCCCACGATCGAAATCGTGGTCAATACAGGCCTCCCGGTTCCGCTGAACACGCCACTCTGGGAGGCGTGCAACGAGACGCTGCACGAGACAAGGACATATGCCGATGTCGTTAACTGCACGTCCTCCTCCGGAGACGGCCGGGTGACGCTCACCTTTGCCGAGGGGCACGCGCCCGAGGTGACGCTGCGTCCGGTCAGGGTCGCCGTCTCCGCCCGTTGACGGCGGATTTCCGGCAGGAATCCCAGGAAACGCGCGCATTTTGCGCCGGATGCTGCACGTAGGTTTATACTTCATCAGTGCAAACACTGACACGGATCCGTTTTTTGAGGGGATCGCGTATCGCGTGAACCTCGTGGCGAGAACTGCCGGATTACGGAATGCGCCGACTATGAACCTGAAGGGCTGGATAGAACGTGACGGAATGCGCCTCACCCCCGCCGATGTGGAGCGGATGCTCGAAGACGAACCTGAGGCCCTTTCCCGGTGCGGCGGCGAGTTCCTGCTCACCTACGGTGACTGCACCGCCCGCGACGCCTTCGGGATCATGCCCGGCCCGGTCCCGCCCGGAACCATCTGTTGCGACGGACGGGAGGTGGCCCGGATAGTCCCCGATCCGGCGCCCTGCACCCTTGAGGAGGCGATCGTCACCGCGGTCAACCTCAGGAGCGACGAGGGCGCGGTGGCGTTCTCCGGCGGCGTCGACTCCGCTCTCGTCGCCCACCTCGCCCGCCTCCCCTGCGTGGCGGTGGGGCTCGAAGGGTCGCACGACGTCAGGCGGGCCGCCGCAGCCGCCCGGATGATGGAGCTCGACCTCGATATTGTCACGCCGACAGAGGAAGAGGTCGCGGAGGCGCTCGCCCGGGTCGTCCGGGTCATCCCCGACCCGACGAACCCCCTCGAGGCCTCGATCGCGACGACTCTCTCCTTCGTCGCCGCGTGGGCGGAAGAGCGCGGCCATACCCGGATCCTCGCCGGGCAGGGGGCGGACGAGCTCTTCGGCGGCTACGCCCGCTACCTCACCTCCCCCGACCTCGCGGCGGAACTCGAACGGGACTTCGCCGACCTCGCCCGCCAGAGAACGCGGGATCAGGCGGTGGCGGGGCTTCACGGGGCATACTTCTCGATGCCCTACCTCGACATCCGGGTGGTGCGCGCCACCCGGGCAATCCCGGCCGCCGAGCGGGTGCGCGGCGGGGTGAGAAAACACCCCCTGCGCGAGGTCGCAGAACACCACATTCCCGCCGAAATCGCCCGGGCCGAGAAGAAAGCGATGCAATACGGGAGCGGGATCTGGAGAGCGATGCAACGGCTCGCACGTGACAATGGTTATAAAAAGTCGGTACAAGGGTACTTAACGGAGATCAGTAGGGCGGAACATGATTACTGAGAGCGATATTGAACATATAGCAGAACTTGCGGATATCGGCATTTCAAAAGACGAGGTGCCGGAGTTCACCACCCAGTTCAACGCGATCCTCGACTACTTCGAGGTTCTCGACACCGTCGAGGGAGAAAGCGCCCCGGACGCCGGGGCTGTGAACGTATTCCGGGACGACGAGCCGCGGCCCGGTCTCTCGCAGGAAGAGGCACTCGCGAACGCAGGGTCGACCGAGAACGGGTTCATCAAGGCGCCGAGGGTGATGTGAGTGGCGGGAACCCTCGAATTCTCGCCGGACGACCGGTACAACGCCTTCATCACCACCTGCAGTAGAGCGCCGTTCACCGACGGGGCACTCGCCGGCACCGCCGTCGCGGTCAAGGACAATATATCCACGAAGGGCATCCAGACCACCTGCGCATCGAAGATCCTCGAAGGCTACGTCCCGCCGTATGACGCTTACGTCGTGGAACTCCTCCGGCAGGCTGGAGCCGCGATCGTCGGCAAGACCAACATGGACGAGTTCGGGATGGGCACCACCACCGAGACGAGCGCGTTCGGCCCCACCCAAAACCCAGCGGACCCGTCAAGGGTGCCCGGCGGGTCGTCCGGCGGGAGCGCCGCCGCCGTCGCCGCGGGCCTCGTCCCGATGGCACTCGGCACCGATACCGGCGGCTCGATCCGGTGCCCCGCGGCGTTCTGCGGGATCGTAGGGCTCAAACCCACCTACGGCCGGGTCTCCCGCTACGGCCTCATCGCCTACGCGAACTCCCTCGAACAGATCGGGCCGATGGCACGGACGGTCGAAGACGTATCGAAGTTGATGTCGGTGATCGCGCGCTATGACCCCCGCGACTCGACGATGCTCGACCGTCCGTACGACCACCGGCCGTCGACCGAGATCAAAGGGCTCCGGGTCGGGATACCGGAGGAGTACTTCGGCGAAGGCGTCGACCCCCGTGTAGGAGAGAGGGTCAGGGACGCCATCGGGGTTCTCGAAGGGCTCGGGGCAGAGACCGTCCCGGTGAGCATCCCCGGGATGCAGCACGCGCTCGCGGCCTACTACGTCATCTGCACGAGCGAAGCCTCCTCGAACCTCGCCCGGTTCGACGGCGTCCGCTACGGCCCGGCGGTCGATACCAGGAAGTCCTGGCACGAGGCCTATCAGGACCTGCGGCAGGAGATGTTCGGCACCGAGGTTCGGCGCCGGATCATGCTAGGAACCTTCGCCCTCTCGGCAGGCTACGCCGGCCGGTACTACGCGAAAGCGCAGGTAGCCCGCCGCAATATCAGAGAGGACTTCGAACGGGCCCTTCGGGAAGCGGACGTCATCGCCGGCCCGACGATGCCGACGACGGCCTTCCGCCTCGGCGAGAAGTCCGATCCGCTCTCGATGTACCTCTCCGACATCCTCACGGTGCCGGCGAACCTCGCCGGCATCCCGGCGATATCCGTCCCGTGCGGCAGAGTTGACGGCCTCCCGGTGGGGCTCCAGTTGATGGGACGGCAGTTCGAGGACGAGCGCGTCGTCGATGCTGCGTTTGCTTACGAGCAGGAGGTGAGGGCATGAAGACGATCGTCGGGCTCGAGATCCACGTCCAGCTCTCGACCGCGACAAAACTCTTCTGCGGGTGCTCGACCGACTACCGCGACGACGAGCCGAACACCCACTGCTGTCCGGTCTGTCTCGCCCTGCCCGGAGCGCTCCCGCGCCTGAACAAAAAAGCGGTCGATTACGGCCTGAAGGTTGCAAAGGCCCTCGACATGAAAGTCCTGGAAGAGTCGGAGTTCGCCCGGAAGAACTATTTCTATCCCGACCTCCCGAAAGCCTACCAGATCACGCAGTACGACAAACCGCTCGCGGTCGAAGGGACGGTCGAGATCGAGGACGACGAGGGGCACGAGAAGATCGTCCGGATCACCCGGGTGCACCTCGAAGAGGATCCGGGGAGGCTCGTCCACGTCGCGGGCGGCTCGAAGTACTCGCTCGTCGACTACAACCGATCGGGTATCCCGCTCCTTGAGATCGTCACCGAACCGGACATGCGCTCCCCGCAGGAGGCACGCCGGTTCCTCAACAAACTCCGGACGATCCTCGAGTATCTCGGTGTCTTCGACGGCGACCGGGAAGGCGGCCTCCGTGTGGACGCAAACATCTCCCTCGAAGGCTCCGAACGGGTCGAGGTCAAGAACATCTCCTCCTACAAGGGCGTCGAGAAGGCCCTCACGTTCGAGGTGACCCGGCAGAAGAACCTGCTCCGGCGCGGCCAGAAGGTGACGCGAGAGACCCGGCACTTCATGGAAGGGCGCGGGATCACCACCTCCGCCCGCAGCAAGGAGGAGGAGCACGACTACCGCTACTTCCCCGAGCCCGATCTCCGACCGCTCCGGGTCGCTGACCGGGTCGCGGCGATCGACCTCCCCGAACTGCCCGTCGCCCGGAAGAACCGGTTCGTAGCGCAGTACGGCATATCGCTCAACCACGCCCGGACGCTGACCGGCGACCCAAAACTCGCCGACTTCTACGAGCGCGTTGCATCCGTCGACCCGGTTCTCGCTGCCACCTGGGTGGCCGACACACTGCTTGGAGAACTCAACTACCGCGACATGGGTATCGCCGTCGTCCCGGCCGACCGCATCGCGGAACTCCTCGCGCTTCTGCGGACGGAGACGATCACCGATAAGGCCGGTGTCCAGGTGCTCAGAGAGATGCTCGATGCCTGCGCCGCCGGCAAGCCCTGCGAGCCTCCCGCTGTCATCGTGGAGCGCGAAGGGCTCGCCAGGGCCACAGGAGACGAGTTCACACAGGTCGTCGAGAAGGCGGTCGCCGCGAACCCCCGGGCCGTGGAGGACTACCGGGCCGGCAAGAAGGGAGCCCTGAACTTCCTCGTGGGGCAGGTGATGAAAGAAACCCGCGGCCGGGCGGATCCGCGGGAACTCGGCCGCATCGTATCCGAGTATATTGATACAGGCGGGGTGTAATCCGCAGTGCATTTAATCATCGCAGAGAAGAACATCTCGGCAAACCGGATCGCGCAGATCCTCGCCGGCAACGAAAAAGTGAGAGCGACAAAGGACGGGAGCGTATCCGCCTACTCCTTCGACACGAAGACGGTGGTCGGCCTCAAAGGGCACGTGGTGGAGGTGGACTTCGAACCGGGCTACACCAACTGGCGGAGCGAGACCCATACACCGCGAACCCTCATCGACGCGGGCATCATCAAGAAGCCGACCGAGAAGAAGATCGTCAACCTCATTCAGAAACTCTCGAAGAAAGCGGATCTCGTCACCATTGCCACCGATTACGATACGGAAGGAGAACTGATCGGCAAAGAGGCCTACGAGCTCGTCCGTGCGGTGAACCCCAACGTCAGGATCAACCGTGCCCGGTTCTCCGCGATAACCCCTGCGGAGATCCGCACCGCGTTTGAGAACCTGACCGACCTCGACTTCGACCTCGCGGCCGCAGGGGAGGCCCGCCAGACGGTCGACCTGATGTGGGGGGCGGCGCTGACCCGGTTCATCAGCCTCGCGGCACGCCGGGGCGGCACGAACATCCTCTCCGTCGGCCGGGTCCAGAGCCCGACGCTCGCCATGATCGTCGAGCGGGAGCGCGAGATCGAGAGCTTCGTCCCCCAGACCTACTGGATGCTCTCGCTCGATACCGAGAAGGACGGCGTAACGATCGAGGCGCGGCATACCGCCGGGCGATTCACCGACCACGAAGCAGCCCTCGCCGCGGAGGCAGGGACGAAGGAGCCGCTCGTCGTCACGGACGTGAAAGAGGGGCAGAAGACCGACCGGGCGCCGACGCCGTTCGACACCACGACCTTCATCGTCGCGGCGAGCCGCCTGGGGCTCTCGGCGGCGAACGCGATGCGGATCGCCGAAGACCTCTACATGAACGGGTACATCTCCTACCCGAGAACCGACAACACGGTCTACCCGAAGTCGCTGAACCTGAACGCGATCCTCAATACCCTCAAAGGAGGAGTCTTCGATAAGGACGTCGCCTGGGTGCAGCAGAACCGGCGGCCCGTCCCGACCCGGGGCAAGAAGGAGAGCACCGACCACCCGCCGATTCACCCGACAGGCTCCGCGACCCGCGAGGCTCTCGGGCAGGACCGGTGGAAGGTCTACGAGCTCGTCGTGCGGAGATTCCTCGCGACCCTCTCTCCCGACGCGAACTGGGCGACCACCAGGTGCACCTTCGACGCGTCCGGCGAGTCCTACAAGGCCACGGGCGGCAGGCTCCTCTATGCCGGGTGGCGCCGGATCTACCCCTACTCGGAGGCGAAAGAGAACATCCTCCCGGTGCTTGCCCCGGGTGAACGGCTGCCGATCAAGAAGGTGAACCTCGAGGAGAAGGAGACACAGCCGCCGGCGCGCTACTCCCAGAGCCGGCTCATCCAGGTGATGGAGGAACTCGGCCTCGGCACGAAGAGCACCCGGCACGAGGTGATCGGCAAACTCGTCTCCCGCCGCTACGTGGAGGGCAACCCGCTCCGCCCGACGCTCGTTGGCCGGGCGGTCATCGACGCGCTCGACAACCACGCCGAGACGATCACGGAGCCGGAGATGACCCGGACGCTCGAAGAGCACATGCAACTCATCAAGCAGAGCCGGCGCTCCCGCGACGACGTCGTCACCGAGTCCCGCGAGATGCTCCATCGGGTCTTCGACAAACTCGAGGCGCACAAGTCGGAGATCGGCACCGAGATCATGGAGCAGACGGCAGAAGAGCATACCCTCGGCCCCTGCCCCGCCTGCGGCCACGATCTCCGGATCCGGCATATCGGCGTCTCCCAGTTCATCGGCTGCACCGGCTACCCCGAGTGCCGGTTCAACATCAGCCTGCCCGGCAGCACCTGGGGCAAGGCAATCCGGGTCGAAGCGACCTGTCCGGAGCACAACCTCTCCCACGTCCGCCTGATCCGGAAAGGCGCCCGCCCATGGGACATCGGCTGTCCACTCTGCAGCCATATCGCCTCGAACGTCGAGGCGCTCCGGATGATGCCCTCGATGACCGACGACCTCATGCAGCGCCTGCACGCGCACCACATCTACACGGTCTCCGAGATCGCGGGCATGCAGCCTGAAGACCTCGCGAAAGCCGTCGACGTCGAGACAAAAGAGGCCGCAGAGCTCGCGAGAGAGGCAGAGGATGCGCTCGAGGTTCTCCGGCGCCGTTCGGAACTCAGGAAATTCGTCCGGAAGATCGTGCCCCCGAGGAAGGGCCGGAGCCACGCGAAGATCATCCGAAACCTTCTCGAACAGGGGATCGGCGATATCCACGCGCTCTCGCTGGCCGACGTTGCGGCGATCAAGAAGGCCGGGATCCCGGAGGCTACCGGAACCGAACTCCTGGACGCGGCCCGCGGCCTCTGCAACGAGCGCGCCCTCCGGGAGGCCGGAGTTCCCGCGGTCAGCCTGAAGAAGTACCAGGCAGGCGGCGTCGCGACTCCCGACGACTTCTGTTACCTCCCCATCCCCTACCTTGCAAGCAAAACCGGCATTAACCCGGAAACCGTACATAAACATGTGGATCTGGTCTGCAGGCACCTCGGGCGCCCTGCCCCCCAGAAGATCTCCAGGACGGTCTTTGAGCGCGGGCGCAAAGAACTCCTGGAGGTCCCCGGGCTCGGTGAGGCGACCGTGGACAGGCTCTACCTTGCAGGCATCTATGACGCCGCAACGCTCCGTGTTGCCGACCCGGAGAAGGTCTCCTCTATCACCGGCATCCCGAAGGCCAGACTCCGCGACTACATCGGCCACCTGAAGTGACACCATGCACGCGAACTGGAAGACCTGGGCACACGTAACGAAACTTGACCCCGATAAACGCCTCCCGAAAGGAGTCGTCGAGGAGATCGCGACGAGCGGAACCGACGCCCTGATGCTCTCGGGCACGCTGAACGTGACGCGGGAGAACCTCCACGAACTCCTGGATCTGGTCTCCTCCTATGGGGTGCCGCTGGTGGTGGAACCAGCGAGCCCCGACTGCGCCATCTTTGATAGGGGGATCGACCACCTCTTCGTGCCGAGCGTATTGAACACGAACGACGTCCGCTGGGTCGTCGGGAAGCACTACGCCTGGCTGCGCCACACGAGCAGCATCGACTGGGATATGGTGGTGCCCGAGGCCTACATCGTCCTCAACCCGAACTCGGCCGTCGGCCGGGTGACGGGGGCAGACTGCAGCCTCTCGGCCGGGGACGTGGCCGCGTTCGCAGAGGTCGCGGACCGCTATTTCCGGTTCCCGATCGTCTACATCGAGTACAGCGGAACCTATGGGGATCCTGCAATCGTGCAGGCGGCATCCGAGGCTGTCGAGCACGCCACCCTCTACTACGGCGGCGGGATCCGTTCGGCCGAGCAGGCGGCGGAGATGGGCCGTTATGCCGACACGATCGTCGTGGGGAACGCGGTCTACGAGGAAGGGATCGACGTGCTCCGGGCGACGGTCCGGGCGGTACAGTGAGGCATGCCCGAGATCTCAATCGTCCTGATCGAACCCCTCTATGAGGGAAACGTCGGGTTTACCGCCCGGGTGATGAAGAACTTCGGGTTCACCCGGCTGGTTCTCGTCAACCCCTGTGCGCTCGGCGACGACGCGATCATGCGCG
Source organism: Methanoculleus horonobensis (assembly GCF_001602375.1). Lineage (NCBI taxonomy): Archaea > Methanobacteriati > Methanobacteriota > Methanomicrobia > Methanomicrobiales > Methanomicrobiaceae > Methanoculleus > Methanoculleus horonobensis. The sequence continues at coordinate 204,919 of NZ_BCNY01000014.1, read as the reverse complement.
CCTCCCACGCCCGCGACGTCCTCGAGGGCGCCCAGCGGATGACGGTCGAGGAGGTCTATAACGAGTTCGACTTTGTCGTCGCGACGACCGGCGAGGTGAGCAAGTCGGTCTGCACCCCGATGCGGATGCCCTACTACGCGCCGGCGGAGGTCAGGGAGATCGTCGGCGATATCGACGGCACGGTCGCGATCCTCTTCGGCCGGGAGAACTGGGGGCTCGCGAACACAGAACTTAAGCGCGCAAACCTCATCTGCACCATCCCGACCTCGGAGATCTATCCTATCCTCAACCTCTCTCACGCGGTCGGCATCCTCTGCTACGAGCTTGCGAACCTGCCGCGCGGGACCTACCCGCTCGCAAGCCCCGTCGAGATGGATTCGCTCTACCGGCACATCGACGCGTTCCTGAACCGTATCGACCACCCGGACTTCAAGCGGGAGAACACGATGACCCTGATCCGTCGAGTGCTCGGCCGGACGAAACTGACCATCCGCGAGGCGAGCACGCTTCACGGGCTGATGCGCCGGACGGAGTGGCATCTCGAAAACAAAGAATAGTTTGCGGGAGAGATATATTGGAATGATTCTTGTCGACTGGCAGATAGAAGACCGCATCAGGCGCGGGCACATCGGGGTTGATCCCTTCGAACCCTCCCTGATCCAGCCAAATTCCCTGGATATCAGGCTCGGTTCGCACTTTGTCTGGTACGTTCCGGGAGAGAGCGTGATCGACCCCTACGACAGCGAGACCGTCTGCGCCGAGACCGAAGAGATGGTGGCCGACTCGATCGTCCTCGCACCGGGTCGGTTCCTCCTCGCCGAGACGCTCGAGGCGATCGAACTCCCCGACGACATCGTTGCGAGCATCGAGGGGAAGAGCAGCATCGCGCGTCTCGGGGTCGAACTCCACCAGACGGGAGGCTGGATCGACGCAGGCTTTCGGGGGACGATCACGCTCGAGATGTGCAACGTGAACTCCCGGCCGGTCAAGGTCTACGCGGGGATGCCGATCGGGCAACTGGTCTTCTACAGAACAGATCGCGCCGCGCGCCCCTACAACATGAAGCAGGACGCGAAGTACATGGATCAGCGGCAGGCGACCCTCTCCCGCTACCACGAGAACGCGCGCCGCGCAGAGGAGTGATGCCGGGAATCCGGTGAAACTCGACGCCTCCGCCCATACCGCGGCAGGAGCGGCGACCCGGGGCACGTGCCCCCCGCCCGCCGAGCGTCATGCACTATATAGCAGGAAAACAGATATTGAACGATTCAACTGGGGATACCAATGCGACTTCTTCTGATCCACTCTGATCATATCGAATACGAGGCCCGGAAGAAGACGAAGGTCGCCGAAGAGGATGCCGTCCCAAAGGACGCCCTTGATGAGGCGCTTGCCGTCTTCTGCGCGGTTGAGTCTGTCGACGAGGAGAACATCGAGGATGCCGTCAGGCAGGCGGCCGACGAGATCGTTACCACTGCCCGGCAGCTCGGCACCACCAATATCATGATCTACCCCTATGCCCACCTCTCCTCCGACCTTGCATCGCCGGATGCAGCGGTGAGCGCTCTTAAGGGTATCCAGGATATTCTCAACGGTACGGACGGTTTCGTCGTGAAACGTGCGCCGTTCGGCTGGTATAAGGCATTCTCGCTCTCCTGCAAGGGCCACCCGCTCTCCGAACTCTCGCGGACGATCGTCCCGGGAGAAGGGGCGGCCGCGCCGAAGAAGGAGATCGAGCACGAGTTCTTCGTCATCACCCCTGAAGGTGACCGCAAAGACGCAGCCGACTACGCGAAGGAGGAGACGCCCTTCGCCGCCCTGATCCGGAAGGAACTAGGGTACCCGGGGCCGGAAGGGGCCGAGCCGGTTCACGTCGACCTGATGCGTGCGAAGGAGCTCGTGGAGTACGAACCACGCGCGGATGTTGGAAACCACCGCTGGATGCCCCGGGGCAAGCTGATCCGCGACCTTCTCTCCGACTACGTCCTCACACAGGTGCTCGACTACGGCGGGATGCCGGTCGAGACCCCGGTGATGTACGACCTCGGCGATAAGGCGATCGCGGAGCACGCGGCCAAGTTCGGGGAGCGGCAGTACCGGTTCAAGAGCGGCAACCGCGACATGATGCTCCGGTTCGCGGCGTGTTTCGGGATGTTCTCGATCATGCACGACATGCATATCTCGCCGAACACCCTCCCGCTGAAACTCTACGAACTCTCGACCTACTCGTTCCGCCACGAGCAGAAGGGCGAGGTTATCGGCCTGAAGCGTCTGCGCGCATTCACGATGCCCGACATGCACACCCTCTGCCGCGACGCAGACGGCGCGCTCACGGCGTTCGAGGAGCAGCTCGCGATAGGCTGGAAGACCGGCGAGGATCTCGAGACCCCGCTCGTCGGGGTCTTCCGGTGCACCCGCGACTTCTTCGACCAGTATGAACTCTGGGTGAAGGGGATCGTCGCGAAGTCTGGCGTGCCGATGCTGATTGAGGTTCTCTCGGAGCGGACTCACTACTGGATAGCAAAGGTCGACCTCGCGGCGATCGATGCACAGGGGAGACCCATCGAGAACCCGACCGTCCAGATCGACGTGGAGAGCGCCGACCGGTTCGATATCAAGTACTACGCACCGGACGGAACGGAGGTTCATCCCCCGATCCTCCACTGCTCGCCGACGGGCTCGATCGAGCGGGTGATCTGCGCGATGCTCGAGGGCACCGCGGCACAGGAGGTTCCCTCGTTCCCAACCTGGCTCGCCCCGACCCAGGTCAGGCTGGTGCCGGTGGCGGAGCGGCATGTCTGTTTCGCGGAAGAGATCGGCACCCGGCTGAACGCGGCCGGTATCCGGGCGGATGTCGACGACCGGGACGAGAGCGTGAACAAGAAGATCCGCGAGGCCGGGATGGACTGGGTGCCCTACGTCGCAGTGATCGGCGACCAGGAAGCCGAGACCGGCCGGCTCATGATCACCATCCGGAAACTCTCGGAGAAGAAGAAGCCCTACAAGGAGACGATGACCGAGAGCGAACTCGTCCAGGCGGTCAAACTCGAAACCGCCGGAAAGCCCTTCCGGCCGCTCTACACGCCGAAGCTTCTCTCGCGGAAGCCCCGGTTTATTTAATCTCTTTTTTTAGATTTTCTTCTGCACAGTGTCCTGCAGTTCAGGATTCTTTCCAACTGCATGCTTTTTCAATGAGGGTTAACCAGGCAGAGGCTGCTCAAACCTCCACTGATCGTGGTTTGGTTCAGTGGAGCAAGGTCAGGAGGCAGGTGGCTGTGATTGCTAATGCAACGGTATAAGGAGGGGTTCATTGCAGTGGACCGTGGGGACTACGCACCTTCGGTGCTCGTGCTCCTGCCCCCGCACCTCCGGTGCTCGAACTCCGTTCCAGAGGAATGTCGCACCTTCGGCCAGTCGCATATCGCCATCGGGGGTGGGGCTGACGGGGAGGGGGGAGCATCCCCCCTCCCCTGTCTCCACATACGAGGGAATTCCTGTAACCCCCACTCGAAGACCTTCGGTCTTCTCAAGCTCCGGACGTCCCGTCCGTCACACCCCGCCCGGTCTCCGGCCTCCTCCTCCGCACCTGCGGTGCTCATGCTCCGGCCCCATGGCCCGTCGCACCCCGCCCCAGGGGGCGGGGGCAGTCCATGGCGATAGGCGATGGTTCGGAGAACCGGAGCTAGAGCACCGAAGGTGCGAAGCCGGTGGAAAGCCGTTTACGGTTTGTGACATTTCTGACAACAGTAGGGCGGGAACCCAATGTTTGACATCGTCAGTTTGACCACTCATCCTCCCATCCCCAAACCATCCCCCACCACGCCTTGCCACCACCCTACCAAACCCCGCCCCTGACAAGGTTTAAAAGCCTCAAATACTACTGTCCCACCGGTGCATAAAGTCATGGACACCGAAGAATACCGTTCCATCATATCGAATGCCATCGACCGCGAGATCGAGGCATACACCTTCTACCGCACAGTCAAGGAGAAGGTCACGGACGAGAACCTGAAAAACCTCTTCAACGAGCTCGCCGGGGAGGAGAGCAAACACCGAAAGACCCTCGAAGCCCTTCTCACGAAGGAACCGGGGAAACTCGCGTTCAACACAAAGCGGGACTACAAAGTTGCCGATGCCCTGGAGACGCCACCGCTCTCGGCCGACTTAAAGCCGCTCGACGGCCTCGTCATCGCAATCAGAAAAGAACTCGACGCAATGCAGATGTACACCCAGCTCGCGGGCCTCAGCGTTGACCCGGATCAGATCGAACTCTTCGAGAGCCTCGCCTCAATGGAGCGGGGCCACAAGGCGCGCCTCGAGGACATCTACACCAACATGGCGTTTCCGGAAGCCTGGTAAGGTGGGGTTTCGCGGCTCCGCCACTTTTTTTATCGCACGATGAGGGGAGAGATTGATGAAAAAAAGGGTTCAGGCTCTTCCCCTGCATCAGTCGACAGGGCAGTATGCGCCTTTGTAGAACCAGTTCCGGTAGACGATCGGGGTGATGAGCGTGGTCAGCAGGCTCATCAAGACAACCACCACGAAGACGCTCTGGCCGATCAGCCCCGACTCGAGCCCGATCAGCGCGACGATCATCGCCACCTCGCCCCGCGGGGCCATCCCGAACCCGATGATAAGGGAGTCCTCACGGCACATCCCCATCGCCCGGGCAGGGAGAGCACACCCGAGGACCTTGGTGACGATGGCGATCAGGGTCAGCACCAGGAGGAAGAGGACCATGTCGGATGTGAGCGCACGGATGTCCGCGAGGATTCCGAGCGATACGAAGAAGATCGAGGCGAAGACGATCTGGAAGTATTCGGCGCCCTCGTGGACGCCCTTACTCTGCCGGAGCTCGACGCCGGCAAAGGCAACCCCGGCAAGGAACGCACCGATGATGCCCGATAAGCCCACCAGGTCGGCGAGCATCGCATACAGGAACGCCACCATCATGGCGAAGATGAAGACGAATTCCGGATATTTCCGCGCCAGAGGAGTTGCGTCCATTCGCTCGATGACCTTTCGGATGCCGAAGTACCCGACGGCGCCGGCGACGACGATGAATCCAACGGCCTTGCCGAGCATCACGCCGACCGATACCGCCGAGATATCCCCGCTCACCACCAGATCGGTGGAGACGGCAAGCACCAGGAGGGAGAGGACGTCGTCGATGACCGCGGCACCGATGATTGCCTTCGCTGCCGGGGTCTGGAGCACGCCGATCTCCTTGAGAACGTTTGCGGTTATGGCGATACTCGTCGCTGTCAGCGCCGTGCCGATGAAGACCGCGCTCGCGAAGTCGAACCCGAAGAAGACGGCAGTGGCGTAACCGCCTATCCACGGGACGACCACGCCGACAAGGCCGATGACGCCGTAGCGCGGATCGAGGATATCCCTGATGTTAAATTCGAAGCCTATGACGAAGAGGAGGATGATTGCTCCGAGATGCGCCAGGGTCGCGACGAAGTCCGTGTAGGTGATCAGGCCGAGCACGCTCGGTCCGACCAGAACCCCCACAAGAATCGCCCCGATCGTCGCCGACTGGTTGATACGGGATGCCACGAGGTAGCCGGCGAGCGCGAGGAAGAGGAGGAGGCTCATCTGGATCTCAATTGCTAGGGCAGCGCTTTCCATGGTCACCCATGATCTGGGAGGGAGCCCTTAAGAAGTACGTGGAACACCGGTGAGTTGCAGGGCGATCCGGGACGGCTTCTCCGCCGCGCCGGAGATTCCACTGCCGATACGGGTCTCAGAGACCCCCCCCACTACCGGACGAACCCGCTCCTCCCGGCATACCGGGCCGTATCCCCGGCCGCCTCTTCGATCCGGATGAGCTGGTTGTACTTCTCCACCCGCTCGCCCCGTGCGGGTGCACCGGTCTTGAGGTGGCCTGTCTGCATGGCGACGGTGAAGTCGGCGATGAACGTATCGGCGGTCTCGCCGCTCCGGTGGGAGACCATCGCGCCCCAGTGCTGCTGCTGCGCGAGATGCACCGCGGCGATCGTCTCGGTCACCGTCCCGATCTGGTTGGGCTTGATCAGGACGGCGTTGGCAGCCCCCTTCCGGATACCCATATCGATCCGATCGACGTTCGTGACGAAGAGGTCGTCGCCGACGAGTTCCACCCGATCGCCGATCGTTCTGGTCAGCAGCCTCCAGCCGTCCCAGTCGTCCTCGGCAAGGCCGTCCTCGATGACGATGATCGGGTATGCCGCCACAAGGTCGCGGTATCGGTCCACCATCTCGGCAGCGGTCAGGGTCAGCCCTTCTGTCCTGAGCATATAGACGTCGTCGTTGTAGAACGCACTCGACGCCGGATCGAGGGCGATCCCGATCTCCTCGCCGGGCGCATACCCGGCACGTTCGATTGCCTCCACGATCAGATCGAGCGGCTCGGTGTTCGTGGAGACTGCAGGGGCAAACCCGCCTTCGTCGCCGACGCCGGTCGTGTAGCCCCGCGCCTTGAGGATATCTTTGAGCGCATGGTAGGTCTCGCTCCCCCACCGGACCGCTTCCGCGACGCCTGGAGCGCCGTAGGGAGCGATCATGTACTCCTGGAAGTCCGGGCCCTGCCAGTTGGCATGAACCCCTCCGTTGAGGATGTTCATCATGGGGACGGGAAGGAGCGGTTTAAACGGGTCTCCCAGGTACTCCCAGAGCCAGAGATCCTCTGCGGCGGCGGCAGCCCGGGCGACGGCCATGGAGACCGCAAGCGTGGCGTTGGCACCCAGGTTCCGCTTGTTCGGCGTTCCGTCGAGATTGGAGAGGGTCTCGTCCACCGCCGCCTGCTCACGGGCGTCCATGCCCTGCAGGGTAGTGGCGATCTCGCCGTTGACCCGGGCGACGGGTCTCTGCACCCCTTTACCGCCGTAACGGTCTTTTACGCCGTCCCGGATCTCGACGGCTTCGTGCTTGCCGGTCGATGCGCCGGACGGGGTCGCGGCACGCCCGGACGCCCCGCCGGCGAGTGTGACATCCGCTTCGACGGTCGGGTTCCCCCGCGAGTCCAGTATCTCGCGGGCATGGATTGATCGTATCCTCGTATCGGTCATACTCGATGGCACCGGGGGGCGGGAGGGTATCGAGCGCAAAAAAGGTATCGACGGCACCGGGCTCGTCCGGGCGGTGGCGGCAGCATGGGCCGACATCGCGTTGCCGTTTGCGATGAACCCGATTGGCCGTTCTCGTTCGTCGTCGGAGAAGATCGAGGCACAGGGCAGGTATGCGAAGTTCTGGTGCGACACAAAAGGGACCGGCAGCGGTGCGGGTGATGCTCTCCTCTCACCACGGCCGACCACAGTGCAGGCAGCGATCCCTGTGCATGCTGAGGACATGTCCGCACTCCGGGCATGTCCAGCGGATCTTCTCCCGTTCGACGAACTCCACGACTCCCCGCTCCCGTATCTCGCGCAGGTTGTCGAGCACGCTCGTCCGGTATTTCATGTAGCGCTTGTCCAGGCGTTTCAGCCGCGTACAGGGATATCCAGCGCATTCGTAGCAGTACTCACCCGTACGGTCTTCGCACTGCCGGAGTTTGCACCGGGCGCAATACGCGTTCAGGCTGCCGGCATCCTCCGTCCGGCAGCCCGGGCATCTGTTCTTCTCCCGCAGGTAGCCGATGCAGAGCCCGCAGTCTATACCGCAGGGGGCGATCAGGAGAGGAGAGAGATGGGTCATTTTCGTATGCTCACCGTACGCCGGGAAATCCCTTCCGATCGCACCGCCGGTGGGATGAGGGTGACTCCGAAATACTCGCATGGAAGTAAGAGACGCAAAAGGAGGGCCGGACGAACGTAATACCCCCGGGCGGATTCGAACCGCCGTCGCCGGATCCAAAGTCCTGCATGATTGACCACTACACTACGGGGGTGCGAGAGAAACGAACTCGAACCGCCGATACCGCAGGTATCAGCTCTTATATTTTATGTACCCCGGGATTATATCGGTTTGGTCGCGGGCGGACGGGATGGCCGGGAAGGGGGGGGCGGCCAACCCGTTGCCGCTCACGTCCGATCGAAGTCGTCCTCGAACCGGATGATGTCGTCCTCGCCGGTGTACTCCCCGATCTGAACCTCGATCAGTTCGAGCGGCAGGAGGCCGGGGTTCGCAAGCCGGTGAACCGTTCCCGCAGGGACGAATGTCGACTCGCCGTTTCGGAGGAGGGAGGTCTCGCCCCCGATCGTCACCTCGGCGCACCCGGTGACGACCACCCAGTGCTCGGAGCGGTGATGATGCATCTGGAGGGAGAGGCGGCGATTCGGAGGGACGGTGACCCGCTTGATCTTATAGGACTGCCCCTCCTCGAGGTTCGTGTAGGAGCCCCAGGGCCGGTGGACCTGCGTGTGGAAGAGGGCACGCGAATCCCCCTTCTCGCGGAGGGCTTTTGCGATCTCGCCCACCCGCTGGGCCTCGTCACGGGCGGCGACCAGGATCGCATCCTTCGTCTCGACGATGGCAAGGTTGTGAACCCCGACGGTGGCAATCAACCGGTCGGCGATGATCAGGTTCTCGGAGGAGTCGATCCCGATATGCTCGCCCCTGACGGCGTTACCGCTCCCGTTCTTTTTAAGGGCGGTGTAAAGTGCGTCGAAGTTCCCCACGTCGCTCCAGTCGCATTCAAGCGGCACGACCGCCGCCTTCCGGGTCTTCTCCATGATCCCGTAGTCGATGGAGAGGGCGGGGACTGCACCGTACGCCTCATCGAGGGGCTGCTCGAACGCCCGGGCCACCTCCGGTGCGCACGTCTCGCACTCGGCAAGGAAGAGGGCGGCATTGAAACAGAACATGCCGGAGTTCCAGAGGTAGCCGTCGGCGACGTACCGCCCGGCGGTCTCGATATCGGGCTTCTCGACGAAGGCGTCCACGAGCGAGCCGTCGCCGAGAGGCTCGCCGGGCCGGATATAGCCGTATCCGGTGTGCGGCGAGGTCGGCCGCACCCCGAAGACAACCAGATAGTCCTTGCTAAGCCGCTCCGCCCGGCGGAATGCATCCTGGAACGGACCGGGCGCGGTGATCAGGTGATCGGAAGGGAGAACCGCGACCGTGTCCGGCCCGTCCCGGGTGATCTCGCGGGCGCCGTAGTAGATCGCCGGCAGGGTGTTCTTGCCCACCGGCTCCACGAGGACGCGGCAGTCGCACCTGATGGCGGCAAGTTGGTCCCTGACCAGGAACCGGTGATCGCTGTTCGTGACGATGGCGATCTCCTGCGGCGAGGAGAAGAGGAGCGCCCTCTTCACGGTCTTCTGGAAGAGAGACTCGTCGTCGACGAGCGGGATGAACTGTTTCGGATACTGTTCCCTTGAGAGAGGGAAGAGGCGGGTGCCGCTCCCGCCTGCAAGTATGAGCGTCTTCATGGGATCGACTCCGTGCCGGAGGGCACTCGATTGTATACTCTATGCGGCAGGGAGAATAAAAACGTAAGGTTCTCCGGGAGTTCGGACGAACCCGGCGATCTCGTGATGCCGACCGGGAGTCGGGCGGGGGTGCATGGGGTTGCACCATACGGCAAACCGTATCGCACCCGACAGTGTATCGGCCCCGAGCACCCCGGAAAAATGAGTGAGTCCGATCGATCAAGCCCGGGTCATCGTCGAGTTCCCCGGGTAGAGCGCCCGGGCCTGCGGGTCGAGGTCTTCGGCCACCGCAAGAACATTCTCGGCCTCATGATAGTTCCCGAGCCTGCCGAGCACCATGCCGTACGTCACCAGAGCAAAGATGCATGACCGGTCGAGCGCGAGCGCCTGCCTGCACGCAAGCGCCGCTTCCTGGTGGCGGTCAAGCCGGGTGAGGATCACCGCCCGGTTGTTCCATGCATAGACATCATCGTTGTCGCAGAGTATTGCTGCACTGAATGCAGCGAGCGCTTCCTCGTAGCGCCCCTCCCGTTCAAGCGCCACACCCCTGTTGTTCAGGGCAGCCGGGTCGTATAGGCCCTCCGTGGCGACGTCGCTGTACGCCCGTGACGTATCTCTGTCATTACCCTTGCGGGGCATCTCCGGTGTAACCAATTGGGGCATACGTCTGCACCTCGCCCCCCCTTTACTGTGGAGTAACAATATATAGGTTCCTGCACCTGCCGTGCCCGGGAGCGTTGCGAACCCCAATCGGGCAACCGGGTGCCCGGAACCGTTACCGGCCGCCGTCGCGGAACCACGCCACCGTCTCGCGGAGCCCCGCTTCAAGCGTATACCGTGGCGAAAACCCGAAGGCCTCCCCCGCCCGGGTGATCTCGGCAAGGGAGTCACGCACGTCGCCCGGCCGCGGCGGTTCGTATACCGGCCGGTGGTGTATGCCGGTAGTCTCCGCGAGAATGGATGAAAGGTGGTTCAAACTGATCCTGCTGCCTCCGGCGATGTTGAAGACGCCGGAAGCACCGCTTTCCATCGCCTGGATGTTCGCCCGCACCACGTCGGCGACGAAGATGAAGTCCCGGGTCTGCTCGCCGTCGCCGTAGATGATCGGCGGCTTATCCCCGAGCAGGCGGGTGATGAACTTCGGGATCACCGCCGCGTACTCGGAGTTTGGATCCTGCCGCGGCCCGAAGACATTGAAGTACCGCAGGAATACCGTCCGGATGCCGTAGAGGTCGGCAAACACTTTCCCGTAGTGTTCGCCCGCAAGTTTCGAGACCGCATAGGGGGAGAGCGGGGTCGGCGCCATCATCTCGCATTTCGGGAAGACCGGATCGTCGCCGTAGATCGCCGAGGTTGAAGCCGCCACGACCGCCGGGACGCCGCACTCCTTTGCGGCCCAGAGAACGTTCAGGGTCCCGGTCACGTTCACCGCGTTCGTCTCCAGGGGGTTTGCCACGGATCGGGGAACCGAAGCGACGGCCGCCTGGTGGAAGATGCCGTCCGCCCCGGCGCAGGCGTCGACGAGCAGGACGAGATCGGTGACGCTCCCCTCGACGAACGTCACCCGGGGATGAGACAGGATATGAACGATGTTCTCCTGCCGCCCGGCGGAGAGGTCGTCGACGATCACGACTTCGTGGCCGTCGCGTGCCAGCCGCTCTGCGAGGTTGGACCCGATGAACCCTGCCCCGCCCGTGACGATGTACCGCATATGGATTGATAGGCGCTCCAGTGATTTGAGCGTTGCCGGGAGAGAGAAAAGGGCAAAGGCACGGGAATGCTTCCCGGGGGGAGGGGACGAGACGGGTTCTTCCGCGAAGATGAGGACGCGGATCAATAAATTTCCCGGCCCTCGACGCGGAAACGGGGCAAATAAACCCGTGCAGGTGCCGGGAACCCCACCCGGCACGCCTGGCGCCATGGAGTGCCGCGTCGGCCGGCACACATATAGCATCATGAGGTTTATCCAGGTCGCCCCGCAGGCCCGATCACTCCTCTTTTTTCCCGTTCGAGAGCGGGAAATACTGCTGATAGACGCGTTTACGCTCGTCGATATCGGTATGCAGGTAGATCTCGGTCGTCTTGATGGAAGAGTGCCCCAGGTTCTCCTGCACGACACGGAGGTTCTTTGAGCGGCGATAGAGTTCGCTCGCATAGGAATGGCGGATTTTATGAGGTGTAATCCCGGAAGGAGCGTATTGCTTGAAGAGATGCTGGACGGTTCGCGGGGAGAGGTGGTTGCCCTGCTGGCCTAAAAAGAGCGGCCCCTCGATCTTGTTGCCGATAAACCGGTTAATCTCTTCAAGCGTCTCTTCATCGATGAAAACCGTCCGTATCTTGTCGCCTTTACCCTTCACCCGTATCGTCTGCTCCTCGAAATCGATGTCCTCGACGCATATCGCACAGAGCTCCGAAACACGGACGCCGGTGGCGTAGATCAGGCGGACAATCAACCGGTCGCGCTCGCTCTCGATGATGTTGATCAGGCGGAGAACCTGACTGTGTTTGAGATATTTCAGTTCCTGATTCTTGATCCGGGGCCGCTCCACCCCGAGCATCGGGTCGGCGACAACAGCACCCTGCACGTAGAGATACTTGTAAAACGAGGAGAGCGTCGAGATCATCCGGTGGAGGGTCTTGGGCTTATATTCCTGTTTTTCCGCAAGACAGGAGAAGAAATCGGTAACGAGAGCCGCAGAGACGTTGACATCGGCATCCAGCGGAGCACCCTCGAACGCAGCCTCGTCGAACACGACCCCGTCCGAGTTCTGCCGGAGCCAGGCGTATCGAGCGAAACGCCGGATGGTCTGCAGGTATTTTTCGATTGTCCGGGGCGAATAATTCCGCATCCGGAGGTAACTGCTGAAGCGATCCAGCCATTCCGAGAAACAGACGTTTTCCATTGTACAATAAATTAAATAACGGAGCATATCAAGATTGCGGTAAATGCCTATTCCCCGCAACACATTCTCTCGCCGGAGAACCCGGGTCGACTCGAAGGGAGTCACCGGCGAGCCACGCACACCCGCACTGCACGGAGCCGTTCCGAGGACGTGCTCCGGCCGTACGAACCCGTCGAACCCCAGAGATACGGCAGGCGAACAGAGAGCCGGGAACCAGGGGGAAACAGCCCCCCAGCACCACATCGCCGGGAAAACAACCCACGTATCCCGGCGAATGCTCTGAAAAGCCCGAAACGTTTTCGAAACCTGCAGAAAAGCCGGATGAGTGAGGATTCTTAAAAAAGATATAGGGTGATGCAGATTGTTTCGGAGTTAGGAGGTATGCGGGGCTGCACCCCAGGTGGGGGCGGGGAAGCAAACCCTACTGAATACGTCCTCCTTCAGGTATATGAACCCCATACCGCGCGGGGAGAAAGTGAACAGTCCGGGAGCAACACAGGCGCCACGCGACCCACGCACCCCACCCACATATAAATGACCCCCATAGACGAGCACAGGCGCCCGATCGTCCCGCCCGGCAACCTCACGCATGGGCACGAGCACGATCCCGGCTCAAAATCGCGATACGAGGACGCCGGATCCTGCGAGTCACCCCGGAATGCCGGGCAACGGCGTGCTCCGGGAGAACGAACGGGACGGAACCGCCTTCGGCGAAGGCCCGGACAACCAGAGCATCTACCCCCCGAGATCACGCCCCCGAGGCCCCGAGCGCTACGCACACCGGCATGTTGTGACGTCCCGATAAGAGATACACATGAGAGAACCATGGATTTCGGGTTGCAATCAACGATTCAAAGATGCCTTGAAGCCCCGTCTCGCTTCAACCAGGTGCCCGAAGATCGTTCCCGAAGAAAAACTGCCCCGACGATCGAGACCCTCTTCGAAGCCCAACAGGATCTCAACTGCCAACTGTTGCCGATCCTTCGAGGTGACTATTGCGCCCCAAATAGGGTTACACCCCACCCGGATGACCGGATCACCGCCCTGAACCCGGGAGCAAAGAGGCAGACATAAACCCTATGATGCTATATGATGAACAGGGCGATCATGACACCGGCAGCACCCGCACGACAGACCGATCCCGGGGGCGTACCGGTTTCTTTTGAACCACCGCCGTTCAACCAGCCTTATTGAAATAGCAAAACCAACAAGAGGTAGGTAAAATGGAAGATCCTGACAGCATCAAAGACCCGAACAAGTACCAGAAATTCAAGAAGGTGGATGGCGCCACCTACCAGCGGGTCAACCAGTTCCTGCGCAAACACACCCACATCACCGCCCGCGAGTGGGCGATAGCCCGCCTCTGCGCAGACTTCAAGACCACCAGCGGCTCGGAGATGACGTTTATCGGCGAGAACCTCCCCGAACTCTGCCCGTTCATGGTCGACTCCTACTCCCCGCAGGCAGTCAACCAGGCCAGGAGTTCGTTCAAGAAGAAGGTGAAGAAAGCCGGAGCCACATTCTTTTATGGGGCGATGTGCGGCTTTTTCACCGCAGAGGAACTCGACGAGATCCTCTTTGAGGCGAGCGAAGTCGCCCGGTTCCTGCTGGAGGTGGAAGGGACGAGCCTGAATCTCGACGATGAGATCGATGTCGAGGACCGGATCACCGAGGTGATGCGGGGCGTGGCCGAGGCGGCTTCGGTCATCCTGAAGACCCGACCCGGGCAGGAAGACGGGGACCAGGGAATGCAGGAGCCAGAAGAAGAACCGGCATTACCAGATCGAGAAGAAGGAGAGGAACCGGTATGAAGATCATACAGATCGTCGGCCGCTCGAACACCGGGAAGACTACGTTCATAAAGAGCCTGATCGGGGCGCTTTCCGCGCATGGAACCGTCGGAGCAGTCAAACACCTGGGGCACCACGGCTTTTCGCTCGAGCCCGGAAAGGACACTACCCTGTATTATGAATCGTATGCTGCTATATCCGGCGGGGTCGACGAAGAGAAGTCCGTCATCGTCAGGCGGGAGAACGATCTTAACTCCACGCTCGAAGTCCTCTGCAACGCCGGGATTGAGTATGCCATACTCGAGGGGTTCAAGTCGAGATCGTTTCCGCGGATAGTGATCGGCGATCTCGATAGCGAGAACGTCGTGCTCCGCAACCCCTCGATCGAGGAGACGATCACCGCACTCGACCGGTTCGAGGACTACTATACCGTCGAGGGGCTGGTCAGGGAACTGAAGCGCGAGTGCGACATCTCGCATGCCGGGGCCATCCTCACGTTCAACGGGATCGTCAGGGAATGGTCGGGGGACGACCGGACCGAATACATGGACTTTGATGAGACCGTCGATGCCGTGGCGGAGAGCATCCAGAAAGAGATGGAAACCGTCCCGGGAATCATCGGTGCACGGTTTTACCACCGGAAAGGGCGGCTCTATGCCGGAGAGGATATAACATATCTTGCTATACTTGCAGAACACCGGCAGGAGGCGTTCGCCGCCGCTGCCAACGCAATCGACAGGCTGAAACGGGAATTACACGACGTGGAGAAGTGATGGGATGCGAAACGGAAAACAGATGTTTGGAACGAACGGCGTGCGGGGCGTGATCGGCGAGACGATGACGCCGGCCCTCGTCCTCAAGATCGGCGCCGCGCTCGGATCGATGAGGAGAGGCACCATCGCGGTCGGCAGAGACACGCGGACGTCCGGCGAAGCCCTGACCCATGCCCTCAAGGCCGGGCTCCTGATGACCGGGTGCGACGTGGTGGACATGGGCGTCCTCCCCACCCCGGCCCTGCAGTATATCATCAAGACCAACCGGTTTGCCGGCGGCGCGATGATCACCGCATCCCACAACCCGCCCGAGTACAACGGCGTGAAGATCATCGAGGCCGACGGCACCGAGATGTCCGACGAGGAGATCATCCGGCTCGAAGGCCGGTTCTTTGCAGAGGAGTTCGATGTGGTCGACTGGGACGGCGTCGGCAGCGAGAGCGCCGCACCCGACCGGTTCGAGGATTACATCGAGGCCGTGGTGAAGTACTTCCCGGAGGGCATCGGCAAAGGGATGACCGTCGTCGTCGACCCCGGTTCCGGGCCCGCGGCGCTCACGACCCCGATCATCCTCTCCAGGATGGGGTGCCGGGTCCATACCATCAACGGCAGGCTCGACGGCACCTTCCCTGGGCGGATGCCCGAACCGACACCCGAAGGATTACAGCCCCTCTCGGAGATGGTGCTCGCCACGGGCGCCGACTTCGGGGTGGCGCACGACGGCGACGCCGACCGGGCAGTCTTCGTCGACACCAAAGGACGCTATATAGAAGAGAACTACGAGTTCGGCCTGGTCGAGGACTATGTCTGCGGTAGAAACGGCGGCGGACTCGTCGTCACCCCGGTCGCCACCTCCCGGCTGATACGAGATATCGCAGAGAAACACGGTTGCACCGTCGACTACACCCCCGTCGGGAGCATCTACGTCGCGAGGAGGATGATCGAGCTGATCGGCGAGGGCAAGAAGGTCTCGTTCGGGGGCGAAGGAAACGGCGGGCTGATATACCCCGACCACCAGTTCTGCCGGGACGGGGGCATGACCGCCGCCATGATGGTGGCGGTGCTCGCGAGCCACAAGGGCAGGAAACTCTCGGAGATCGTCGATGAACTCCCCGCATACCACCTGGTCAAAGAGAAATACCATACCGCCGACCCGGCCGCGCTGGTCCGCGCCGTCGAAGAGGCGTTCGGAGGAGAGACCATCGAGAAGATCGACGGCATCAAGATCGTCAGGGAGAACGCCTGGGCGCTGGTGCGTGCATCGGGCACGGAACCGATGATCAGGATCATGATCGAGGCAAAGGACCCGGCCGTCGCGGACGCCATGTACCGGGAGATCATGATGGTTGCGACGGACGGGACGTCCGGAGCATGAGCACCGTTAGGTGCGAGTCGCGACGGGTCGTTAGAGCCGAAGTAGAACCCCAGGCTACCACAGACGCGGGTGGGCCATCCAGGTCCCCTCGCCGCCCCAACCCCTCGCCTGCATGATCGGCACCCCCATGAAGCAGTTCCGTCCGGGGTGCCCGGGGTGACGGCTATCCTCCACCCTATCCCTGATATTTTTGAGGAACTCTCCAAATCCATTGAAAAACATTCTTGTGAGAGGGGCGCAATCTATATATCGGATAATGGATATGCATGATGCAGAACCCACGGGAGAGCGCTGATCAAAATGGATGGGAAACTACAGATAAAACAGAAGATCAACTCCGCTATCTCTTCTGGCGATCTGCGTGAGCTTGAAAAGGTGGTTTCGGACATATCGGAGACCCAGACGAGGAAGGAGAAGAGATCGCTCTACGAGCAGATGAATGCCGCCCTGGTCGAAGCGGCGTTCAACGAAGGCCAGCCGGAACTCTTAAGCCAGCTCGTCGAACCGACCAGAGAAGAGATATCCGATCTCGCAAGGCGTGCTGCCGCCATATATAGCGAGAAGAAGAACGAGGCGTGGTTCTCGGCAATATTCACCCTGGTCGACAAACTCGATCGCAAGAGCCATCAATCAGATATCCTCGCCCGCATCTCCCGCGACCTCGTCGAGGCCGGGGTTGAATCCGGCGACATCCACTATATCGAGAAAGGAGGAGAGGCCTTCAATAAGATCAGCATCCGCAAATACCGCTCGGCAATCCTCTCCGAGATCATCCCGCTCTTCATCCGGTACGGTCAGAAGCATCAGAACGTCGACATCATGCAGTATGCTCTCCAGATGCTTCCCGAGATCGGCGACATATCGCGGCAGTCGCAACTCCACGCCGACGTGGCCCGGGCGATTGCCGGTTCCGGCATCGAGTCCGGCGATATCAACCTCGTGATCAGCGGGCTTTCAAGCGCCACCGAGATCAACCAGAAGATCCGGCGCACCAACTCGATCGCCGATATCGTGGACGCCACCTGGAAATCCTCGCTGAAGAAAGAGATCTCCGATATCGAACAGATCCTCGACTCTCTCCCGGATATCCCCGAAGAGCGGCTCACGGAGGTTCTCGCGATCCTGACCGAGCAGCTCCTCGACCGCCAGCGGGACAAGAAACAGATATACACCAGACTGCTCAGGATCGACGACGAAAAGCCGTGGGCCGGCCAGATCCTCGTCCTCGAACTCCTGAAGAAAGCCGAGCGGAGCGGGGAGCGCTGGTTCCTCGAGAAGGCTTTCGAGTTCAACGCCCGGGGGGAGGGAGAGAGCCAGCTTCCCATCGAGGAGATCGTCCTCTCCGGGATCGCGGTCGTCGAGAAGAGCGGCAACCCGACCGTCCTCCTCGATATCACGCCGCTGATCGATGCGTCCTGTGATGCTGCGAAAGCGGCCCAGCTCTACCGGCAGATCACCGACGCACTCTCCCGCATGGGCGACTTCTACCACGCAATCGAGGTCATGAAGAAGGCCAGCAGTAGTGCGCAGAGGATCAACGCCCAATTTTTCGACACCAGTGTCCGCCTGATCAAGGAGGGTGTCCGGCGCGACGAGATCGGGCTCGTTCGCGAGAACATCCTCGCCACACTGGATATCGAGATCGCCGATTCGCTGGTTCACCAGGCGGTGACCGACTTCTGCAAGGAGTACGACTTCGACGAGGTCGTCAGGCACGTACCGGCCATAAAGGAACTCGCGAGTTCGCACCGCGCACAGGACACCCTCCTTCTCGAGTGCAACACCATCCTGATCGAGCGGGGATTCGTCCGCCAGAAAGAGCCGTCGGCCCTCGTGGATCTGGTGAGCCAGATTGGAGAGCAAAATCTCCGCGAGCAGGCCATCTCGACCATCGCAGTCGAGATGGCACGGGTCGGCGTCGCCCGGAAAGACCGGGATCTCCTCCGGCACGCGACCGGACTCACCTGCGAGATCGTGGATCAGCGGGCCCGGGCCGAGGCAATGGGGGGTATCGTGGACCAGGCGGCCGTACTCGCCGTTGAGGACGGCGACCTCGACCTGCTCCACGGGATGCGAGTTCTCTCCACATCCCTCTTAGAGCGGGACTACTGCCTCTTCGCGATGGGCAAGGTCATCCACGGCCTGATCATGTACGGGATCGAGCAGCTCTCGCTCCAGGCGCTGGACGAGGCAGGCCAGATCCTCTCCCAGATCGCCGACCCGTCCCTGCAGCGGCAGCTGGCCGATCCCCTCGTCGAAGGCTACATCCGGGTCGGGAGCCTGCAGGTGGCAGATCAGCTCTCCCGGGGGGAGGCGCAGATCTTCGACGGCATGCTGGAACCGTTCGAGATCGCGCTCGACCTCCTCAAGACAAGCACCCCGCACGAGGAGATATCGATCAAGATAGCAAGTTACGTCGATATCATGCTCGAGTACACGCAGATCTACGCGAGCCCGATCTTTGCGGCACCCATGTCGCTCTTCTCGCTCGAGATCGACGGCGAATACGAGCGGACCGCCATGATCCAGCGGATCCTCACGTTCTTCACCGACTACACGAAAGAGTTCGACTCGGCCGACCCCTACGAGGTGACGGCGTATCTACTCGAAGGGGTCGAAGGAGGGACAGCGGCGCAGCCGGTGCTCGAACTGATGTACCGGCTCTTCGAGCACACCAGCGACGTCTATGCACGCTACACCGGGATGTACCGGATCGTGAGCGCCTACTCGGCTCTCGAAAACGTTGAGCAGGCTGAGACGATCATCCGGAGGCTCCACGAGACCATCGGCGACCTCTCCGATCCGTCCGTCCGCGCGATCATGCTCTCCGACCTCGCCGGACTGATGGCCGGGATCGATCATGATGCGGCCAGGGAGTACCTCGGCGAGGCGCAGAGGACGCTTGATGCCATAGGGAGCGAGCGGGAGGCATTCATCAGGAAGAACCTGATCTACGCCGCAAGAAGTCTCAACGCCGTAAACCGGCAGGAGAAAGACGTCGAGTGGGCAATGGAGCAGGTCGGCAGGATCGAGGACCCGGTCGAGTACGTGGACGCTCTTGCGGCGGTCTTCGACATGGTCAGCGAACCCGCACAGAGAAAAGATATTCTCTCGTCGATGTGCCACACCGTCGTGAACATCTCCTTCCCCTATGTCCGGCTCTCGATGCTCTTTGACGTGGCGCAGTTTGCCGAGACGTACGGTGACGAAGAGGAGATCGAGGAACTGCTAAACGGCATGGAGCAGACCGCCGGCTACATCCAGATCCCGTTCATCACCGCCATGGCGCAGCAGCGGATGGCCCAGATGCTCTTCTCGTTCTACCGGGCGAGCGGGAAATCTGCCGCCCGGGAGCGCGCGACCGGTATCGTCTCCGCCATCGAAGACGACAGGATCCGGTATAACCTGACAGTCCAGCTCGAGCAGAACATGCCCCAGTCCTGGAAGAGTTCGGTCTACGCCAGGATCCTCGACTGCCGGGACAAGATCCGGAACAGCGATTACACCACCAAGGACATGGTCGCGCTCGATCGGGCGATCCGTGCGGCGCCCGACAGGGCGAAGCGGGCAGCCTACTATACGGAGCTCTATCTCATTGCCCGGGGCGCGGGGCAGCAGGAGGTTGCGGACAGGATGCTGCTCTGCGCGCTCGAAGAGGCCCGGATCATCAGGCCGCTCTCACGGCGGGCATTCGTGCTCGGCGATATGGCGTGCCGGATCTATGCGGAGCGTTACGAAGACCGCTCGAGGGAGATCCTCGATCTGGCAGTGAGCGAGGCGCTTAACATCCGCGACTCGGCGATCCGGGACGAGGTCTACGACGAGCTGGATATGTCCATGCGGATCATCCAGGAGCACTGGCTGTGAAGACGATCGAGATCCGGGTCTCGGGGAGGGTGCAGGGCGTCGGATTCCGCGCGTGCATCAAGAGGATCGCCACCAACCTCGGCGTCGGAGGCGAAGCGATGAATCTCCCCGACGGGCGGGTGCTGATCACCGCAACCGCCGACCCGGTCATTCTCGACAAGTTCGTCTCCATGCTGTATGGGTGTCCCCGGGTCGTCATCAGGGATCTCGTCCAGCAGGAGATCCCCCATGCTGCTTACCCCGAGTTCACCATCCAGCGGGGCAGTTACCAGTACAGCACGTGAAACTCAGCGTTTTTGAGGAGCGCATCCTGCACGATGCGCACCTGCGCGTCGATACGGGTCTGGTCGATGGAGTCGTGGAGCGCCGCGCTCAACCGGGCGGAGAGATCACTACCAAGGTAGCACCGCTTTTCACCGTATTCGTAATCCCCGTTTGAGATCTCTTCACGGGCAAACCGGATGACGGCACGGTCCACCATCAAGGCTTTCTGCGGTTCGATGAGGTCGTGGACGAAACTCCCCACCCCCTCGTGAAGCATGCCGAGGTCGGGATCGAGGTGAGCCCCGATCACCGAGACACAACAGTTGCCGTAAAGCATCGCGTAACCGAACGCAAACATCGCATTGACGGGGTCGAGGTACGGGCGACTCGTTCTGCGGCGGAACCCGAGTTCCGGCGGGAGCGTGCGGGAGAGGATCTCGTAGTACATATCGGCGGTCAGGCGGGAGAGCCGCCGCAGATCCTCCATCGTGACCGAGACCGAGAGTTCCTCTCTGGCCTGGTGGAGGAAGTCGAGTTCTCCGGCGTAGAAGATATCGTGCCCGGTGTGGTCGTAGAGTTCCTCGAGGAGAAGAAGCCTCGACTGGAGGGCGGCCCGTGCGAGCGTCTGAGCGAAACGATGCGGACCGGCCCGCTCCTGGGCGAGGCGCACCGACTCGTCCGGCCGATAGCCGTACGGATAGACGTACCCTACAGGCGTGCCGTCGATGTCGAATATAGTGATGGCAGCGCCGGCTTTGAGGAGATTCGTCACCGCCGAGGTGTGCAGGGTATGCCCGCCGACGATCAGGAGGTGCTTCACCGACTGTATGGGATAACGCCGGGTATCGCTCCCGCGCGCGATGATCAACTCCTGTGTCGTCGCCTTGATGTGCCCCCCGTAGCCGAAGACGGGGAGCCAGGGTTCCGTCGCTGCCATCTGATCACTCTGGAAATGAGTATTGGGCTGTTTTTGGTGATTAATGCATCGAATCTCCCGGATACAGAGAGAATACAATAGCAAAGTAAGAGGAGCGGAGTGATCGGCCGGCCGCCTGTGGCGCCGTCGTCCGACGCAGATGCCAGAGGGCTCTGCTCCGGGGGCGTTTCAGGAAGAGAAAACCCGACGGCACGGGACGGCGGAACCGGAGCGCCGGGGTGTCACGGTGTACCATGCCACGCATTGACAAACCTTTTCCGCACCGCCCGCTCATATAACGGTAAAGTATGCCCGGCGGCCTGCCGGAGCAGGACCGTCAGGAGTATCGCAACCTGATACCGGACAATATAGCCGGAATTGGGCACGATCTCTCCAACCGGCAAAAAACCGATGGGATACTATGTTCTGGAATAGAGCGATGGAGACGATCCGATCTAGCGAACTCGCGGATCTGCAACTGAAGCGGCTGAAATGGTCGCTAGCCCAGGCACAGAAAGTAGGACTGTACCAGAGAAAGCTGAAGGAAGCGGGCATCTCGCCGGACGATATTAAGACGCTTGACGACGTGGAGAAGCTCCCTTTTACCTACAAAAAGGAGCTCCAGGCCGGATACCCGTTCGGTCTCTTCGCGGTTCCCCTAAAAGAGATCGTCCGAATCCACACCACCTCCGGCACGACAGGGAAACCAACCGTCGTCGGCTACACCCGGCAGGATCTGGATAACTGGTCGGAACTGATCGCGCGAAACATGACGATGATCGGTCTAGGGGAGGACGACGTCTTCCAGAACGCCGTCAACTACGGCCTCTTCACCGGGGGGCTCGGGTTCCACTACGGCGCCGAGAAGATCGGGATGACCGTGATCCCGAGCGCGACCGGGAACACCCGCCGCCAGATCGAGATGATCGAGGACTTCGGGGTGACCGCCCTCCACTGCACGCCAAGTTACGCCCTCCACCTCGCCGAGGTGGCCGAGTCGATGGGAAAGACGCTCGATACCCTGAAAACCGGGATATTCGGGGCCGAACCCTGGTCGGAGAGCATGCGCAACGAGCTCGAACGGCGTCTCGGAGTGAAGGCCTACGACAGTTACGGGCTCTCGGAGATGTACGGTCCCGGCGTGGCGTTCGAGTGCCCGGAGAGGGACGGGCTTCACATCTGGCACGACTGCTACCTTGTCGAGATCATCGATCCGAAGACCGGCGAGCGGCTCGCTCCCGGAGAGCGCGGCGAACTCGTCATCACGCCGCTCGTCAAGAACGCCCTGCCGCTCGTCCGCTACCGCACCGGCGACGTGACCCGGTTGATGGACGACGGGTGCGTCTGCGGGCGCGGGCAGAAGATCGAGCGGATCACGGGCCGGAGCGACGATATGCTGGTCATCCGGGGGATCAACGTCTTCCCGTCCCAGATCGAGCACGTGCTGCGAGCCCTCCCGGAGGTCGGGGAGCAGTTCATCGTATATATTGATCGCGTCAAACATCTTGATGAGATGACTATCGAGGTAGAGATGAGCAGGGCCGGGTTCTCCGGTGAACTGCAGGACCTTGCCCGGATGCAGAAGAAGATCTCCGGCGAACTCCACAATATACTCGGTCTTCGGACGGCGGTGAAACTGGTGGAGCCGGGAGCGCTGCCCCGGTTCGAGGGGAAGGCGAAGCGGGTGATCGACCGGCGGGGGGTGTTCTGATGGCGCCTTGGAACCTGCGGATGGAGGAGGTGCCGTTCGACGAACTGCGACGGCTCCAGTTCAAACTGGTTAAATCCCTGGTCTACCGGCTCTACAGCTTCAACGACTTCTACCGGCGCCGGATGAAGGAGCAGCAGGTTCATCCCGACGATATCAGGACGCTTGAGGATGTTGCGAAACTCCCGTTCATGTACAAGAGCGACCTGCGGGACGGCTACCCGGACAGGATCTTCTCCGCAGAGCAGAACGAACTGGTCAGGTACCACGTCTCCTCCGGGACGACGGGGAAACCGACGGTCGTCGGGTATACGGAGCGCGATATCGAGAACTGGAGCGAGTCGCTGGCACGCGGGTTCTCCTCCTGCGGCCTTGGGCGGGGCGACGTGATGCAGGTGAGTTACGGCTACGGCCTCTTCACCGGCGGCCTCGGCGCCCACTACGGCGCTGAGCGTGTCGGCGCAACCGTCCTTCCGACAAGCGTCGGGAACACCGAGCGGCAGATCGAACTGATGCAGGATCTCCGCGTCACCGCCATCGCCTGCACCCCCTCCTATCTCCTCCACATAGGAGAGGTGGCGGAGAAGATGGGCGTCTCGATCAAGAACGACACCGACCTTCGCATGGGCTTCCTCGGCGCCGAACCCTGGTCGGAGCAGATGCGGACGAGGATCGAGGACTGGCTCGGGATCCGCGCCTACGACATCTACGGGACGAGCGAACTCTCCGGCCCGATGTTCACCGAGTGCGCCGAGCAGCAGGGGATCCACATCTGGGGCGACCTCGCCCTCGTTGAGATCGTCGACCCCGCGACCGGCGAGGTGCTAGAGGCCGGCGAACAGGGCGAACTGACGATCACCATGCTGCAGAAAGAGGCGCTCCCCATGGTTCGGTACCGGATCGGCGACCTCACGGCCATCGAGGAAGGGCCCTGCGCCTGCGGGCGGACTCACCCACGCATCGGCCGGATCCGCGGGAGGGTGGACGACATGCTGATCGTCCGGGGCATCAACGTCTTCCCGTCGCAGGTGGAGCACGCGCTGCTCGAGATCCCACAGGTCGGCAGGCACTTCCAGATCGTCGTCGACCGCAAGGGTGCGCTCGACTCCATGCTCGTGCGGGTTGAGGTGAGCGAAGAGGCGTTCTCCGACAAGATCACCGAACTGATGGTGATCAAGAAGGCCGTGGAGCACCGCCTGCGGAGCTCGCTGAACGTGAGCGTGGACGTCGAACTGGTCGAACCGGGAACGCTTCCACGGTTCGAAGGCAAGTCGAAGAAAGTTGTTGACAGGAGGTCATTGTAATGGAGAAGTCGTATATCGTAAAACAGATCTCCATCTTTTCGGAGAATCGCCCGGGACGCCTCGCGGCTGTCGCCGGCGCGCTGCGGGATGCGAAGATCAACATCCTTGCGTTCAGTATCGCCGAGGCGGACGGGTTCGGGGTCGTTCGTGCCCTCGTCGATCGGCCGGAGGACGCACACCGGACGCTGACCGATCTCGGGTTCCGCGTCTCGTTCACGGACGTCATCGGCGTGAAGATGCGCGACGAGCCCGGCGGTCTCTCGGATATCGCATCTATCCTCGGGGACGCCGGGATCAACATCGAGTACGCCTATGCTTACTCAGGAAAGGACGCCGCCGTCCTGATCCTGCGCGTGGACCAGGTCGAGGACGCCGTCCGGCAGATCCTCGCCCGCGGCGGTGAACTCCTCAAGGCATCCCTCTCCAGGTAACCCGGATCACACAGGAGCCCGGGGCGCTCCCGGGCTCTCGGCCTCGTCCTTGCGGAACATGTGAACCTGTCCCGTGATGCGCCGGATCGGAAGGACGAATGCAAGGCCCATCCCCGGCTGATCCAGTTCCGCAGCGGCGACAATCGCATCGAGCACCGTATCCGTCCGGTCGGCGGCGACGACCGTTAAGATGATCTCTTTCTCGGGCTCGATGGCGATCCCGAGAAGCGTCTTTACCTCATGAATACCGGTTCCGCGGCCGAGGAGGATGGTTCCTCCTTCGGCCCCGGCACCGCGGGCCGCCGCGAGCACCGGCTCGGACCAGCCCCGTTTTACGATCGTGATGATCAGTTCGTTACCGTAATCATTGCTCATGTATCTTCACCTCGTGTTCTCCGGTAGAGGATGCCGAGCATCAGCACCGAGAGGATGGGTGCAAGCGCTATCAGCGCAATCAGGCCGAACCCGTCGACGACGGGGTTGCGACCCTCGATCCCCGCCGCAACCCCGACGGCAAGGGAGAGGAGGAAGGTGACCGCCATCGGGCCGGTGGCGACACTCCCGGAGTCGAACGCAATCCCGACAAACTCCTTTTCGGTGAAGAGAAGAAGGATGATGACGAGAAGGTAGCCGGGAATGAGGAGCCACAGCAGCGGGATGCCGTAGACAAGGCGGGCCATCCCGAGCGATACGGAGACGGCGACCGCGAAGGAGAGGGTGTAAAGGATCAGAGACTCCCCGATGTACCCGCTCGATGACTCCTCGACCTGATAGCCGAGAACCCGGACCGCAGGCTCCGCATAGGTTGCAAGAAATCCGAGAAAGAACCCGAACGGGATGAGCAGCCACCTCTGGTCGAACGCTGCTAAAGCCCCGCCGATCTCCCTGCCCGCCGGGAGGAACGCGACGTTGACCCCCTGGAGAAAGAGAACCATGCCAAGAGACGCGAGCAGGACGCCTTTGGCGAGATTCACGACGTAGACTCGCGGAAGTTTCAGGTAGAGCACCTGGAAGACCGCGAAGAAGATGAGCAGGGGGAGGAGCGCCTGGGCAACCTCGAGGGCAACCTGGCCGATCCCGGCGAGAAACGCCGCTGTGATCATGGGTAGATCAACCCCATCGCCATGACGCCGAGGATGGGGGCGATCGAGGCGAGCCCGATCAACCCGAAGCCGTCCGTGAGAGCCGACCGTCCGGCAAGAACCGCACTGACACCGGCGCCGAGCGCCAGGATGATCGGGATCGTCAGGAGTCCGGTGGTTATCCCTCCCGCATCAACCGCCACGGCGAGAAACTCGGGCGACGAGAACGGGGCAAGGAGGAGGATTGCACCGTACCCTGCAGCGAAGAGGTACGCGAGAGGAAACCCGAAGATGATCCGGAGGACTGCGACGGTGATGACGAAGCCCACACTGACCGCGATCGCGAGGAGCAGGGGAGCCGCGGGGATGCCGGCTCCCGAGACGGCATCAAGCATATCTACGAGGACACGGAGGTTCGGCTCCGCGATGATCGTCAGGAACCCGAAGAGGAATGAGCCTGCGACGACCAGCAGGAGCGAACCCCGGGCAGGCAGTTCCGAGCCTATCGCCTCGCCGACGGGGAGGAGGCCCGCCTTGACACCCGTGAGAAAGAGCGCGATCCCGAGAACGACCATGCCGCTACCGAGCAGGAAGAGGAGGAGATCCGACGGCGGCACCCGGAGGAGGGCGATCTTGAAGATGGTGATGACGAGGATGATGGGAAGGACTGCCCGGAGAACCTCAAAGACCGACTCCCTGATATCCTGCATCATCCTGCCGTTCCTCCCCGATGCCGGTGATCAGGTATTCTATCGCAAAAAGAGATAAAAGCGGTGCCCCCCGCCGGTCAGTGTCGTTTCTCCCATTTCAGGAGTTCCGAGACCTCTGAGAGCGTCTTTCCGCGCCGGATCTCCTCGCGGATCCGCTCCTCGGTCTTTCGGACCTCCATCGCGCGCCGGGCAACCTCATAGGCCCGCTCCCGGGGGACCACCACGACCCCGCTCTCGTCGGCGACGATCCAGTCTCCCGGCCGTACCTCCTGGCCGCAACAGGCGATCTCGGTGTTGATCTCCCCAAGACCCTTCGGGTCTCCGGCGTTCGGGACGGTCGCCGTGGCAAAGACCGGGAACTTCATCTCCCGGATATCGTCCACGTCCCGCACCGCCCCGTCGATCACGATACCCGCGACCCCGCGGTTCTTCGCGGAGTGGGTGGCAAGTTCGCCCCAGGGGGCGACGTCCGTCCTCCCTTCGTTTCTGACGACGAGGACATCCCCCGGAGCGGCGACGTCGATCGCCTCGACGGGTTTTGCCCAGTCCCCGGCAAGGGTCCGGACGGTCACCGCCGGGCCGACCGCCTTGACCCTGCCGCAGATGGAGACGACACCCGCCATTGAGCCCTTCCGGTGCATGGCGTCGGTGACGTTCGGTGCGGAGACCCCTTCGAAGAGGCGGCGGATCGCGGCATCCCGGCTCTCCTCCTCCCGCGGCCGGATCTCGGGCCGGTCGATGGCCTCCCGGACCCGCCGCGCCGCCCCGGTCACGTCGGCGGCCTTGACGATGTTCCCTCCCACGATGACGACCGAGGCACCGGCGGCGACCGCCTCGGATGCGGTCTCCGCATCGAGTCCCCCCGCAACGGCGATCGGGACGCCAACCTCTCCGGCAAGACGGCGGAGGAGGTCGAGCGACGACCTGCCGATCATCTGCTGGTCGATGCCGACATGGGCGTTGATGTAGTCGACGCCGAGCGCGGCAAGTTCCCGTGACCGGGAGACGGGATCGGCGACGTTGATGAGGTCGGCCATGAGCCGGACGCCGTACTTGCGGGCGGAGCGCACCGCCTCGACGATCACGGCATCATCGGCGTCCGCGAGGATGCAGACGACACCGGCGCCGGACTTCGCCGCCATCTCAACCTCGACCGCCCCGGTATCGGCGATCTTCATGTCCGCGACGATCTCGTGGCCAGGGAAGCGTTCCCGGAGCGTCCGCACGGCCTGCATCCCCTCGCTCTTGATCAGGGGTGTCCCGACCTCAATCCAGTCCGCACCGCCGCGGACCGCCTCATCTGCGATCTCAACCGCACGATCGAGCTCGAGGAGATCGAGCGCCACCTGGAGAGTGGGTGTTGCCATGCAGTACAGTATGGCGAGGGTTCTATTTATCTGGTGCCGGGCCGGGGAAACCTATATCCCATGAGATGCTTGAGGTGGTCGGCGGCACGGATGTGAGACGGATGGTCGAGATCGGTTATAAACTGGCTTGTGAGGAGCACGCTCCCCCGGAACTCGTCTGCAACGCCCGCCAGGCGGAGGATGCCGGCTTTGTGTTTGCCATGATATCGGATCATTACCACCCCTGGACGAGCAAACAGGGACAGAGCCCGTTTGTCTGGGGCGTCATCGGCGGCATCTCGCAGGTGACGGCGACTCTCCCGCTGGTGACGGGTGTCACCTGCCCGACAATACGGATCCACCCGGGCATCATCGCCCAGGCCGCTGCAACCGCCGCCATGATGATGCCGGGGCGATTTGCCCTCGGCCTCGGGTCGGGAGAGAACCTCAACGAGCACGTCTTCGGCGACCGCTGGCCCCCGGCGCCGGTCAGGATCGAGATGCTCGAGGAGGCGGTGGAGGTGATACGGCTGCTCTGGAAGAGCGGGATGAAGAACTATTACGGCGCCTTCTACACGCTCGAGAACGCGCAGGTCTTCTCGCTCCCGGAAGACCTCCCCCCGATCTACATCGCGTCGGAAGGCCCGATCAGCGCATCCATGGCCGCGCGGGTCGGCGACGGGTTCATCAACCCGGGCAGCAACGCCGAGGAGAACCTCATCATCTTCCGCGACTCGGGGGGCGGCGATAAACCGGCATACATCGAGAACTCGGTCTGCTGGGCGGAGACCGAAGAGGCGGGGCAGACAACTGCCTACGAGCAGTGGCCGATTCCTGCAAACACGGGAGAACTCAATCGGCTCCTCCCCACGCCGGTCCACTACGAGCAGGCGGCGAAGATGGTGACGCCGGAGGATGTGGCGAAGCATGTGGTCTGCGGGCCCGACCCGGAGGCGCACATCAAGAAGATCGAGGAGAGCATCGGGAAAGGGTTCGACCACGTCTGCATCCACCAGATCGGGCCCCAGCAGCAGGAGTTCATGGAGTTTTACGCGAAGGAAGTTCTGCCGCATTTTGGAAAGTAGGGGAGGGGAGTAGAGACACCGGTTCATATTCACTCCATGCCCTGCCGTCACCCTCCATGCACCGGAGCACTGTAGCGAAGGTGAGGGCCGGGGAGGCGAGTACGGAGACAGTGGAGTCGTGACAACTAGCACCTTCAACCAAAGAAGAATTCGATACAGTGGACTATGGAAGCATCGCCACGCACTGCCCGCCCCCCTGCGGGGGGGCGGGAGGAGCGCGAAGCGCGGGTGGTGGGGGGTTGATGAGAAATTTGCGGGCGCCCACATAGGGGGAGCGCTCCTATCATGAAAGGGCCGACGGATAGTGTTCGAGGCTTGAGATGGCCGAAGATCTTCGAAGCACGTATTTGAACACTGTCTGATGCGAAGAGACAGGGGAGGGGGGCGTGCCCCCCCCTCCCCACCTGACGGTGGTCGGGCTCTGCTCCTCGAAACCTGATGGCTTCTCAAACTCCCGTCCTGCGGACGGTCGTTCTCCGGAGCATCGCACTCCCCGTCAGCCCCTCCCCAAAGGGCGAGATCCACTGAAAAACCGTGCAAGAGTTGTGCGATCACGAGTGGTAGGAATATGAGTGTCGCAAGCGCGAGTGGCAGCAAACTGAATGTTCAGAGTCTAAACATATGTGCCACCAACCAGCCCCAAAAAAAAGTTACCCTTCCTCCGGATCCTCCTGATCCGTCCGAACCCGGCAGATGCTCTCGACCGGCAGGACAAAGATCCTGCCGTCGCCCGGCCTGCCGGTCCGGCCGTTTGCCCGGACGATCCCGACGATCCGCTCGACATCGGCGTCTCTTACGACCATATCGATCTTCACCTTCGGGATGAGTTCGACCGGCATCGTCTTTCCCCTGAACCGGAGGGCGATACCCTTCTGCGCCCCCCGCCCCATCACCTCGCTCACGGTCATCCCATAGATGCCGTCGGCCTCGAGCGCCGCCCTCACGGCATCGAACATCTCGGGCCTGACGACTGCGGTAACCATCTTCATCCGCACCACCTCACACCCGCACGGACTCGCCGTGCTGGGCGATGTCCAGTCCGACATACTCCTCCTCCTCGGTGACCCGCAGGCCCATCGCCAGATCGACGACCTTCGCGATGACGTAGGTCACGCCGAACGAGTAGGCCACGACGACGGCCACATCCACAATCTGGATGAGGAGCTGGCCCGGATTGCCGTAGAGCAGACCGTCCACGCCGCCGATTGCCGCGACCGCAAAGACTCCGGTTGCAAGGGCGCCGAAGATCCCGCCCATGCCGTGGATCGCCCACGCGTCGAGGCTCTCGTCGAGCCCCTGACGAACCCGGAAGAGCAGGGCGCCGTAACAGACGAGGCCGGCAGCGGCGCCGATGGGAATCGCGGCCATGGGCGTGACGAATCCGGCCGCCGGCGTGATGGCGACGAGCCCGGCAATCGCTCCGCTGATGATCCCGACCGATCCGGGCCTGCCGCGAACCCATGCGGCACAGAGCCAGGCGAGCGCCCCGGAAGCGGCGGCGATGTTCGTCACGACGAACGCGTTTGCCGCAAGGCCGTCCGCGGCGAGAGCGCTCCCGGCGTTGAACCCGAACCACCCGAACCAGAGGAGCGCCCCGCCGAGGAGAACCATCGGGATGTTGTTCGGCTCCATGCCGTGGCCGCCGAACCCGAGGCGCTTCCCGATGACGAGCGCGAGCGCGAGCGCAGAGAACCCGGAACTGATGTGAACGACCGTGCCGCCGGCGAAGTCGAGCGCACCAAGCTGCGCAGCCCATCCGCCGCCCCACGCCCAGTGGGCAAGCGGGTCGTAGACCAGCGTCGTCCAGAGCAGACCGAAGACGACGAAGGAACTGATCTTTATCCGCTCCGCAACCCCGGACGTCACGATTGCAAGCGTGAGGCCCGCAAAGACCATCTGGAAGGCCATGAAGAGCAGATCCGGGATGCCGTCGCCGTCCATCCCGACACCCTGCAGGAAGGCGTACTCCAGGCTCCCGATCAGCCCGTTGATATCGGCGCCGAAGGAGAGGCTGTAGCCGCAGACGACCCACTGGATGCTGACGAGGGCGAATGCGATGAACGCCAGCGCAAGCATGGAGATGAAGTTCTTCCGCCGCACGAGCCCGCCATAGAAGAGCCCCACTCCCGGGGTCATCAGCATGACCAGTGCCGTACAGACAAGGATAAACGCCGTAGCGCCGGAGTCAATCATGTTCCGGCTCCCGGATCAACCACAAAGTGTTCTTGTCATTCATCGGAAGGAAGTTTCCTTCTTACAGGTATAAATTTTTCTATTTGCACACGTAACGGAAGGACTGATGCATCTGGAGGTACAGATCATATCTGCGTGATGCGATGAGCACGAAGGGCGATGTCCGGCAGGTCTGCGCCCGCCTGCGGTCGGCGAAGACCCAAAGGGAACTCGCGAAGATCCTCTACCATGCGGTATCAGGCTACTCGCTCTTCGACCTCCAGGAGATGCGGGGGAGGGTGGAGCGCGACCTCCGATCAGTTCCCGCCGGATACCGGCGACGCCTCTACCCCAGCGCGATGGAGCAGATCTTCGAGACGCACCACACCCTCATCGTCGCTGGCCGCCGCGGAGATCCGGGAGACGGGGAGAGGCTGCTCCCGGGCGAGTTCCAGGACTTCTGCGACATGGTCGAGGAGACATGCCTTCGCGGAGGCGAGGAGGAGCGGCACCTCGAACTCCTCTACTTCCTCCTTGCCGCCTTCAACATCTTCGTCCTCGACCGCCCCGCTCACCCCGTGGGCACGCCGTTTCCCGGCGGGTTCGAGGTCGAGGTCAGGAACGGGGAATACCTCTGCCCGGTCAGGGAGAAGGCCGACGACGTCGAGAACGCCCTCTGCCCCTACTGCCCGGCAAAGCAGAGCGACGGATGAGACAGGTTCACAGGTCTTGCCGGAGCATCCGGCAGAAAAAAAGAGGCTGGTGATATGCGGGTCTACTCTTCTTCCTCGTAGCGCTCGAAGAACGCGACCTCGTCGATGACCTTCTTCTCCTTGATCTGAATCTCCTCAGGGTACCCTCCCGGCACGAGCGACACGAGCGTATAACCCTCCGGGACGTTGAGGAGTTTCCGGACATCCTCGGCGTAATCCTTCTTCTCCCCTGCAACCCAGCAGGTTCCGACACCCCACGCCTGGAGCGCGAGGAGAAGCTGCATCGTCGCCGCACAGCAGTCTTCGAGATAGTACTTTGCATCCTTCTTCCCGAAGACGGCAAAACAGATCGGCGCATCGGCGATGAACCTGGCGTTCTCGGCGAGATCGGCAATCGCCCGCAGCGTATCACGGTTCTGGATCGTCCCGAAAAGCCAGGGCTGCTCGTTTCGCGCGGTCGGGGCAAGCCGTGCGCAGTCGAGGGCGTCTTTTACGATCTTATCCTCGATGGGGTTGTCCTTGTACTTCCGCACGCTGTGCCTGCTCCGTATCACGGTGACACCGAGATTAACCGTTCCACCAATCGGACTCATGCAACGATGGTGGGCACTCCTGGCCTAAATACCTTGGGGAAATGGAGAAAGGAAGGGCTCCGGTAGAAGGGCCGTCCTAGAAGAGTCCCCGTATCATCTCCACCATGTTCGAGAAGCCGTCGGCGATGACCACGGTCGGGTCGATCCCGAGGATCGGAAAGATGAAGAGGAAGTAGAGGACCGTCCCGAGCGTACTCCCGACGTTCGCGAGGGCTGCAACCAGCACCACCCGAAAGAGCGGGATCCGCCGCATCTCCGCCAGAGTCTCCGCCTCGATGATCTGCCGGAACTCACCGACGGCGGGCTTCCGGATCTTCGCCTCGACGATGGCGGCAAACCAGCCCGCCGCAAGCAGCGGATTGAGCGATGTCAGCCAGGAAACCGCAAACGCCGTGACGGCCGAGAGAGGATGCCCGCCGGCAACCAGGGTGAACGCGGCGCTCAGGACACCGTTGATCAGAACCCAGTAGAGGAGAGCCGTCAGCAGGACATCTATCCCAACGCCCGAGAAGGCTATCGCGGCGATCAGGAGGAGGAAGAGAATGGTG
This sequence comes from Methanoculleus horonobensis, assembly GCF_001602375.1. Taxonomy (NCBI): domain Archaea; kingdom Methanobacteriati; phylum Methanobacteriota; class Methanomicrobia; order Methanomicrobiales; family Methanomicrobiaceae; genus Methanoculleus; species Methanoculleus horonobensis. Next base: position 171,986 of record NZ_BCNY01000014.1, on the reverse strand, counting down.
ACGCCCACCCCGATGATCTTCGCCCACGGGAGAGTCTTCACCCCGGCGGTCAGGGCCGGGAGCGGCGGCAGCGTCTCCGGTGCGTCAAGGTAGCGCTGCACCCCACGGATATGCCCGGCGCCGACGACGGCGAGCACCCGCTCGTACCGACCGGTGAGCATCAGAATCTGGTGGGCCAGATAAGCGTCCCGTTCATCGATCAGGGCCTGAGCACCCTGAGGGGAGAACTTGCGGAACTCCTCCATCGCGGCGCTCACGACGTCCTGATCGATGAATTCGTCGACATCGATCTTCTGCCCCTCGACACTCACGAGCGAGTAGATCAGCGCTCCGATGAGCTTGATCTTCTCCCAGACACCCATCTTGCCCCAGAACCGGGCAAGCGTGATCCGGATATCCCGGTCGATGAGCGCCACGGGCTTCTGGTGCGCCTCGGCCTCCTCGACGGCGGCGAGCATCTCGGCACCGGGCTTCACGCCGGTCTCTGCGCCGATCCGCTGCTGGATGTAGGTGAGCACCCACTGAACGAGGAGTTGGCCGAAGTTTCCACCCTTCAGGATCTCCCCCACCGACGGTTCGGCAGTCTCCTCCGTGAGCGATATGAACCGCCCCCGGTCGAGCTCGACGCCGACGATATCGGGCTGGAACTCCTCGATGACGGATCGGACTTCTTCAACGCTCTTCTGCGAGACGTGCGCCGTCCCGACAAGGCGAACCTCAGCCATCGAGCACCTTCACACCCTCGCTGTCGATCACGGCGCGCTTTCCCGGCGGCACTGTTGCTTCACGGAAGACAGTGCGGATACCGGCCTCCTCCATCGCCTCGGCGGCCTGCCGCCTGCAGAGGTCGGCCGCCGCATCACGCGCATCGCCGGGGGAGAGCGGCGCACCGAGGCCGGGGCACTCCGATGCCGCGAGGTCGTCGTCCACCAGCATGAATGGGTAGGTGCGGCAGATCCAGGGACGGTGAGCGTAGATCGAGCACCGCCCGTCCCGGAGGAAGATGCAGGCATCGGCCGTTCGCCTGAGACACCAGGCAAGGGTGTACTCAGCGCCGTTATCGGCACCGATGAAGTCGGGGTAGGGCTCGGCAACCTCGTTCCAGCCCATATCGGTCGCCGCCATGATCGCCCGGACCTCGGCAGGGCTCACCAGTACGAGGTTCGAGTCCTCCGCGACCCGCCGGCAGCAGGCGCCGCACTCCCTGCAACGAAATCCAATCGACCCGAGTTGGGCCGCAACGTCATCTACTCCGAGCATATCCTGTCAAAATTCTCAAAGAGAAGCCGCCCGTTGACGGTATGGCTGACCTCCGGGTGCCACTGGATGCCGTAGAGGTGTTCATCGGGGGATGCCATCGCTTCCACGCCGCAAATGGACGATTTTGCAAGCCGGACAAACCCTTCCGGCACAACCGAGACTTCATCCGCGTGCGATGCCCATACCTGCATCCGGTCGGGGTAGCCCCGGAGGAGGGGGGTTTCTTCGAGGATCTCGACCTCGACCGCACCGAACCCGCCGCTCGCACCCTGGCGGATCGCACCCCCGCGGCCCGTCGCCATGATATGCAGCCCAAGACAGATCCCGAGGACGGGAAGACCGAGATCGAGGTATGCCGGAGCGACACCGGCGCGCTCAAGGGTCGGGCCGCCGCCGAGGATGATGCCCCGGCAGCCCCGGGAGACCTCGGCCGGCGGCGTCTCGTTCGAGATCATCGTGGCCTCGATATCCATGTCACGGAGCGTCCGGAGGATCAGGTGATTGAACTGTCCGTGATTGTTGACCACATAGAGTGGAAGCATTGCCTATAGGATTGATGTAAAAAGGTAATAGTCCTTCGCTCAGGCATACTTCCTGACGAAATCGAAGACTTTTTGAGAGATCTCTTCGGGCTCATGGCCCATGAGGTATGCGAGCGTCAGCGCCCCGCCGGCCCCCATCCCCTCCTTGACTTCGCCGATGCAGTAGCGAGCGAGCCCGACGTGGCCGAGCTCGGCGAAGTTCGGGTCGACGTAGTACGCGGCGGTGCCGACATCGGCAACCGACCGGACGAACCCGGCGGATGGATCGTCCCTGACGTAGACCGTCGTCGCGAGGCGCGGCACCCGTCTTCCAAGCGCTTTCAGGACGGCCGCAACGGCGAGCATCTGGGTTCCGCCGGCAAACATGACTTCGCCGGAGTAGGCGCTCGCGATCCCTGCAGCGACCGGCATCATGGGGTCGCCCGCGGCGCGGAGGATATCGAGGGGCTCTCGTGCGCCCGTCGCATCGATCCGGGCGAGCGCTTCCCGGCAGACGGCGTCTTTCAGTCCAAGAGGGTTCTCTACAAATGCACTGCTGACCGAGGCGTTATAGCCGAGCGCCCGGAGAACGCAGAGGGCGGTGGTCGTCCCGCCGGGGACGCACTCCCCGAGCATCAAGAAGTCGCTGTACTGCGAGAGCAGCCTCCCGACCGCCTCGCCCCGCTCGAAGAGGGCTGCCGCCTGCGGCACCGCGTCTTCCGCCCTCGGATCGCCGCCGGGACTCCCGTAGACGTCGATGCAGGGGACGGTGGGAGTATGGGCAAGCCCCGCGTTGATGACGACGGGGGCAAGCCCGGTCAGTTCCACCATCGACCGGGTGATGGTCGCGGGCGTCGGGCAGCCGGTGGGGGTGTTCGGCCGGGCCGCGACACTCGTGATAGCGCCGGTCGTGACGAGTTCCGCATCCAGGTTCGGGGTGAGCAGCGTCTTTTCAGGGGTCGGCCCGGCACCGGATATCCCGGGGACCGTGGAGAGCATGGTGTTGCCGAGAACGAGCGCCAGCATCGGGCGCTTCGGCCTGAAGAGCGGATCTTGTGAGAGGAACGGGTTGGACATTGTGTACAGGGTAGGTGCCGCGGGATAGAAGAGGTTGCTGTCGGGGCTTGGGGGAGGAGTGCGGGGGCCAGGTGTGAGGGGGGAGGGGGCGCATACATCTCCGGGGCCGTGGCAGGGTATTCCCCGGCTATTCCAGTACAGTGGACTGTGGGGGAATCGCCATAGGGGGGAGGGGACAGGGGAGGGGGGATACTCCCCCTCGAAGACCTTCGGTCTTCTCATGCTCACTCCGTTCGCACCTCGCACCTGACGGTGGTCGAACTCCGTTCCTTCGCACCTTCGGTGCTCACGCTCCGGTTCTAAAGAACCGTCGCGCTTCGGAACGTCGTCCTCCCCGTCAGCCCCACCCCCAAGCGCGATATCCTAGGGGAATCCGTGTCCAAGAACGTTATGGACAGGATAGCCACGAGCACGAGCCCTAAAATCCCACATGCACCCCCTCTCACGGCGCAGTCCCCAATCCTGTCCGTCGCCGTTCGCACCTCCGGTGCTCACGTTCGCTACGCTCACGCGTCGAAGACCTTCGGTTTTCTCCGAGCGCCTTTAAACACAAACCCAAAAATACCTCCCCAAACCAAATACTTCAACAATGTTCGAGATAGAGCGGAGATTGGAAGAGAAGGGCATCATAAGGAGAGATATCGTCGCCGCCGCGATGGAACTCTACGTTCCCCACGGGATAGAGGCGGACGAGGCCGCGCGCAGGCTTGACGCAAAGATCGGGAAGGCGCTTGAGGATCCGAACATATCGTCGCTCCTCCTCGGAGCCCTCCTGCTCGAGGACGAACTCTACGTGAAGCGGAAAGACTCCGAGATCGCCGACGACCCGGTCTTCCTCCTCTCCGACGAGATCATCGGGATGGCCATCGCCGAGGTGATCGGGGGGACTTACGCGCGGTTCGAGTTCACCCGCTACGACCAGAAGAAGCCGGGAATCCTGGGCAAACTCGGGCCGTTCCTCGACGACGCCGTCGCCGGGCTGATCGCCGGCTGCACGTCGCGCCTCTACAGCGAGTCGATGGGATCGATGTGAAATCCGTTCTCGCCCTCCTGCAGTTCTGCACCTCGCTCCCCCTCGGAAAGCCGGTCGACTTCGAGCACTTCGCCCGCCGCTCTTACCTCTACCCGCTCGCCGGCTACGTCATCGGCGGGATAGCGGCCGGTATCACCTACTGGATAGCATCCCCCGTGGTGGGTGCGGCCGTCGCCGTCGCAATGGTGCTCCTCCTCTCCGGGTGCAACCACTTCGACGGGCTGCTGGACTTCGGCGACGGCCTCATGGCTCACGGGAGCAGGGAGAAGAGGATCGCGGCCATGACCGACCGCACGACCGGGGCCGGAGCCGTCGCGGCCGGGCTCGTCGTCACGCTCCTCGCATTCGCCGGACTCCAGACCGCCGCAAATCTCCCGGCAGTCATCCTCATCGCCGAGGTCTGCGCGAAGGTCGCGATGTCCTGGCTCACCGCACTCGGCACGCCGTTCCGGGAGGGGATTCACTCCTACCTCCATGGGTTTGCAAAACCATGGTTCGTCGTTCCGGCCTTCCTGCTTGCGCTGCCCCTCTTCCTGCTGCCGGTGCCGCGGGCGAGTGTCGCGCTCGCCCTCGCAGCCACGGTCGTCATCGCCGCACTGATGCTCGCCCTCTCCCGGCGGCTCTTTGGCGGTGTCAACGGCGACGTCGTCGGCGCCGCAAACGAGATCATCCGGGCAGGGATCATTCTCCTCATCGTTCTCCTGTAATCACCTTTTTTACCCCGGCACCCGCTACTACTGTAGAATGATGCAGGACCATACCCTCCACTCGCGGGGAGGAATCATCACCGAGCGGAACGCGGACTATGCAACGGTTCGGTTGCGGGTTCCGGCAGGAGTTCTCTCCGCGGCGCAGGTCAAGCAACTTGCGAAGATCAGTGAGAAGTACGGCGACGGCTCGCTCCACCTCACCATGCGCCAGGCAGTGGAGATCCCGCACGTGAACCCCGAGAACCTCGTAAAGATCGCGAAAGCGCTCGAGAAGAACGGGACGCCCATCGGGGCGGAGCAGAACGAAATCGTCAACATCATGGCCTGCCCGGGCACGGATCGGTGCAAGTACGCCAACTGCGAGACGATCGACCTCGCCCGGAAGATCGACAAGCGGGTATTCGGGAAGGAACTTCCGATACGGCTCCGCATCGCGATATCCAGCTGCACCTACATGTGCAACAGTCCGCTCTTGAACGACATCGGGATCATCGGCAGGATCCGGCCGCTGCGGGTTCCGGGACTCTGCACGGGATGCGGCACCTGCGTAGAGTACTGCAAGCAGTGCGCCATAAAACTGAAGAACGGTATATCGGTTCTCGACGAGAGCAAATGCGTCCAGTGCGGCATCTGCATCCACTCCTGCCCCTACCACCTCCTGAAGTCCGAGTACGCCCACTACCAGATCACGGTCGGGGGGCGGCGCGGAACCTCCCCCGCCCCGGGAAGAGAACTCGTCACCGTCGAGACAGAAGAGGAGGTCGTCGAGGTCGTCGACCGCATCGTCTACTGGATCTACCGAACCGCATGGAGCGGCCGGCCCCTCGCCGACCAGATGGACGAGATCGGGTATGATAGTTTCGCGGAGGGGATCCGAAAGGAGTTCGGGCCGGGCGCCCCGGAAGCAGAAGAATAAAGGATAGTCCGGTGTGCCGGAGGCGGCCCGAGGCCGGCAGCCGCCCCGGTGAAGAACCGGTTCCGGGATCTAGCGGCCGTACATCGAAGTGAACCCTTCGCCCGCGTCGTCCTCGCACTCGATAGCGGTGCCGTCACGGACGAGGGTGTTGAACATCATGGCTGCGTTGAGCAGATTCTCGTCGGGGTTGCCGCCCAGCCGGGCACCGGAGAGAGCCTGGCGCTGCGGTGTCGGGATCGTCCGCTTGCCCACCCGGACACCCGCACAGTGCTTGCAGTAACCACAATGTGAGTGAACCGAGACCTCGCGATCTGCGCATGCTACCTTCACCCGGTCACTTCCATCGTCACGGTGAAACTCAAGTATCTTCATGGTACGAAGAACGTAGATTTCAGGAGAATAAGATTCTGTCGATTGCCGGGGTTTTCTGGAGGATGCGCGCTACGGGCGCGCATGGAAATGCTTTATATGTAAGACGTCATACGTATAAGATACTCGCATAAGCAGGCTGTTCGAGCTGACAGGCCTATTGAGTGGAGGATACAAACTATGGCAGCTGAGAAGCCCCACATGAATTTAGCAGTTATCGGACACATCGACCACGGGAAGTCTACCACCGTCGGTCGGTTGCTCTTTGAGACGGGAGCCGTAGCCCCGCACATCATCGAGTCGTTCAGGAAAGAGGCCGAATCCAAGGGCAAGGGCTCGTTTGAGTTCGCCTGGGTCATGGACAGCCTCAAGGAAGAGCGTGAGCGTGGTATCACCATCGATATCGCCCACAAGCGGTTCGACACGGACAAGTTCTACTTCACCGTCGTGGACTGCCCCGGTCACCGTGACTTCGTCAAGAACATGATCACGGGCGCGTCCCAGGCAGACGCCGCGCTGCTGGTCGTCGCCGCACCCGACGGCGTGATGGAGCAGACCAAGGAGCACGTCTTCCTCTCCCGTACGCTCGGCATCAACCAGCTGATCATCGGCGTCAACAAGATGGACGTCGTCAAGTACGACGAGAAGCGCTTCAACGAGGTCAAGGAACAGCTCTCCCAGCTGCTCAAGATGGTCGGCTACAAGCCTGATTCCATCAGCTTCATCCCGATGAGCTCGTTCGTCGGCGACAACATCGCGAAGCCCAGCGCAAACACCCCCTGGTACAAGGGACCCGCAGTGCTCGACGCACTCAACGCGCTCACTGAACCCGAGAAGCCCACGACCCTCCCCATGCGTCTCCCCATCCAGGACGTCTACTCCATCTCCGGTATCGGAACCGTCCCCGTCGGGCGTGTCGAGACCGGCATCATGAAGAAGGGAATGAAGGTCAGCTTCATGCCCGCGAACAAAGAGGGTGAGATCAAGTCCATCGAGATGCACCACGAGGAGATCCCGCAGGCACTCCCCGGCGACAACGTCGGGTTCAACGTCCGCGGCATCGGCAAGGGCGACATCCGCCGTGGCGACGTCTGCGGTCCCTCCGACGTGCCGCCGACCGTTGCGGACGAGTTCATCGCACAGGTCGTCGTGCTCCACCACCCCAGTGCCCTGACCGTCGGGTACACCCCGGTCTTCCACTGCCACACCGCCCAGATCGCGTGCACCTTCGTCGAGCTCATGAAGAAACTCGACCCGCGGACCGGCCAGGTCAAGGAAGAGAACCCCACGTTCCTCAAGACCGGCGATGCCGCAATCGTCAAGATCAAGCCTACCCAGCCCATGGTCATCGAGAAGGTCAAAGAGATCCCGCAGCTCGGGCGGTTCGCTGTCCGTGATATGGGATCCACCATTGCGGCCGGCGTGTGCATGGACATTACGCCCAAGCAGATGAGATAAGAAGGTACCTATAATTTTTTGGTGGTTAAACATGCAGAAAGCCAGAATACGTCTTTCCGGAACCGACTTCGAAAAAATCGAGATGGTCTGCGACCGGATCAAAGAGATAGCAGAGCGTACCGGCGTCAATCTGGCAGGTCCTATCCCGCTGCCCACGAAGAAACTCGTGGTCCCCACCAGGAAGAGCCCTGACGGCGAAGGTACCGCGACCTGGGATCGCTGGCAGATGCGCGTGCACAAGAGGCTCATCGACATCGATGCCGACGAGCGTGCGCTGCGCCAGTTGATGCGCATTCAGGTTCCAAAAGACATCGGCATTGAGATTGTGCTGGAGAGTTGAGGTGAGTGCGGCGTGAAGGCCGCCGTGTTCGCGGCAGGAGTCCGTGAACGGTTACTCTCATTCGAGGGGCTTTTTCTCCTCATATTTCTGGCCACAATTGCCCTCCGTTTTTACTCGCTCGACGTAAAGTTATTTCACCACGACGAGGCTATTCACGCGTGGTTCTCCTATCGGCTCCTGACCGAGGGGACGTATACCTACGATCCCATGTATCACGGGCCGTTCCTCTACTACGTAACAGCCGGGATATTCTCGCTGCTCGGAGACTCCGATCTCGTGGGCCGGCTCTTCCCGGCACTGCTCGGCACCCTGCTCGTCCCCCTGGTATACCCAATCTACCGGCTCGGCTATCTCGATAAGAAGCAGACGATTGTCGCGGCGCTCTTCCTCGCCGTATCGCCGAATATGGTCTACTTCTCGCGGTTTCTCCGAAACGACATATTCATCGCTTTCTTCACGATGGTGCTCCTCGTCGCCCTCCTTTACTACTTCGAGCGGCAGAAGATGCAGTATGCGCTCATTGCCGGAGCGGCGATCGGGTTCGGGATGACCGCGAAGGAGAACATGCCGATCATCGTCCTGATCTTCGGGGCATATCTCCTTTACCTGATCTGGACGAGAAAGGTCAGGCTTCCGAGACGCTGGATCCGCGATCTCGTGCTCGGCGCCCTCGTCACGATCGGGATCATGGCGGTCTTCTACTCGTCGTTCGGCGCCCACCCCGAGGTGCTCATGGACGGATGGCTCCGGGCAATCGAGCACTGGACGTCGATGCACCAGGCCCAGCGCCTCGGTGGGCCGCCGTACTTCTATATCCTGCTCTTCCTCCTCTACGAGGTGCCGATCCTGATCCTCGCCGCGATCGGGGTTCTGCAGTTCGTCGATATCCCCGGTATAATCTCCCGCTGGAAGGGGCGACGGGCGGGGAGCACGGAGAGTCCCGGCGAAGGAGAAGAGACCGAGGCAGAGGCAGAGACTGAGGAGGCTCAAGAGATTGAAGCCCCGCCCGTCGGACGGAGATCGGGCTTCAAAGACCGGCTTCGCGAGATCCTCTCCGGCAGCGGAGAACTCCTGCCGATCGACCGGCAGAAGGAGTTCGCGAGGTTCGCCATCTTCTGGATGCTTCTCTCGCTTGCGGTCTACGCTTACCTCGGCGAGAAGGTGCCGTGGCTGATCCTCCACCAACTCCTGCCCATGATCTTCGTCGCGGTCTATCTGATGACCACGAAGAAGGCGGTCATCGCCGTCATGGCAAGCGTCTTCCTGATCGTCATGACGCTCCACGTCGTGTACACCCCGACGGATATCAACGAGCCCATCGTGCAGGTGCAGAACTCCGAAGACCTGCGGGAGGTCTTCGCGAAGATCGATGCCGCGGATAAGGTGGCGGTCGCGACCGACTCCTACTGGCCGCTCCCCTGGTATTACCGGGGCGATCGCGCCTCAAAACTCGCGTATTACAGCGAGAAGGTGAGTGAAGCGACGATATACGGAGGAAACTTCGATCTCGTGATCACCCACGACGCCGATACCTACCCGACCCTCGAAGGCTACGTGAAGGAGACCTACCGGCTGAACTACTGGTTCTCCTACGAGGAGAACAAGAACAGGCTGCCCGAGTATTACTTCCTGCGGGACGGGAAGATGGGGAGCAGGAACCTCGAGGTCTTCTCGAGGGTTCCCACAGGGACGACTGCCTGAGACTCGCGGGAAGGCGCCGGTAGCCTGAGAACTGCACCGTCAATGATGGTGGTGCAATCCCCAGCCCCTGCGGGCGTGAGTTTCAGGTGCGCTCATTCTGAGATACTCTCCACTCTTCTCCGCGATTCATGTGAGTTCTTGTCACTATCATAGGCTGTCAGACGCGAAGATCATCCGCTATCGACAACTTATTTTCAAGAACCACGGTCTCATTACTTCGCTAAAGTTCTAAGGAAGCCCCCGAAGGCTAACCATCGACCTTCCTTCCCAACCCGGCAGTTTCTCAAACATCCCGTCCCGGCGGCGCTCGAACCTGGGGCTCAGGCCTGTCGCACCTTGCAGCACTGCCAGAGACCTCATCTGACCGGCGCCAGAATGAACAGACTACCGGGCCTTCTCAAGCACCAGATACTCGCCAGAACCGAAGTTTGTGGAACAAGGAGGCAGACGCCAGTGATCCGTTCCAGAAGAATGCTCGTCAGAGATCAACCAGAACATCTAGGCATCGTTCAGATGAATCGGGTAAAAATCGGGAAACCGGGGGTGCGAAAAGAGGGTGGGTGTCAGGGTTATCCGAGTTCGTCCCACCCGGTCTTCTTCCGGTACATCACGATACCCGCGACAACGAGGACGATGACAATCCCGACGCCGATGTAGAGGAGGAGGTCACCTCCAAGGCTGAACCCCTCGCCTATCCTCTCCCGGAGAGCGTTTGCATCACCAAGAGCCTCGTTCGCCTTACTCAGGCCGTCTCCGGCCTTCGAGCGCGCCAGCGGATAGTTCTTGCCGTTCAGGTTGTCCTGTGCCTGGGAGTAGAACTGGACGGCGCTCTCGCGCTTGGTCATGATGGCGACCACCTGCGGATCGGCACTCATGGAACGGTTCTCGACGAAGTAGGTGATCATCCCGTCGAGAGACTCGATCGCCGCACCGGTGTCGGCGACCGCCTTCTCGGCCCACGCCTTATCGAGGAGCGCAATTCCCTCGTCTATGTCTTTCTTCGCGGTAGCGATGTAACTCGCCGCCTGTGACGGACCTGCAGACGCAGCACTGGTGAGCGCCTGGCTCGCGGCGTTGTACTCGGCCTGGACTGCAGAGACATCCACGCCCTCTGCGGATTTTTCGTCGATATCGGCCTTCAGGTCTTTGAGGCGCTGCTGCTGGGCGGCAAGGGAACCCTCGACCTGAGCCGAATTCACGACGTCACGGCTCACGGAGTGGGTGTCCTTCACATCGTCGCCCCGCAGATGCTCGATCTTGGTCACCAGAACCTTTGTGCTCGCGCTCGAGGGGACGATGCCGCGCAACTGCGCATCCAGCTCGATCTCCTCGTCGCCGTAATCGATCTCGAACTCCGTCAGGATCGGGTAGTACCCGGTCTTTCTGGTGGTATAGATGGCGACCCCGTCGCGGTAGACGATGAAGTCCCAGACGGGGTTCTGCAGTCCGGTGCTGAACTCGAACGTCTCGTCGTTGCCACCGGAGGTGACCATATTGTAGGTGAGCACGTAACGCGCGGTCACCTGCTGACCGGGTTCGAGAGCACCGCTCGCGGGATCAACCTTCTCGGTCTTGACGTCGAACGCCGCTACTGCCTGCACGACACAGACCAGTGCCAGCAGGAGAATAAGCCATCTGCTGATGTTTCCCTTCATAACGTCTCCTCACTCAAACAACGGCTCTATGCCGTCGTCGAACATGGTTGAGCGCTTTTCCTTCGACTTAAGGACATCTTCCTTCGTGGACTTGGCAATCTCAAGAAGTTCGGTGATCCGGGGAGCGTTCCCGATCGTCGCAAGAACCACCACCGCAGCGATGTAGTCGCTCTGCACCGGGTAATCACCACCACGCACCTCGACGCCGGCGATGTTCTCCTCCACCCAGCTCTTCGACTTCTCAACGCCCTTCCGGTCCATCTCATCAGGTGGGCCCGCGAGAAGGACGAGACCGCGCTCGGCCGTCGAGTAGTCGCACGGCAGGGTGAGACGTCCGAGCATGGCACGCCTGACGAGGGCGATGATCTTCGCCGACTTGTCCTCGCCGGTCAGCACCTCCTCGGTCTTCTCCTTTTTGCGCACCAGACCGGAGAGGAGCCCCTGGTTCTGTTTCGTGCGCGGACTGATCTTCTCGCTGATGGCATACCCGACAGTGCTGATGCCGCCACCCCGGAGAGTGTTGATGACCTCGCTCGAGTCAACGACCATCTCGCCGACACCCGCCTTGCCGACCTCGCCGGCACGGAAAAGTACGCCGAACCGGCGGACGATCTCGTCGTTCAGCCGGTTATACGCGTCCTTGACGCTTTCTCCCTCATTCTTCCAGGCACTGTTATCGAAGATGAAGGTATTGTCAGCCTCGTTCACCAGGGTGCTCAGGGAACGCGCTGCATTATACGAATAGAGCCGGCCTTCCTCGGGGGCAGGCAGGATGCCGATCGCATAGACCGGTTCCCGGTAGATACGCTTTAAGTGGCGGGCGAGCACCGGCGAACCCCCAGAGCCGGTTCCGCCACCGAGGCCGGCGATGATGACGAATGCATCGATATCGTGTGTACCACGCGAATCGACGGCGTTGATGATGGCATCAATCTCGTCGGCGGTCACCCGTGCACCGGTCACGTTGTCGGTCCCGACCCCATGGCCTTTCACCACGGTCTGGCCGATCAGGAGCCGGTCTTTGAGCTCGATGTTCTTCAGTCCCATCAGGTCGGTACGCGCTGTATTTACAGCGATTCCCCTGAAACTCTGGGTCTGCATTCGTTTGTCCTGTTCAATGAACATATCGACAATTTTGCCCCCAGCTTGACCGAATCCTATGAAGAAGACCCTCATTCAGCTTCACACCCTCATATTGACTAATTAATTATATCCACGCTTATGTATAAAGACCATACATACATTATAACCCAAAAGTGTTCTTATAATTTTCAGACGTAGGGGTAGTAATGAAGATCTGCGTTGTGGGGGGAGGTCTGTCCGGTCTGGTCTCGGCGCTCGAACTCGCCGGGACACACCAGGTAGATCTCTTCGAGCGAAGGCCGGTTCCGGGCGGCTGCCTCGGTTCGTACCGGATCGGCGATTACTGGATCGAGGAGTATTACCACCATTGTTTTGCCGGAGATACCGCCCTGCTTAACCTCTTCGATACGCTGCAGGTGGCCGATCGGCTGGTCTGGCTTCGAGGGTCCACCGGCTACTATGTCGACGGAATCATCCACCCGCTCACTGCTCCGACCGAGATCCTGCGCTACCCCCATCTCACGTTCATGGAAAAGGCCCGCCTCGGCCTGCTGACCCTGCGCTCCCGCCGGTTCGACGTCTCGGCGCTTGACGGGATCACCGCGAAGGACTTCATCCTCGACAACCTCGGTTCCGGGGTTTACTCCTCGTTCTTCGAGCCGCTCTTGAAAAGCAAGTTCGGCGACCGCGCCGGCGAGGTTTCCGCCGCCTGGCTCATATCCCGCATCGCCATCCGATCCGACCGGGGTGCCGGGGGCGAGCGCCTGGGCTACCTGAAAGGGGGTTTCCGGCCCTTCGTCGCGCGGCTCGAGGAAGAGACGGCGCGACGGGGCGCCTCGATCCTGCCGGAGACTCCCGTCGAGGAGATCCGGCGGGAGGGCAGCGGCTGGCTCGTCAACGGAGAGGCCTATGACTGTGTCATATCGACGCTCCCCCCGCAGGTGACCGCAGACCTTGCCGGTCTCGATATCGTCCGGATACCCTACCAGGGCGCCGCCTGCATGACCCTCGCACTCGATCGGGACGTGACCGACGGGATCTACTGGTTGAATATGAAAGATGCGGCTCCTTACGGTGCGGTGGTCTCGCACACCAACTTCGCTCCGTTCGCGTGGTACGGCGAGCATATCGTCTACCTTGCATCCTACTTCAGCGGCAGGCTCCCGGAAGGATTCGAGCAGTCGATGCTCAGGGACTTCTGCCGGCGGTTCTCCGTCAGCGAGGACGAGGTGCACTGGCATCGGCTCGCGGTCGACCCGTACGCCGGCCCGGTCTACACGACGGGGCTCCGGAACCGGCTGCCCGACTACGAAGAGCACGGACTCTTCCTCGCCGGGATGTTCAGCCCCCCGAACTACCCGGAGCGGAGCATGAACGGTTCGGTCGTCGCCGGGCAGGAAGTGGCGAAGAGGGTTCTCGCGAGGTATCCGGATGCGTGAGGTCGAGGTGAGTGCCGTCCTTCCGGTCTACAACGATCTTTCAGCCCTCAAGACCGCGATACCGCGGTCGCTCGAGACACTCGAGGCGATCGCACCGGGGAGGTTCGAACTGATCGTCGCCGAGGATGGGAGCACCGACGGGAGCACCGAGTTCGTCAGGGAGTGCGAGGCCAAAGACCCCCGTGTCCGCCTGCTCCATTCCGACGAGCGGCTCGGGCGAGGGCGGGCGCTCAACCGCGCGTTTTCCGGGGCACTGGGATCGATCGTCTGCTACTACGACGTGGATCTCGCGACCGACATGCAGTATCTCCCCGAACTGATCGACGCCATCCGCGACGGCCACGACATTGCAACGGGCTCCCGCCTCCTCCCCGCGAGCGTTATTGTACGGAGCGGCGGGCGGGAGATCGCGAGTCGCGGTTATAATACGCTTGTCAGGACGATCCTCGGGAGTTCGCTCTGCGATCACCAATGCGGGTTCAAGGCGTTCCGGCGCGACCGCCTCCTCTCCCTGATCCCGTCGGTGACTGCAGATCACTGGTTCTGGGACACCGAGGTGCTGGTTCGGGCGCAGAAGAACGGTTACCGGATACGGGAGTTCCCCGTGCAATGGCGGCAGGGAGAGGGAACGACGGTACGGAGGAACGACGTAGTTGAGATGGGATCGGCGATTCTTCGTCTCTGGTGGCGGCTCCATGTGGAAAAAAGTTAGCGCGGTCGTCATCCCCACCCTGATCGCGGTCGGAATCGTCGCCTACATGCTCTACCGCGTATGGGACGAACTCCTGCTGACGCTCGAGCACGCCGTAATACCCTTCCTCTTTGCCGCCGTCGGGATCTGCGTTGTTGCCTGGGTTCTCCGGGGGTACCGGTACCGGTTCATCCTGGAGGGGCTCGACGTCAGAAAGAGCCTCTGGTTCTCGACCGCCTGCATATTCATCTCCCAGACGGCGAACCTCATCGTCCCCGCGCGCCTCGGTGATTTCGTGCGGATGCTGATCTTAAAGCACGAGGACGACGCCACCTACTCGCAGGGGTTCTCTTCCCTCGTCGTCGAGCGTGTCTTCGACATCCTGATGATCGCGATACTCGGTGCCGTCGCGCTCCCGTTCGTCCTCGCGGTTCTCGACGTCCCCGACTGGTTCATCACGGTCATCGTCGTCCCCCTCGCCGCAGGGGCCGTCTTCTTCGCCGTGCTGCTCTGGTCGGGCAGGATGGAGTCGGGGAACCGGATCGTCGCCGCCATCCAGAGGATGCTTGATGAGGTGAAGCGGGCCTCCCTCAACCCCCGGGCTCTCGGTGTGCTCAGCGGGTCATCGCTCCTGATCTGGCTCGTCGACGTGCTGGTCTGCTACGCGGTCGTCTTGATGTTCCAGGCGCCGGTGCCGTTCGGCATCGTCGTCCTCGCGATCGTCATCGGCAACCTCGTCAAGGCCGTTCCGATCACTCCGGGAGGGGTGGGAACCTACGAGCTCGCGCTCGCGCTGACGTTCGGGCTCGCGGGAACCCCGGCGGTCACGGCAACGCTGATAGCGGTCATCGACCACCTGATCAAGAACCTGGTCACGCTCGTCGGGGGCGTCGGGTCGATCTACTACTTCGGCGACTGGTCGATGAGCCTCCTGAAGAGAGCATTCAACAGGGAGATCGAGAAGGAGGATACGTTTGGCGGTTGAGTTCATCGTTCCCGTGCTGCTCTGGCTTCTCGTCGTCAAGATGCTTCAACTCGCCGTCTGGCCGGCGCTCGACCGCACCCTCGACAACCTCTCGGCAGCCGCGGCATACCCGGCATCAATTCTCCTCTTCACGCTCGGTACGTGGTACCTGGGACTGACAGGACTCCCAATCGTGCTCGGCCTCCTGCCGTTTGTGGCCGGAGTAGCGTATGCGGGGTCGCGCCGGTTCTTCACGAGGGAGCGGCTACAGGCCGCGCTCACCTGGGACCTCGCCTTCCTGCTTCCCTTCCTCTTCATGCTCGAGGTGCGCTGGATCAACCCGAGCATCTCCTACGCCGAGAAGTTCATGGATCACGCGATCCTCGCCTCGATCATGCGGGTGCCCACCGTCCCGCCGCTCGATCCCTGGTATGCAGGGGGGACGCTGGACGTCTACTACTACCTCGGCTACTGGATGGATGGGGTGCTCGGGCTCGTATCCGGCGTGCCTTCGACGATCGCCTTCAACCTTGCACTCCCGACGGTGCTCGGTCTTGCCGTCGTCTCACTCTACGCTCTCGGGCACCTCCTCCTCGATCGTTACCGGTGGCTCCCGGTGGTTGCACTCTTCCTCCCGAACCCCTCCGCCATCTACCACATCCTGATAGGGGATGCCTGGTTCGACGTCCTCTGGGGGAGCACCCGGACGATCGAGAACACCATCAACGAGTATCCCATCTTTTCGATGCTCTGGGGCGACGTGCACCCGCACGTTATGAGTTTCTTCAACCAGGGGTTCCTGCTCTTTCTCCTGGTCTTCGCCTACATGCGGTGGGGGACACTCTCCATGCGGGGGCGGGCACTCCTCTGTGGGCTTGCCGCCCTCTCCCTCGGGTCGATGCCCGGGTTCAACTCCTGGGACGTGCTGGTCTACGCCCCGGTCACGCTGGCCTTCGGCCTCCTGATATGGTGGCGCTACGGAAATCTTCGGTTGGACAGCCTGAACTCCTGGATGGTGCTTGCAGCGGTGCCACCGCTCGCGATCCTGACCTACCTCCCATTCTACCTGCAGCTCAACAGCCCCGGCGTCGCGGGAGTCGCAATCGTCCCCACACCCTCCGCACCGGTGGAGTTCCTGCTGGTTCACGGGTTCTTCCTCGCGGTGCTGATCGCGTACTGCGCACCGGATATCCGGAGACGCCCCTACCTCCTGCTCGCCGCGGTGCCGTTCGTGCTCGCCGGCTACCCGGCCGCGGCCATCGCCGCCGTTCCGCTGGTCTACCTTCTCGCCCGCCGCCGTTTTACGGCAGTCGAAACGCTTGCGATGCTCGGGCTTGCGATCATCCTCGTCACCGAGCTCATTTACCTCGTGGATAACATGGGAGAAACTTACTTCCGGATGAACACGGTCTTCAAGTTCTACCTCCCGGCATGGTTCCTGATGGGGACGGCGAGCCTCGCCGTCATCGGGGAATGGCTCCGGGGCGCCGGGATCGACCGGCAGATCCCGGATAGGGCGGAGAAGGCGCTCCCGGTCCTGGTCGCGGTGCTGCTCCTCATCGCGCCCTTCGCGATCAACGTCGACTTCGGCTACGGGAGCCACACCCTCGACGGGGCGGCATACCTCGAAGGCTCGAATCCCTCTGACGCGGCGGCGATCGCGTTCCTCCGGACCCTCCCCGGCGACCACGTCATCGTCGAGGCGGAGGGCGGCGACTACACCTACTATTCAAGGGTCTCGTCGTTCACCGGAATCCCGGCCGTGATCGGGATGCCCTTCCACGAGTACATGTGGCGGGGCGATGAAGGGCGCATCAGCGAGCGGAGCGCCGATGTGCGGGCAATCTATGAGCAGCCCGACCGGACCGTCGACCTTGCGCGGGCATACAACGCCACCCTGCTCTACGTGGGTGCGGCAGAGCGCGAACGCTATGCCGTCTCGATCCCGACGGATGCGCTCGAACTCATCTATGATGCACAGGGGGTCCAGATCTATCGGATCCCCGCATAAACCGTCTGCGACGACGTCCATGCGGGGCAGCACGAAAAAGAGGGAACCCTACCCCCGAAAAGGGGGTAGAATGACAAACATTTATCACTCCTCTTAATGACATAATAGAGCGCATTCGATCAGCTACGCTACTGATGAATGATGACGGAGCAGCAGAGGGCTGCCCCTGAAAGAGGTGAGTTATGGCAAAGGCATACGTAAAATTCGAGATTCCGGAAGAGATCCAGAATAAGGCCCTTGAAGCCCTTGAGATCGCAAGAGATACCGGCAAGGTGAAGAAGGGGTCCAACGAGGCAACAAAAGCAGTCGAGCGCAACATTGCCCAGCTGGTTCTCATCGGTTCGGACGTTGAGCCAGAAGAAATTGTGATGCATCTGCCGCCGCTCTGCGATGAGAAGCAGATCCCGTTCGTCTACATCAGCAAGCAGAACGACATCGGCTCCGCAAGCGGCCTCGAGGTCGGTTCGGCAGCCGCCGCGATCGTCAAGTCCGGCAAGGCAAAGGACCTCATCGAAGAGATCGCGAAGCAGATTGCTGCACTGAGAGAGTGAGGTAGATTATGGCAAACGACGGAACGCCCGCAGAAGTTATCGAGATCATCGGCATGACCGGGATGCATGGCGAAGCCCAGCAGGTCAAGTGCCGGGTTCTCGACGGCCCGAACAAGGGGCGGATCATCACCCGCAACACGGTGGGCCCGATCAGGGAGGGAGACATCCTTTCGCTGCTCGAGACCGAACGTGAGGCCAAGAAACTCTCGAGGCGGTAACCATGGTCGACAAGTACGTCTGTAATTTCTGTGGAGAGGCTCTGGAGCCCGGAACAGGAAAGATGTTCGTCAAGAAGGACGGAACCATCCTCTACTTCTGCAGCACCAAGTGCCAGAACAACTACAGGCTCGGCCGGGTGCCGCGCCGCGTCGAGTGGACTGCGGCCGGACGGAAAGCCCGCGGTAAAGAGTGACCGGCATGGACCGCACCTTCGTGATGGTCAAGCCCGACGGCGTCCAGCGCGGACTCGTCGGGGAGATCGTCTCCCGGTTCGAGGCAAAGGGCCTCAAACTCGTCGGGGCAAAACTCGAACTCCTCCCCGAGGAGCGGGTTATCGAGCAGTACCGGGAACACCTGGAGAAGCCCTTCTTCCCGGGCCTGAAGGCCTACATCATGAGCGGGCCCTGCTTCCTGATGGCCTGGGAGGGGAAGGGTGCCGCCGCGGTCGTCCGCAGAATGGTCGGCGCCACCAACCCCGCGGAGGCTGCACCGGGTTCTATCCGCGGTGACTTCGCGCTCGATATCGGGCGGAACGTGATCCACGCATCCGACTCCCCCGAGAGCGCCGCCCGCGAACTCGGCATCCACTTCGCAGCGGGCGAACTGACCGATTACTCCCGTATCGACGAGCCCGTTCTCTACGAGTGAACGGCGGAACCGCCGGATTCCGGCGGAACCGATTCTTTTTCTTGAGTTTTTGTGGCGTAGCGGTGCGTGGGGATTTTTCGCCCGGGATGAAAGATGTAGGCCGGACCTTTGCTCGCACAGCGCCGGGCTAGTGGATTTGTGTATGACACAAAGGGATTTGCGCCGATAATCACTATATAGGGAAGATTTTTGGGGTGAGTTGCGACAAAGTGGTCAATGCGAGGAAAGACCCCGTGCAGTGGACCGTGAGGACTGCGCACCTGACGATTTTCTTTGGTTGCATCTGGCACGGATTTCAAGGGGATATCGCCATTGGGGGTGGGGCTGACGGGGAGGGGGCACGCCCCCTCCCCTGTCTCCACCGCTCAAAAATTGCCCTGTGATTCTCTTCACCCCCCCACCGCCCGCGCTTCGCGCTCCTCCCGCCCCCCTGGGGGGGCGGGCAGTGCGTGGCGATATGTGACTGGCCGAAGGGCAGGAGCAGGAGAAGACTGAAGGTCTTGGACCGGCGACGTTCCGGAGGAACGGAACTGATGCACCGTTCGGTGCGGGGAACGACTGCTGGAACAGCAGGAGTTTGAGCACCGAACGGTGCGGAGTGCGATAGGCCGAAGGTGCGACGCTCCGAAGCGCGACGGTTCGTTAGCACCGGAGGGTGAGCACCGAAGGTGCGAAGAAACGGAGTTCGAGCACCAGGGATGCGTATTCCCCACAATCCACTGCGCCGAGCTTCTTCCTCGTTGTGGCCGCTGAAGATTAACCGCCTCCCCCCACACCCCAAACCTCCCGAACCACGAAAAGCTCCCGCATGGGAATAACCCGGCACCTTCGGCCCCCTTCGGCGGAAACATTCTTCACAAAAGACGATTTCCGGAGCAACGGATCGCCCATCCACCCCCCAAACCACAAGTGCTAATATCGAACCTACTGCATACCTGAGTATAAATGGCAGATCTCCTGAGTTTTGCGCTGCTGAGTTTCTCTTCGATCCTTATCGTAGTGAATCCGCTTGCAGCCACCCTGATCTTCGTCTCCCTCACCGGCACGATGGATCAGGAGGCAAAACTCAAGGTGGCACGTGACGCAAGCCGGTTTGCCCTGGTCATCCTGCTGCTCTTCACCTTTGCAGGCGGCTGGATCCTGCAACTCTTCGGCATCTCCATCGAGGCATTCCGCATCGCAGGCGGGCTCCTTCTCTTCGGCATAGGCATGGACATGGTCTACGCGAAGACTTCCCGGACGAAGATGACGGCCACCGAGAAGTACGAAGGGCAGGACACGGACGACATAGCCGTCATGCCGCTCGCAATCCCGATGATCACGGGGCCGGGCGCCATCACCTCTGCAGTCGTGCTGATGAACCAGGCGATGGGCATGAATGAGGCGATGGACATGAACGTCGCCGCAATCGCCATCGTGCCGCTCGCCGCCGTTACGGCCATCGGGATCACCTACTACATGATGCAGAACGCCGACATCATCGTCCGGCGCATCGGCCAGCGGGAGTACCGCGCCGCCAACCGGCTGATGGGGATGCTCCTCATCGCGATCGCAGTCCAGTTCATCCTCATCGGCATCAGAACCGCCTTCCCCATACTCACCGGAGGTATTGCATGACACACGACCTTACCCTTCCCGGAGCCGCCCTGGTCAGCACCTGCATCATTGCAGGCGGGATCCTGATCGCGGCGCAGATGTTCGCTGTCGTTATCCCGTTCGCCCCATACGTCATGGTGGCGCTCGCCGTGCTCGTCGTCATCGGCGCCGCCATGCTCATCTTCTCCTGCAGGGGCCGGGAGATAAGCCCGTCTCAAGAATGACGAGGATAACGCTTGCGCAGGCTGCCGGAGGGCACGGTGGCCCTGCCGAGAGGCTCGATGCGGCCGGCAGGATGGCCGCGGATGCCGCGGCGGCAGGAGCGTCGCTCATCTGTTTTCCTGAGCAGTTCGTGACCGGATGGTCGCCGAAGATCCCGCCGGGCTCCGGCGAACCCCTGGACGGCCCGCTCACCGCCGCGTTTGCGCGGATAGCCAGGGAGAGCGGGATTGCGGTCACAGGGTCGATCGTCGAAGCGGGGGAGGGGCGCCTCCCGAAAAACACCGTCGTGGTGCTCGATAACGACGGGGAACTCCTCGCCGCCTACGCGAAGATCCACCTCTTCTCCCCCGAGGGGGAGGATCGATACTACACTGCAGGCGACCGGATAGCCACATTCACCGTCGACGGAACGAAGTTCGGGATTGCCGTCTGCTACGATCTGCGGTTCCCGGAACTCTTCCGGATCTACGCCATAGCCGGCGTGGAGTGCATGCTGGTACCGGCGGCATGGCCCTGCTCCCGGCTCTCTCACTGGGAGACCCTGCTCCCCGCACGGGCTCTCGAGAACCGGTACTACGTGGCCGGGATCAACACGGCCGGCCGGCCGGGCGCGCCCTGCTGCGGGGGGTCGCTTGCCGCCGATCCGGACGGCACCATCATCGGCCGGTGCGAGGCAGGAGAAGAGGCCTTCATCGTCGAAGTCGATCCTGTAGCGGTTCATGAGGCACAATCTGCACTTCCTTCACTTTCAGACCGCAGAAGTGACCTTTATCACGAACTGCTCTCCAAACTGTAGAGATTTCCCATGCGGGGTGACCAGCATGCATCGCTCAGTCTCGCCACGACAGCACTCCTTATCGCTCCCTGGGCCACCGTCATCGACCCGTCCGTGATCGCCGTCCTTTTCTTCGGCGTCTTCGTCGGATCGCTTGCCCCGGACGCCGATGCCGTCGATGCGGCGATATTCAATGGACGAATTGCCGGCGCGAAAGGGAAGAGAGGCCAGGTCGTAAACGGTTTTGCCGTGGTCCTTCCGATCTTCGGCTATACCATCAGGTATCTCATTTACTACCCGCTCTCCCTCGTCTTCATGCTGCTCCTCCGGAAGAGTTACCGGCACAGGCACCGCGGACTGCTCCATTCGTTCCCGGGTGTCGGGCTGACCGCCCTCGTCCTCTCCGGTTACCTGGCACTCATCCTCACCTGGCTCGGGAGTTCCCTCGCGCTCCTTCCAGCTTTCGGGTGCGCATTCTTTGCAGGATGCATCCTCCACCTCATGGAGGACACCTGCACCCCGGCCGGGGTTGCCTGGCTCTATCCCTTCTCCCGGCGGCGAGTGGCCGGCCGTGTCCGGAGCCAGGGACTCTTCGAGGTGCGTCCTGCAGCGTTCTCCATCGTGCTCGTCATAGCGGCGGCCGGGATGGCCGTCGCGCCGTTCGTGACCGCCATCCCGGTCGAGGGACTCGGATCACTCGTGCTCGTCGCAGCCCCCGCCCTCTGGCTGCTCTTCATGCTCGTCTCCCGCGTCCGGCCCGAGCGGCGGCGGCGGTAATCCGAACTTTCCTGGAACTCGATAGCATATCTATACGTATCCGCGCGATCAACGATTCTCTATGTACCGTCTCGTCTGCGTTCATTGTGGTGCAACCTACTCACCGGACCAGATCATCTATACATGCAACCGCTGCGGGCATCTGCTGACCGTCGAATACGACCTTGACGGCATCGACGTCTCACGTGACGAATGGAACCGGCGCCCCCTCTCCGTCTGGCGCTACCGCGAACTCCTCCCGGTTCGGGGCGAACCGGTCTCTCTCCAGGAAGGAGGCACCCCGCTCTACCACTTAAAGAAGATCGGCAAAGAACTGGGCCTCCCCGAACTCTATGCAAAGCACGAGGGGATGAACCCGACCGGTTCGTTCAAGGACCGCGGCATGACCGTGGGCGTCAGCATGGCCCGCGAACTCGGGATGACGACGGTCGCCTGCGCGAGCACCGGGAACACCTCCGCAAGCCTGGCCGCCTACGCGGCAAAGGGCGGGATTCCGTGTGTCGTCCTCCTGCCCGCGGGAAAGGTCGCTCTCGGGAAGATTGCCCAGGCGCTGATGCACGGCGCCCGGGTCATCTCCATCCGCGGCAACTTTGATCGGGCGCTCGAGATGGTACACGAGCTCTGCATCAGCCACGGCCTCTACCTCTTGAACTCGGTCAACCCCTACCGGCTGGAGGGGCAGAAGACGATCGGGTTCGAGGCGATCGACCAGCTCGGCGGCGAGGTGCCCGACCGGATGGTTCTCCCGGTCGGGAACGCGGGCAACATCTCCGCAGTCTACAAAGGGCTCCGGGAACTCGAAACGCTCGGGTTCATCGACCGGCTGCCGATGATGACCGGCATCCAGGCTGCCGGCTCCGCACCCGTGGTGAAGGCGATTGAGCAGAACCTCGAGGTGCTGGTGCCGGAGTCCGCGCCCGAGACGGTTGCGACCGCGATACGGATCGGCGCCCCGGTGAATGCGGAGAAGGCGCTCGTCGCGATCCGCGCGACGGGCGGGACGGCGGCATCCGTAACCGACGAGGAGATCCTTGCCATGCAGCGCGATCTCGCGAGGAAAGAGGGGATCGGGGTCGAACCCGCCTCGGCAGCCTCGGTCGCCGGAATACGGAAACTTGCCGAACTCGGCCTGATCGATAAGGATGAGCGGATCGTCTGCGTGGTGACCGGTCATCTCTTGAAAGATCCCGAAACAGTGGTACGACAATGCGAGCCCCCCACCGAGATCGACGCGGATCTGCCTTCGCTGCTCTCTGCCTTGCGCTGATCCTGATCTCCGCTCCGGCGGCGGCACAGGAGGCCGTCGTCCGGGTGCTCCCCGACGGCACCGCCTACGACGCCTCGATCACCGTCTCGGGGAGCGAGCACGCCTTCTGGACGCCGGGGATGCTCGGTGAGCGGGTTCCGCTCCAGGTCGAGAACCTCGAGGTGCTCGATCCTTCGGGCCCGGTCGAGTACCAGGATGCGGGAAGAGGCGTCATCACCTTCCCGGAGGGTAACTACACGATCACCTACCGGGCTCCCGTGAGGGATAACCACCTTGTTGCGGCCTTCGATACGCCGCACGCCGTAACCGTCGCCCTGCCCGGGGGCTTCGACGTCAGGAACCCGCTCATCGGCATGGTCAGCCCCGGCGCCGTGATCTCCACCGGGTCGAACGGGACCACGGAGGTCGCCTGGGACCGGATAAATCTCGTGGAAGTTCGCTTCTACACGCCGGAGCGCGAGATCCTGCTCACCACCTTCGGCACCATATGGATCGCGGTCGCGGCCGTCCTGATCCTTCCCCTTCTCATCTCGCGGAGGAAGGAAGGCGAATGATCGAGATCGTCGCCGCATCGTTCCTGATCGGGTTCTCCGGGGCCGCCTCGCCCGGCCCCATGACCGCCTCGGTTCTCGGTCTTGGCGGGCGGCAGCCCGGGCGATTCGTCGCGGGGCTGGTCGCGGGGCACGGGATACCCGAGGCCATCATGGTCGCGGCCATAGCCTTCGGCGTGCGCGACGTTCCGCATATCGACCTCATCGCCCTTCTCGGCTCGGGCGTCCTCGTCGCACTCGGCACGATGCAGTTCCTCCGTGCGGGAGAGGCCGTCCCCACGGCCGGGGAGACGAAGACGCCGGTTGCCTTCGGGCTCGCATGCACGCTCGGCAACCCCTACTGGTGGGTCTGGTGGCTCACGTTCGGCGTCGGGTTTCTCGCGCTCCATCCGGCGTTCGTCGAGTTCTACGTCGGGCATATCGGCGCGGATATCGTCTGGCTCGGGCTCCTTGCCTTTGCAGTCTCGCGGGGAGCGAACGTTCTCGGCCCCCATTACAAAAAAGTGGTGCAGGCGAGCGGACTCGCCATGATCCTCTTCGGGCTGTACTTTATTCTGACGATTCTTTTCGCTTGATGTCGATCCCGAACCGCTCGGCGTTTGCGTCGGCGATCCCCTGGATCTGCGCGATCACGTCGTCCCGGCGGGCGGGCTTGAAGAGATGCCGGAAACGCTTCTGCTTCTGGAGATACTCCTCGACGGGCTTCCGACTCACCTTCTTCGCCTTCTCGACCCGGCCGTCGACCATCTCGTAGTTCACCCAGAGACCTGTCTCGATGGCGAGTTTGGCCATGTTAAGCGTCTCGCCGGACTCAAAGCCCCACCCCGTGCAGCAGGGTGTATGTACCTGGATATAGCAGGGGCCGGGGGTGTTGATCGCCCGCTCGACCTTCTGGACGAAGTCGTTTGGGTAGGCGATCGAGGCGGTTGCGACGTAGGGCGCACCGTGAGCCGCGAGGATCGCGGGCATGTCCTTCTTCGGACGCGGATTGCCGAGCGAACACGACCCGGCCGGGCTCGTCGTGGTGCTCGCGCCGTAGGGCGTCGCACCCGACCGCTGGATGCCCGTGTTCATGTAGGCCTCGTTGTCGTAGCAGATGTAGGTGATGTCGTGGCCGCGCTCGAAGGCGCCGCTGATGCAGAGCACCCCGATATCGAGCGTCGACCCGTCGCCGCCGATGCAGACGACCTTCTCCGTCCGTCCCTGCCTCTTTAACGACGCCTCGATGCCGGAGGCAACCGCTGCAGGATTCTCGAAGAGCGAGTGGATCCAGGGGACGCCCCAGGCCGTCTCCGGGTAGGGCGTGGAGAAGACCTCCATACACCCCGTAGCGGCAGCGATGATGACGTTCTTTCCGGTCGCCTTGAGGAGGAGCCGGGCCGCAAGCGCCGGACCGCACCCGCCGCACGCCCGGTGTCCGGCCGAGAAGAGTTCGCATCCTCCCTCTACTTCAGCCATTCAGAGCACCTCCGTCCGTAGTCCATAGAACATGTCTCCTTTCCCTTTCTCGGCGAGATCGACGACCGCGGCGATGTCCTTCTTCCGAACGTCGCGCCCGCCGAGGGCAATGATGTAGTCGTATACAGATATACCGGAGCCATAGAGCGCCGACTTCACCTCAGTGCCGACCGCTCCGCCGTTGCCGAGCGAGATGTTCTTGTCGAGCACCGCGACCGTCGAGACGCCCTTCAGGGCATCCGCGATCTCCCGGGCAGGGAACGGCCGGTAGGCCCGGATCTTTAAGAGCCCGACCTTCCGGCCGTTCTCGCGCATCTCGTCGATGGCGTCCTTTACGGTGCCGCAGATGGAGCCCATGGCGACAAGCGCGATATCGGCGTTCTCGAGGCGGTAGCCTTCGACGAGCGCGGAGTAGTCCCTGCCGAACTGCTCTCCGAACTCACGCCCTGCTTTTACGAATGCCTGTTTGGCACGCTGCATCGCCTGGTCGACCTCGTACCGGAACTCCATGTAGTACTCGGGCGTCGCGTACATCCCAAAACTCAACGGGTTTTCCGCGTCCAGCCGCTGGTAGGGGTTGAAGGCCGGCAGATAGGCGTCCACCTCTTCCTGGGTGGGAAGAGCGACCGGCTCGAAGGTGTGCGTGAGGATGAAACCGTCGAAGCAGACAAACGCCGGGAGGAGAATATCGTGGTCTTCACAGACCTTGTAAGCGATCATATGGAGATCGGCGGTCTCCTGGTTGTCCTCGGCGTAGAACTGCAGCCACCCGGAGTCGCGCAGCGATATCGAGTCCTGCTGGTCGTTCCAGATCGAGAGCGGCGCGCCGAGAGACCGGTTCGCGATCGTCATCACGATCGGCTGGCGCATCCCCGCCGCGTTGAAGCAGACCTCGAACATCAGGGCAAGACCCTGAGACGTCGTCGCCGAATAGACCCGGGAACCCGCCGCACTCGCACCGAGGCAGGCGGAAAGGGCCGAGAACTCACTCTCGACCGTGATGTACTCGGCATCGATCTCGCAGTTCGCCACCATCTGGGCAAGGTCTTCGACGATGTGCGTCTGCGGCGTGATGGGATAGGCTGCGATCACCTGCGGGCGGCAACGCTTTACGATCTCGGCCACCGCATGCGATCCTTCCATAAATTCCAGCATTATTTCTCCTCCTTCTCCATCCTGATGCCTTTCTTCGGGCAGATCTCCACGCAGATCCCGCAGCCCTTGCAGTAGTCGAGATCGGGCTCGAACGTGCCCTCCTCAGTCTCGCGGACGCAGCCTTCAGGACATACCATGGCACACATCCCGCATTTCGTGCAGTTCTCGGGATCGAAGACCGGTTTGAAGACCCGCCAGCCACCCGTCTTGTTCTCAAGCGCTCTACCCGGAGCCGCGACGCAGCCGACTCGCAGCGCCATTATGCGGCACCTCCGATCAGGTTGTACGCGCGTTCCGCGGCCCTGACGTTCTTGTCGGCCATGCTCCCGGAGAACCGGCTCCGCAGCGCGTGCTCGAGCGGTTCAAGCTCGATCTCTCCAGTGGCTGCGGCGAACGCGCCCATCAGGGTTGTATTGGTGATGGGCACACCGAGTTCTTCGAGCGCGATGGTGGTCGCATCGATGGTGTAGACCTTCACGCCCTCCGGAACACCGGAATCGAAGTCGGACTTCTCGGTGTTGACGATAGCGATCCCACCCGCTTTCATACCGTTGAAGACGTCGACGTCACCGATCAGGGTAGGATCCTGCACGATGATGTAATCGGGTTCGTAGATCTGGCTGCGCAGCCGTACCTTCTCGTCGCTGAACCGGACGAACGCCTGAACCGGGGCGCCCCGGCGTTCCACACCAAAGGCCGGGAATGCCTGGGAAAAGACACCGCCCTCGAATGCTGCGTAAGCAATGAGTTCGGCGGCGGTCACAGAACCCTGACCACCCCTGCCGTGAATGCGTAACTCTCTCAAACAAAAACCCCCTTTAAATCTTAATGATTAATAATATAAATACCCGGCACCAACAGGCCGCGCCGGAGCCGTGAACGGGCCGGAACACCTGTTGCCCCGCAGAGGAGATAATTTTTGCCGGTGCCGGAAGGAGACGCAGAGTCGAGGACTACCGCCGCTCACTGGACGTTTGCCAGGCGGCTTCTGAGATCCTCGGCGGTGCAGTGCCGCACTTCCATCAGGGCCGAGACGATCGCGTCCGAAAAGACCAGTGCTGCGGTCTCGAAGAGGGTCCCGAGCGGGGCGAACGACCCGGAGACCGACCGGTACTGTCCGGTGAGCTGGCGGATCTCGAAGTCACGTGGGATATCCGCATCTTTGAGCCGGTTATTCCCGATCTCGACGATGCAGTCGGCCATGCGGCCGATGTGCGAGTCGGCCGTCGACGTGACGAGACAGATCTTCCCCCCGATCTCCCGGGCGGTCTCGCACGCGTCCACGACCGACTGCGTCTCCCCCGAGCCAGAGAACGCGACGAGCACGTCTTCCGGGCCGAACGCAGGGGTGATCGTCTCGCCGATGACGTAACTCTCGAACCCGAGATGCATCAGCCGCTGGGCAAACGCCCGCGCAACAAGGCCGGAACGCCCGGCCCCGGCAAGGTATATCCGCTTTGCGCTGAGGATCACTTCAAGAAACCGGCCGGCGCTCTGCTGATCCATCGTGCGCGCCGCCTCTTCGAGACGCGACGTCATCAGGAGCATGAGATCGGCGATACTGGGGCATTCCTGCTGCATGGTTCCGGCCTCTCCTCAATTAAACCACTATACTACCCGGCAGCATTTAAAAGATTACGAAACCGGAGGGGCGCTCCCCGCCGGTCTCTCCAGGCGGCGGCTACCGCTCAACCGCGAGCCCGAGGATATCGGTTGCCCCGGTGAAGACATCGCGGGCGATCCGGGCAAGCCCCCGGGCCGCACACCACTCGTCATAGACGGTGACGTTCCGCGAAAGGAGTTCCTTGACCCGCGGTGCGATGGCGGGGGCCATGGTGCCGGCAAGGGCGACCTTCCCACCGGGGTTGAGGAGAAGCATCGAGGCGCACTCCATCGCGGCAAACATGGCCATCGTCTCTACCCGCAGATCGGGAGGCACCGTGTAGTTCACGCCCGCGTGGAGAAAAGCGTCGTTCGCCGTCGACTCGCCCCGGTCGATCCGGCGGATGGCGTCGACGTCGAGAGCACCGTGCCGGGTTCCGGGCGCGAAGATGCAGGCGTCGAACGCGCCGGTGATCCGGCCATTGGTCACGAGGAGGGTGACGGTGTTCGAACTCGCGTCGCAGACCACAACGTCGCCCCCGATGTCGTGCACGACCTCGTACAGGATCCCGATCTTCTCGGGGCTCGTCTGGTGGGAGTAGGCCTTGAACCGCGGATCGGTCGGGGATCCGCGGTGCAGCCCGGGGATGACGACGGCGGGAAGGCCGCTCTCTTTAATCCCGTCGTAGACCCGGGTGCCGCCGCCGATGTGCTTGCCGGCGCCCTCCCGGGAGATGACGCCGCGGTTCTGGACGTTCCCGATACCGGTTATCGCCGAGATGCCGTCGCCCATCGAGTAGCAGACGGCAATACCCTCGATCTCGTCGAGTGGGGCGAGGCGGGCAAGATCGTCGACCGAGAAGTCCCTGGCCTCTTCCCGGGAGATCTTGAACTCCGCGTCCCCGCTTGAGAAGCGCATCGCGGTGGTGCCGTGGTCGATGCCGATGAACATGATATATCTCGTTGCACCCGGAGGAGGAAGTAAGTTTTTGGATCGCTCCGTGCGAAGAGGCGTCGATCAGGCCGTGCCGGCCTGGTAACGCCTCTTTACGTATTCAACCGCGCCGACGACGACGAGACCGACAACGAAGAAGATCCAGCCGCCGGAGAGCATATCCCCGGCCGCAGCACCCTTATCCCAGAGCATCCTCGCCGAACCGAGCATCAGGCCGGTGAGCAGGGCGAGCATCGCCCCGTGGTAGGTCGCAAGGAGATACTTGAGACCTTTCGTGAAGAGGAGGAGCCCCGCAACGCCGCCCGCGACGTAGGCGAGGATCTCAGGGAGCGAGAATGCCCGGAGCGCCGCAAGCATGAACTCGTACTGGTTGAGGACGAGGGTGATGTAGGCGCCCGATATCCCGGGGAGGATCATGGCGCAGAGCGCCGCCATCCCGGTGAGGAAGAGAACCGGCAGGGAGTGGCCGAGATCGATATTCCCGAGGCCCCCGAGGAGGTAGCCGGCGCCGGTTCCGACGGCGAGGAAGGCGAGAGTGCCGACGTTCGGGGAACGGATCTCGAGGAATATGGCTACCGCAGAGGCGATGATGAGACCGAGGAAGAAGGAGTAGGTCGCTACCGCATGGTCGGCAAGGAGGGAGAGGATCACGCGGGACATCAGGAGGAAGGCGGTGCCGATACCGGCAATGAGGACGACGAGGAACGGGATGTCGATCTTCTCAAGATCCGCTCTGAGAGAGGAAAAGTCTCCCCTCGCGAGGTGTTTTACCGAGGCGGGGTCGATGCTGCCGATGGCCCCGACCAGCCGCTCGTAGATCCCGGTGATGAGGGCGATCGTCCCGCCCGAGACGCCGGGGATGATGTCGCAGGCTCCCATCGCGAGACCGCGGAGATAGATCCCCGCGTGCTCCCGTATTCCATCGGGGCGCAGGCTCATCGTCCGGCTCCGTTCCGGGTATCGACGAAGACGAAAATTCGGCTCTGCAGGGTGACGGCGACGGGAAACCGGCCGGATCTGCAACAGGTGCATACCTCTCTCAATCGGACAACTCCTTGTGACTCATCATATGTCGGGGGCAACCATGAAAAATCTGCCCCGAACGAGGGTATCGTATCGTGGAGTGAACCGCGTACGGACATTAACTTTTCTCCGGGTCGGACTCCCCTGCTCTTGCCGGATGGAGGGGGCTTCTCCCCGCTCCACCCATAAGTAAATCCTATAGCGTGAGAGGAAGATTACTCTATGATGTTCTGTATCGTAACGGGCGGTGCCGGGTTCATCGGTTCGCACGTCGTCGACGCCCTGGCGGCAGGGGGGGACGACGTGCTGGTCATCGACGACTGCAGTGCGGGCACCGAGACGAACCTCGCGCACCACGCGGCGGGCGGGAAGGTCACCTCAATCAGGCAGAACCTGCTCGACGACGGGTGGCAGGAACGATTTTCAGGTGCAGACCGGGTCTACCATCTCGCCGCAGACCCCGACGTCCGGCAGAGCGCCGTGACCCCGGACTCCCAGATCAGGAACAACATCGTCGCGACGCACCGGGTGCTCGAGGCGATGCGGGCGCACGGCGTGCCGGAACTGGTCTTTACCTCGACCTCGACCGTCTACGGCGATGCCACCGTCATCCCCACGCCGGAGACCTACACGCCGCTTCAGCCGATATCGGTCTACGGTGCGACGAAACTTGCCTGTGAGGCGCTCATATCGTCCTACTGCCACTCGTTCGAGATGACGTCCTGGGTTTACCGGTTCGCAAACATCATCGGCGAGCGGAGCGGGCACGGGGTCATCACCGACTTCATCCGGAAACTTCGCGAGAACCCGCAGGAACTCGAGATCCTCGGCGACGGCAGGCAGACGAAATCCTACCTGGAAGTCGGGGAGTGCGTCCGCGCCGTGCAGTTCGGGATCGAGCACTCGAGCGACCCGGTGAACACCTTCAATATCGGCTCCGAGGACTGGATCGACGTTGTCAGGATCGCCGATATCGTCACGGAGGAGATGGGTCTCTCCGGCGTCCGTTACCGGTTCACCGGCGGAGCGCGGGGCTGGGTCGGCGACGTGCCGAAGATGCAGCTCTCGGTCGAGAGACTCAAAGGTCTCGGGTGGCAGTGCGGGACAACCTCGGAAGAGAGCGTCCGGACGGCTGTCCGCGCCATGCTCGGGTAGGGGGCACGCCATCCCCGGTTCAGGGATTATCAGGACTTGCACAGGGTTCACATGAAGTACATCATCATTCTCGGGGACGGCATGGCGGACGAGCCGCTTGCCGAACTGGGGGGCAGGACGCCCCTCGAGTACGCAGAGATACCGAATATGGACAGGATCGCCCGCGAGGGGCGGTGCGGGATGCTCCGGACGGTACCGGGGGGATTCGAGCCGGGGAGCGACGTCGCGAACCTCTCGATCCTGGGCTACGACCCCCGCACCTCCTATACCGGGAGGGGGCCGCTCGAGGCTGCCAGCATGGGCATCGATCTCCGGGACGGGGAGATGGCCTACCGGTGCAACCTGGTCGCGATCCGCGACGGCGTGATGGAGGACTTCAACGCCGGGCACATCTCGAGCGCCGAGGGCGCCGAGCTCCTCCGCGATCTCGACGCTACGCTCGGCGACGTCCGGGTTCATCCGGGGATCAGCTACCGGAACCTGATGGTCGTGCCCCGCGCGCGCGGCGCCGTCACCACCCCACCCCACGACATCGTCGGTCAGCCGGTCAAGGAGTTCCTCCCGCGCGGAGACGACGCCGGACTCCTCCTCGACTGCATGGAGCGGGCGCGGGAGATCTTTGCCGATCATCCGGTCAACCGGCGCCGCCTCGATGAGGGAAAGACCGCTGCAACCGATATCTGGCCGTGGAGCGGCGGGAAGAGGCCGTCCATCGCACCCTTCCGCGAGAAGTACGGTCTTGCCGGGGGAGTGATCTCCGCAGTCGACCTTCTCGCCGGCATCGCCCGCCTCGCCGGGATGGAGGTGATCCACGTTCCCGGCGCCACCGGGTTCATCGACACCGACTACGAGGCGAAGGCCCGGTACGCGGTCGACGCCCTCGACCGCCTCGACTTCGTCTACATGCATGTCGAGGCCCCCGACGAGGCCGGACACATGGGGAGCGTGGAGGAGAAGGTGCGGGCGATCGAGCGGCTCGACGAGGCGATCGGGATCGTCCTCGACCGCCCGGATACGGCCGTCGCGGTTCTCCCCGACCACCCGACGCCGATCCGGTGTAAGACCCACACCGCGGAGCCTGTGCCGTTCGCGGTGCTCGGGAAAGGAAGGGACGATGTTGCCGCGTTCTCCGAGCGCGAGGCGAAAGGCGGCTCGTTCGGGCTCCTGCAGGCTCCCGAGTTCCTCTCCATGCTCTTTTCGCCGTGAGCCCCCCTGATTAGGGCGGATATCCCGGCACCATCTTTTTGTAGTCTCCGTACACAACGCTACCCAAGGCTATGGAACCCCTGACGGCAGACGGGATCGTCGAGAGGATACAGGAGATCGAGCAGGGCGTGGGAAGGCTCTCCCCGATGCAGAAGGTTCTCATCGGGACCGACGGGTCGGTGACCGGCCTGCTCGAGATGGCGACCGGCCATCCGGTCACCATCACCACCCTGGTACAGGACGTCGTCGGCGCCGATACCGAGGCGGCGGCGGCACTCGATATCGAGCAGGGCGACGAGGTCAACTACCGCGTCGTTGAACTGAAAGACGGCGTAACGGGAGAGGTGCTCATCTATGCGGTCTCCTGCACCCCGCTCCGGCGGCTTGCACCGGAGTTCAGGCAGGATCTGATGCGGGCCGATATTCCCATCGGGAGGATCCTCCGCCGCCACCGGATAGAGTCGCGCCGGGAGATCACCGACGCCCGCGTCGTCCGCGCCGGCACGAAACTCGCCCGGACGTTCAACGTCCACCGGTGCGAACCGATGCTCTCGCGGAAATACCGGATCATCCACCGCGAAGAGCCGCTGATCGCCATCGAGGAGATCTTCCCCTGCACGGCGTTCACCGACGAGATCAGGGTGCTCGTCGATGCTCCGTCCAGGATCCACATCACCCTGCTCGATATGAACGGCGCCTCGGGCAGGGTGGACGGCGGGGTCGGGGTCACCCTCGACGAGCCCGGATGCGTGCTCGACGCACGGAAAGCCACCGGGATCGAGGTTCGCGGCGGCGACGAGGAGTCGCGCAAGAGGGTTGCCGATGCGGCACGGGCGGCGAAGGAGACGCTCGGACTTCCCGGGGGTGCGGAGATCGCCCTGCATGCCGCCGCACGGCAGCACGCCGGGCTCGGGAGCGGGACGCAGGTTGCTCTCGCCACGGCCGCTGCCCTCTGCCGGCTTTACGAGCGGGACGTCTCCGTATGCGATCTCGCGAAGGCCGTCGGGCGCGGGGGAACCTCCGGTATCGGCACGGCGGCGTTCGATCAGGGGGGGTTCGTCCTGGACGGCGGGCACCGGTTCGGCTCTCCGGGGGGCAAAGACGATTTCCGCCCGTCGGCAGCGTCACGGGGCGTCGCGCCCCCGCCGGTTCTCGCCCGGCACCGGTTCCCGGAGGACTGGCGTATCCTGCTCGTCACGCCCGAGGTAGGCGCAGGGGCGCACGGGAGAGGGGAGGTCGATATCTTCCGCACCCACTGCCCGGTACCGCTCGACGAAGTCCGCGAGGTCTGCCACGAGGTGCTCATGCGGATGATCCCGGGCATCGTCGAGCACGATCTCGACCTCTTCGGTTCGGCAATCAACCGGACGCAGTCGCTCGGGTTCAAGAAGGTCGAGGTGGGGCTGCAGCACCCGGTCGTCTCCTCGCTCCTCGAGGCGACGGTGCAGGCCGGCGCCGCCGGAGCGGGCCTGAGCTCGTTCGGGCCGACGATCTACGCCGTCGGGGATTCCGGCATGCAGGATGTGGCCCGGGCGGCGAAGGAGGTGCTCGGCGACCGGGGAGGGTCGGTGCTCCTGACGCGGGCGAGGAACTCCGGCGCGAGCGTGCGGGCGGAGTGACGGGCGGCAGAGCCGCATCTGAAAGGAGCGGGGCGAAAACTCGGCCCAAATTGCGGCAACGGGCCGCGATCCGGCACCAATTTCCCCGGATCCAGCCCTCTTTAGAAATATTTTAATACTTGCACATTATCTCCGGCATGGATGCCCTCACGCGCCGGGGATGCCGGGGACCGGCCGGCCTCTGGAGATCCCAAGACCAGCCGCACCGGTTCGGGGTATGCCCGCGAGTACCCGGTCGAGGGCGAGACGGCGCTGCCGGCTGTCTCGGTCGTCATCCCCCTCTATAACAAAGGCCCCTACATCGCCCGCGCCTTATACTCGGTCCTCAGCCAGACCTTCCAGGACTTTGAGGTGATTGTGGTGGACGGCTCCACCGACAACGGGACGGAAGTTGTCAAGGGACTCGACGATCCCCGGATCCGGCTGCTCCGAGAGGTAAGCCGGGGGGTGTCGGCGGCGCGAAATCAGGGGATCGCGGAGGCCCGGGGTGAACTGGTTGCATTTCTGGACGCGGACGACGAATGGACGCCGCGGCATCTTGGAGCCCTGGTGAGACTGCAAGAGAAGTATCCACACGCAGGAGCATACGGGACGGCATACCTCTTGAAAGAGAATGAGTCGACGAACCGGGCGCCGTCATACAGTCCCGCCATACCCCCGGAGCCGTGGGAAGGGCTGCTCCCCAACTACTTCAGCGACGCCATCTCCGGCAGCCCGCCACTCTTGACATCGATCGTTGCCGTCCCGAGGTGCATCCTGAACGAGATGGGCGGGTTCGACACCAGCGCATGGTACGGAGAAGACGTGGACCTGTGGGGACGGATTGCCCTGAAGTATCCTGTCGCGTTCACCCGGGACGGTATGGGTATCTACCATACGGAAGCAGCGAATAGAGCCTGCAACAGAAGAGAGCCGATCCGGGAGCATGCCTTCGTAGCCTCTGCTCGAAATGCGTTGCAGGCGGGAGAGGTGCCGCCGGAGTTGACCGCGAGCGTTCTCGAGTTCGTCGCATCCAGGCAGATCCAGATCGCATGCCGCAACCTCGAAGCAGGCAGGCCCGACCTCGCGAGGAGCAATCTGAAGGGCTGCAGAACCCGGCGTCTCCGGAGATCCAGATGGCAGGCGCTGTTCCTCGCGCATATCCCCTCCGTGGTGTACCTTGCGCTGCGAAACCGGAGAACGAGGATACTTCGAATGTGCGGGTATCGAACCGCATAGACAGGGCAACCATCGTCATGTTCTATCGGGGCAGTACTCATCGACGAGTTCAGGTCCGGGCGTTCGTGTGCGCTTTCTGCTGGAATAAATCCGCCACCTCCCCCATGTTCATACTGATCATCTCCCCGTTATCCCGAAGGGAGGCAAAATGATCGAGGATCTTTCGTAGATGTTCGATGTTTCTCTCCGGTTCTGCACCGAAGTTGTGAGGATGCCACCAGAGGTGATAGAGTTGACTATGCTCCGAAGCATACGAGAGCTCGTTCTGGATACGGCGGCGTCGGAGCGCATCACACCAGTAAAGCGACGGAATGCAGGGGTAAAGGAAACGGCTCGCCGGGATATTCCACGGATCGGACAGGGATAGTCGGGGTAACGAGTAGCAGTTGTACCCAACCTTGCCCCAGACGGATTCGGCATAGCGCAGGAGGGACAGGCTCCTCGGATTATGGCGTTGGCTCCTGCCGCAGTGCAACCACGAATCAGGAGTTCCGCGATAGGAGAGGATTCCAAAGTTCCCAAGCACAGCAAGGCAATCAGGATTTAATTGGTTTCTCGGCAGGACAAGCGACCGAATATCGATTCCCAGTCGTTTTGCGGCCCCGACAGCAGCCCGCAGATCATCCTCGAAGCAATGGACATCATGCCCATCCTCCAGGCAGTAGTAGTGGGAAAACGTATGCGTCGCTATCTCCTGACCTCTGCTGGAGTGGATCTCCCGGACCAGAGTTGCAGCATAGTGGAAAGGATCGTCGCATTCACCATCGCCGATTGATTCAATATATGGATAGGGGTTCAGCACCGGATCTGCATACCGGGGTTTTACCTCAGGGAGCGAACGCAGGAGTTCCTCTTTGCTGTCAAAGAAGAGAAAACCGACTGTTGCCCACGTCGCGTGGATCCCATATTCCTCAAACAGATCGAGGATGATGGGGACTGCTCTCCGTGCACCAAGGAGGTTATCACGATAAGCATCAAGGGTGACTACATCCCGAACTCCCCAATAGAGTTCAAAGTCGAGAGAGATGACAAATACTCCAGGCGATTCCTCCGGTTGGCTCCACAGGTGCATAATGTGACGCGCCTCTCACCCCGGATACATATGTCTTACGCAACCCCTTAACCCGCACAGTCGGGTCCCTGATCTCAAGCGCAACGAGAACCAACCGGTACGGTTTGAGAGACCTGATGCTCGATTAACCTGAGATACAGGCAGTATTGTCCCGGAGAGGACGCAGTCGGTGAGAGCCCCGAGAGAGTAAAACTACTTATACTGATACCCTCCTAGAGGGGCGGACCTCTGTCCCGGTGAACGCTTCCATGGGAGATGCTGAACGAGGCTCCTGGAATGTACCGACACGCAGGGATGCCTGATATACCAACCAGAAAATGGAGATGACAGGTGCAGATTCTTGTCCTGGCAACCGAGTATCCTCCCCATGCAAGTGGTATAGGTAATGTTGCGAGCAGCATTGTCCGGTTACTGGAGAGAAGAGGGCACCACTGCACTGTCTGCTCCCCCTCGGGACGGGATATCTGGCTGGGGAGTCACGATCTGATCAAACGCACGGGTGTGCTTGGCTTGCTCCAATTCTGGCTCCAGATCTCGCGCAACTTCAAAGATGACAACCACGACGTCGTCTGGGTTCATCAGCCCTTATTTCTAAGGGAGGTGCCCTTTCGGAACGCAGTATATACCGTACACACGACGTACGGCGGGGAGTATGCCAACAGAGTGGGGTCGCCGGCCGTCCGGGCGTATAAAAAAACTGCATCACTGGTCGAGTGTTCCTGCCTCAGAAGACTTGGGAACCTGTCACCATTCACCGTGATCGATCCCACTGTGCAGAGGGAACTGGAGACAATCGGCCTCCAGAGCCGTCAGATTCATCAGATCCCAAATGGAGTCGACACCACCATCTACAGGCCGAACCAGGATAACGGAGATATCAGGGCACGCTTCGGGCTGCCGGAAGAGGGCAGGATCATTCTCAGCTTAGGGAGGTTGACGCCCCAGAAGCAGCCCGAGGTGCTGGTTGATCTCTACTCTCGAATTGAAAAGCGCTCAGATGATGTGACTCTTGCTATCGCCGGAACCGGCGAACTCCTCGATAGGGTGAAGGCCCGGGTCAGGAGCAGTGGGCTTGAAAGCGTGAAATTCCTTGGTTACGTCCCTGAAGCGGATAAACCCAATCTCTATTCCTGCTCGGACTACTATATCATGACGTCTCGATACGAAGGGCAACCACTGTCTCTTCTGGAGGCCATGGCATCCGGCCTTCCCTGCATCGTCTCCAACATACCAAATCTGCGTATGGTCCGTGACGCCCGCTGCGGTGTCACCATCCCTACGGAGGATATCGACCGGAGTTCGGAAGCGATCATCTCCTACCTGAAAACCGATCCGTATCAGGATTCCATTCGAGCACGGGAGTATGTGCTGCACCACTATGATTGGCAACTGCTTGCCGATCGCTACCTGAAAATTTTCGAGCAGGCAGCACGCGAATAGGGGATCTCATGACGATAATTTTTTTGACCGGCTTCGCTCTACAAGGAGAGATACTACGCCGGCATATTCCATAAGAGGTGGAACGTGAGAAAGATTTTTATGGTTCCTGAACTGTCGAAGCACCGTCCATATACGTAACAGACAAGATGCAGTATCGGAGATGACCAACCTATGAGCCTGATGATCAGGAGGCTGACCGACGAGATGGAGGACGTCCACAAGACGGATATCCATATCAGAAACCTGATCAGCTGGAACGACTGGAAGTTTTTCGATTTTTTTACGACCATCATCGGCATTCAGGCCCTTTTGCTGGTACTTACCGCTTTTGGAACGGTCGGTATACATGTGCCCCTGTTGCGACCGGTCGTAGGGTTCATCTACTGTTGCTTCGTTCCCGGCATCGTGCTTCTCCGAACGCTCAATCTACACCACCTCTGTACAGCGGATACCCTGCTCTACAGCATCGGGCTGAGTATCGGGATCGTCTACCTCCTGGGCTTTTGCATCAATATCATACTCCCGCTTCTCAACATCGCTTCTCCGTTCTCGACAGTAGTCCTTACGCTCGCACTAACCTCCGTAACAGCCATCCTCTGTATTCTCTGCTGGCTGCGGGAGAGCGGGATGCCTGATAAAACCTGTAAATGGCAGGTTACGAAGATCCTGACCGTTCCCAATATGAGCCTATTCTTAATCCCATTTACTGCTATATTCGGTACGGTTCTCGTCAATAATTACTATATGAACCATCTCCTCCTCGCAATGGTCGTAATACTGGTGCTCATCGCCATCCTGGTGGGACTGGACAGGTATGTACGCAGGGAGTCATACCTGATCGCTATCTTCATCACCTCCGTCACCTTGCTCCTCCATACAGCGTTAATTACTCCTTTCCTCTGGGGATGGGATATCGTAAACGAGAACTTCTATGCCACCGCCGTCCTTCAGCATCAGATATGGGATATCGGAATATTCGACAATGTGAACGGCTGCTTGAGCATCGTCGTTCTCGCACCCGTCTTGAGCCAGTTGACGGAGCTGCCGCTGACATGGGTGTTCAAACTGCTCTATCCGCTCATCTTTTCGTTGATCGCTGTTGCGCTCTATCGGGTGTACCAGCACCAGACGGAAGATAGGATAGCGTTCTTTGCCTGTTTCATGTTCGTCTCCTACTTCCAGTATTACAGTGGGATGGTATTCCTGGCACGACAGATGATTGCAGAGTTATTCCTTGCGCTGCTCCTGCTGCTCATGCTGAGCACCGCCATCACCGGGGGGAAAAGGGCATTCCTGATGGGATTCTTCGGTTTCGCCATGATCACCTCCCATTACGGACTCTCGTACCTCTTCATGGCGGCACTGGTCGCGGCATGGGTACTGATATTGATCGCCGGGAGCCGCCCGGTCTCGGCGATCGGGGCATGGACACTTGACCGCCTGAAGAGAACTGGTTCCGGACTCGCGGACTTTCTGGACCCGCAGGAGAAGCGCACCATCCTCACCGCACCGTTCGTCATCTTCTTCTCGCTCTTCACCGTCGTCTGGTACTCGCTTGTAGCAGGGGGTTCGGTTCTAACGACAATCATGCGAATAGGAAACAAGATCGTGAGTAATTTCATAGGTGAGATGGCAGACCCCGCCGCAAGCCAGGGAATGGGCACGATCGTCCTTGAAACTGCATCGCCGCTTCATGAGGTATGGAAATACCTCTTCCTGATCACAAACCTCTTCATCGTTATCGGTCTCGTTGCGTATCTCTTCAGCAGGCCGGACCGCCGCCGGTTTACCCGGGAGTATATCGCGCTTGCATCCGTTTTTCTTCTCCTGGACGTGGCCGCTATCGCTGTTCCGTACCTGGCATCCGCACTGAGCGTGGAGCGGTTCTACCAGATCACTATCATCATACTGTCACCGTTCTTTGCGTACGGAGGCCTGACCGTATTTTCAGCAGCCGAAAACCTCCTCAGGGGCACACTCTCGTGGACCATGCGCTCCTGCCATGCCCATGCAATGCTCGCCGTCTTCCTGGCGGTCTTCCTGCTCTTCAATACCGGGTTCATCTATGAGGTGACCGCAGACAGATCCACCTCAATGGCACTCAGTTCTCTCGACGACTTTCCCAAATACAACGAACGTGAGATGACCGGAGCGCAATGGCTCCATCTCCATGCCTCCGTGGAAGGTGACCCCAGACTCCTGTCGGATACCAAGGGTGAACTCCTGCTC
This sequence comes from Methanoculleus horonobensis, assembly GCF_001602375.1. Classification (NCBI taxonomy): domain Archaea; kingdom Methanobacteriati; phylum Methanobacteriota; class Methanomicrobia; order Methanomicrobiales; family Methanomicrobiaceae; genus Methanoculleus; species Methanoculleus horonobensis. Next base: position 132,020 of record NZ_BCNY01000014.1, on the reverse strand, counting down.
CGCTTGAACCTTGTCGACTGGCGGGATATGGATCAGAAGGAGACCTATGACGAACTCATCAGTCCGCCGACCAACGTGGACCCACTCTTTCTCCATTCGGTGAATATCAAAACCGGTGTGGTTCGTGTCACGGTCCTGGAGAAGGCAACCAGTTCAAACCGCAAGTTGAACGTGACCCGGCTGACACACGACCGTTCAAAGATATACAGTAACGGCGGGTCGGAAACATATCTCTAGCGCACTACGGGGCAGGCTCAGACATTTCTCGCATGTTCCTCCAGATTCACGGTAAACGGCACGCTGGCCTCCCGCACCACCTTCGCCGGAACGCCTACTGCGATGGAACGTTCGGGGATGTCATCGATCACGACGGCATTTGCGCCGATCATGGAGTTTTTACCTACGCATACCGGCCCCAGAACTTTGGCACCGGCACCCAGCATGACACCGTCTCCGATGATCGGATCGACACGACCGTCCTTCACCCTCCCTGCGATGGCTCCGATGGTGACACCCTGGTATATGGTGACGTTTTCACCGAGAATGCAGGAGGAACCAACGATGATGCACTGTCCATGAGGGATTATACAGCCGGCCCCTATCTGTGCACGAGGATCGAGTTCGATCCGATTCAAAAGCACGTTTACCAACCTGACGAGGGCTCCTAGAAGGCGACTCTTCTTCACAGGAGGAGTTTGCTGCAGCCGATAGAAGAAAAGCGCCCTATACCCGTCCTTATAAATGAGGTGCTCTATCACTGCCAGGACGAAACCCGATCTGCGTGAGGTCTTCTTCACGTCATCCCCCACCCAGAAGAAATAACGATCCAGATCCTTCTTGATTACCGCAACGAAACTCGTCGGCATAAACGGCGGACTCCTGTAGCCCCGAACTCTATATAAGTTTCTCGCGGCCGTCGGCACGGCAGGCCTCCAGGCCGGAACCGGCATGGAGAGGCTGTAGCTGTACTGACTCATCATCGGGGAATCCAGCGCTCCGCCCGCATACCCGTCTGAGATAAATTTATAGCGGAGGATGACCGGGAAGTTACGTTCTGAGTGTAAGTCCGGAGGCCTGCCAGGTGAAGGTGACTGTGAGAAAAATTATAGTAACGCTGATGATCGCCGTAGTCCTGTGGGGCTCCGGGCCGGGCAGTTGCAGTACGGCAGCCGAGCAGCCACCAGTTCTCGTTATCGCTGCGAACGACAGCAGCGAGCAGTCCAGGTCACGTGCAGATGTAATCTGCGACGGATTCGCGGATGAGGTGGAGATCGGGCTGGCTCTGGGGGAGGTGAGTCCGGGGGGAAAGGTCATACTGACCGAAGGTACCTTCCATTGCAATAAGAATCTCCATTTTGAGCCTCACACCACCCTGGAAGGGCAGGGAGAGAACCAGACATACCTGAACTGCTCCGGAGAATGCCCCGGAGTCGTCATGGACGATGAAAACCTGACGATCAGGGGCCTGACGATCACGAACCGTGGCGGCATCCTCATCACAAAGACAGCCCATATCAGGGTCCACCAGGTGGTCGTCGATAGCCCGCACCTATACCAGGACGGAGCATTCAGCATGTGGATGAATGCCGACGAAACGCTCGAAGATATCGAGTTCATCGACTGCAAGGCGTTGAACGTCCCGGGCTTCGGCTACTGGACCTGTGGGCAGGGGCCGGGACAGGTACAGAGGAACGTGCGCTACATCAACTGCCAGGCGATCGGGTGCGGGGGAGGCGATGGAGCGTCTTCCGAGACCACCCGACTCTGGTCCGGCGGTTTCAGCCTCCAGGAGACGAACGCAGCCGAGGATATCCTCGTGAAGGGATGTTATGCAGAAGGAAACTGGCAGTCGGGCTTCCACCAGGAGCCGAGCAACCCTACGCAAAATTTCACCATTGAAGACTGTATCAGCGTGAATAACGGGCAAAAAGCCAGGTACGTCGAGAACCCCGATACTCTTGACGGTTCACCGGACATGGTTTTTGGAGCGGGATACTTCCTCGGCACGAATGCTACGCTCAGGAACTGCACGGCCGACGGAAACTATCACGGTGTCGAACTCTGGTGGGGCCAGGGATGTACTGTAGAGAATTGTACATCCAGGAACTCTCAGGCTGAGGATTACTTCCTGGTTTACGGCAGTGGTCGGTCGATACCGAACACTTTCAGGAACTGTGTCAGCGACCACGCCGGCATGCACGCGTTAAGCGCAGAAGTCGGGACGAAAAATGCATATTTCACGAATTTCACCGTCATCGATCCGCAAGGCGATGGCATGTATAACCTGATGATCGGTGGTAATCTTCGGGCAAACGATGACTCTGCCGGGCACGATCCTTGCGAAGACTCGTACTTCGACATCCGGTTCTTCGGCGGAGGATCACCCGCCGCCCTCGGAGTCGAGCGTGGAAGAAACCTCACGTTCACCGGAACCATTGAGACGGATCAGCCCAACCCCATCTTCATAGATGGGTGGGATACGGAATCCATCACCATTGAGAGGATGCACATCAGTATCGAGAGCGAGAACGAAGAAGCAGCAGGCATTACCGTCGTTCCAGCCGTTGTAAAAGCGGGAACCATCCGGATTGCAGATTCCACGATAATAGACCCTCGCCCGGTTACCAAACTTCAGTATGGGATAAAAAACATCGCACAAGAGCAGGTAGTGGTCAGCAACCTCACGGTTACCGGGGCAGCGACCCCCTGCTCTCACTGCAACATAACCGTAGAAGCCACGGAGGCACCGCAGGATATCTCCATCATAAACGGCACCATCCAATTTTTAAGGAGATTTACAGAGATTTTTCCCTGGAAATCGCTTAAATAACTCCTCAGAACAGGCAATGGAGTTGCAGAAAAAGGGGGGGGTAGTGACGACTTCTTCTAAGGGCATCCGATTTCAGGTCGGTCTATGCACCGGGCTCCAGGGCAGTAAAGCCGCCGTTTCTGCGTGAATGTGCCATACAGCGTTAAGCCGGATCGGAACCAGTGATGCGCCGAGAAACATCTCCAGCAAGCACGTGCTCTTACCCAGGCAAAGGCCGCTACTGTGAGCGATGAGCACTCAAACCGGTCAGTCACAGAACGACAGGTCAGAGAGCAGAATCTGTTTTAGACACTATTTATTCCCGGACACTCCCTTTTGAGGCCGGGGACAGAAGGAGCCGGGAGAGGTACGCCTTCAAGTCCACGTTCAAATCCTTTTTGGCATATAAACATAGCGCATTTTTTTAAAGATATACAACACCATCAAATCAGATATAAAGGACAACTTTTGCCCTTTTTGATGGATTATGACAATATTAGATAGAATTAAAATTGAAAATTTATATATACCCAAACTTTCAACAAAATATACTGTTAGCAGGAGGAATGATATGAAAAGACGGTCACTCATTGTGTTACTAATTTTAATCTGTAGCGTGAGTTCTGCAACGGCAATTACCGTTCAGCCTTCAGAAGGCAGTTCCGGCATTGTATCTGCCTTACGGTCAGGAGATGTCGAACTCGTGCCCGGCGTGTACTACTGCTCGGGTAACATCGACGTGCCCGCCGGGAGAACACTCACCGGCGCTCACGACCCGTCAGACCCCCGCAACCCGGCGACAAACTCAATCCTGTACTTCGAGTCCAAAGGAAGCGTCAATCCTCGGGGGAGCAACACACTGTCGAAATTCTCGATCGTTGGCGCGGGATACGTCTTCATACTGAACGCAAACAACGTCAACTGTGAAGACCTGTATGTCACTCACCGGGATCTGAAGGGAAACAGCCAGCCGGACAAGTACCTGCCGGCTGCATTCTGGTGCGTGGCCAGGGATGTCGACATCAGCAACATTCGGTATAACCGGTGCACGGCAGAGCATGTCAACGGGCACGGGTGGCAGCATGACGATCGTGTCGGCAGCATTACGCCCGCTGTCGAGCACCACTGGATCAGAGGGCTGACGATAACCAACTGCCGCGCTTCGTACACCGGTGACGCATACCTGCTATCCGGAGGCAAATCCGGCTGGGCATGGGATGGAACCGGATTCAACATCCAGGAGCGAAACCGGCTTGCCGATGCTTACGTTGCAAACTGCGTCGCAGACCATACGCTCATTTCAGGTTTCCACCAGGAGGCGGCAGGAATGTTCGGCGGCTTCTCGGGCGCCAAGAACATCACTCTCGAGAACTGCCATGCTGACTACTCCGGTACAAAAGGGAGCATGCCGTCCAATCCGTATAAGTGCGGAGACGAACTGGAGAGTGGAGAATGGTGGACCTTCGGTGGATTCACAATCACTACGAACGCCGTGGTGCGGGATTGCACTGCAAAGGGCGGCTGGATGAACTTTATGGGATGGTGGACTCAGAACGTGGTGGTTGAGCGTTTCCACTCGTCAGATTCCATCGGTGCCGGGTATATACTCACCAGGGAGAGCGGGTACAACATCCCGAACAAGTTTATCGACTGCGTGAGTGAGAACGACGGGAAATGCGCTCTGGATCTGTACGCCGGAGCGAACAACGCCTTCACCAACTTCACCGTCAAAAACTGCCGGGCAACCTCTGGATGGCAGATAATCGCGAACGGTTGCACAGATGCCGGGTACTGGGGAGATCTGTATGTATATCCCTACACAAATCCGGTGAACTGTCATATCATTGGCGGAGGCTCCAAGATCGCCAAAAGTTGTGACAGCACCGGCGGAAGTGTGCTCATACTTAGCGGGGACGCCGTGGGAACGTACGTAAATCCGTTCTCGGGCGCCGTGGATCACAGTGCATTCACGATCCTCTCCGGTCAGGTTCCAACACCAACCCCGACACCGACACCGACACCGACGGTGACGCCGACCCCCACACCGACCGACAACCCGGACCTGGTGGTGACGGATATCCGCTGGGAACCGTCCAAACCGGCAACCGGGAGCCCGGTAACATTCAAGGCGACGATCAAGAACCAGGGTACCGCCGCGACCCCCGACGGCATCATTCACGGGGTTGCGTTCTACGTTGACGGCACCTGCGTCACCTGGTCGGACGATCACCTGACTTCGATTCCCCCGGGACATTGGGTCACCGTGACCGCCAACGGCGGACCGAACGGGTTGTCCACCTGGACGGCAACAGCAGGAGAGCACGCCATCCGGGCCCGGGTCGACGACATGGACCGCATCGCGGAGGGGAACACGGCGAACAATGTCCGCGAAGAGGGCGTGATCATCACTGACGCAGCCGCTCCCACGCCGACACCGACCCCCACACCGACGGTGACGCCTGCGCCGACACCGACCGGCAACCCGGACCTGGTGGTGACGAATATCCGCTGGGAACCGTCCAAACCGACAACCGGGAGCCCGGTAACATTCAAGGCGACGATCAAGAACCAGGGCACCGCCGCGACCCCCGACGGCATCATTCACGGGGTTGCGTTCTACGTTGACGGCACCTGCGTCACCTGGTCGGACGATCACCTGACTTCGATTCCCCCGGGACATTGGGTCACCGTGACCGCCAACGGCGGACCGAAAGGATTGTCCACCTGGACGGCAACAGCAGGAGAACACGCCATCCGGGCCCGGGTCGACGACATGGATCGCATCGTGGAAGAGAGCACGGCAAACAACATCTATGAGAAGAAGACGGTAGTCAGGTGAGCCAACGTCTCGAACCGATCGCCAGCACATCTCGTTACCCGGGCTTTATCGCCAATAAGCTTCCGGGTAGCGACGCGGGGTGTGCATCGACCGGTTTCGGTGATGATGGGGCTGTAGATGCCTCATCATCCACATGGCTTGCAGCCTTTCCGTAACCCATCTCACCATTTTTGATCTACGCTGCAGGAAGATTTCTCCCATGAAAAGGGAGTATTTCCTGCCCTAATTCATTCACCGGAAAAGAGTGGCGACAGGATCAGTCTTGCCGGTTTTCACCCGTGCATCTTGCAGCATGCCTCATGGAGGTTTGTCGGCACGTTCAAAATCGGATTCAGACCGGATTACACAAAACCACAGCGGAAATGATTTATGGAAAAATTTATATTAAAATGGCGATATGGCGGTGCGGCAGTGAGCCGGTTGAAGTGACCCTCTCATAAAGGCGTACGAGGGTCCGGCTTTACGGGGAGGAGGGTCAGATGGGAAGGGAAACAGACGCCAATCTTACAGGACAGGGTCGTATTCTCATACTTGCAGGCGTTTATGTCCCTGTTGTTGGCGGATATATAAAGATAATCCGTGAGTTAGCACAGAAACTTACGGATTCCGGCTATATCGTAGATATATTGACATGCAACGGCGGTAACGCGGCTCCATATGAGACTCTTGACGGCGTCAACGTTTACCGGCTCTCTTCCTGGGATCTGGTACAGGGAAATTTTCCGGTACCCAAGATCAGTTACAGAAATACTGTCTCGTTGTTGAACCTTGCGAAGAATGATTACCACTGCATCATCACCAACACCCGATTCTACCCCATATGTTTCATAGGATGGCTACTTTCACGGTGGCATGCAATCCCTCTTATCCACCTTGAACACGGATCACAACATACGGTTTCAAACAACTCCTGGATATCTCTCATCGCGAATCTTTACGATCATTCCGTCGGCTCCCTCCTGGTGAGAAAGGCTGCAATAAACTTTGGTGTATCAACTGCTGCCACCGATTTCTTAAGACATCTGGGTGCGAAGAAAGCGAAGACCATGCATAATGGCATCGATATCTCTTCATTTCAGGATGCAGAACCCGATACAGAGATAAAAAGGCCTGGAAGCATCGTTATTACCTATATCGGACGGCTGATCTATGCGAAAGGAGTGCAGGATTTACTTTCTGTCTTCCCGGGGATACAAGGAGATGTGCAGTTGCTTATTGTTGGAGACGGGTCTTATAGAAGTGAACTTGAAGCGCTTGCTCATCGCGGGCACATCTCGAATATTACGTTTTTTGGGGAACTGCGTCCGGAAAATGTCCCGGGCATCCTGAAGAGCACTGATATTTTTGTGAACCCCTCTTATTCGGAGGGGCTACCGACGTCAGTTCTTGAAGCCTGTGCTGCCGGCTGTGCGGTTATTGCGACCGATGTCGGCGGAACCGAAGAGATTATCCATGACGGGTCGACCGGGTTCCTGATCAAGCCCGGCGATCGGCAGGAATTAACCGAAAAGATCGGTTTATTACTCAGCGATAAAGTTATCCGCGAGACCGTGGGGAAGAACGCTCAGGCATACGTAATGGAAAATTTTTCCTGGGATCTGATCATGGGATGGTGGATAACCGAGATGAGACACCTTGAGAGAGACGTTGTCTATACGGAGATTGACCCACAAGAATAGCCTGCAGATTGGGGGAGCGACATGAACCCTGAGGAATGCAGCATACGCTATCCAATAGCAGAATGATTCGGGTATAACGATAGCGGGGCAGTTTTATCTGAATAATACACGGGTAAGATCTCGCGATGCACCCATCATGGCGCCGAACGTCGGCAGAATGTCGTTCCAGGCAATGATGTCGTCATTCAGATCGCGGAGATTGAAAAAATCCCGGAGCGTCGACAAACGGTTCTGGCGCCGAAGCAGAGATGTTGCGCACCAGGCGATATCACCCGGGATGAGCCATCGGCTGCGAAGACCGGTGCGGTAATCCTCCCCCGGCGGGATGTCCCCCTCGATGATCATCTTATGCAGGAGATACGGGAAATCAACACCCGAGAGAACCGCAAGAGGCAGCGATCCCCAGAACCTTCCGTTCACTTCCATAAGGTACGGAGTTCCGTCCCTGGAATCAACTTTGAACTCTACCATCGCAAGGCCGTGCCAATTCAGGTTCTGCATGAGAGTGACGGCGGGTTCCCGCAATGCATCGGAGTAGATCCCCTCACGCAACGTGCTTGCACCGCCGGTGATGGGATACTCCCGCAGTCTTCTGTGCATGAAGATAGCCCTGGGTTCTCCCCGGCAGAGAAGCAGTTCCACCCCGTAGCCGGTTCCGGGAATGTACTCCTGCACGAGCGGCATCGCACCGGTTTGAGACAGGATCGCTTCGGCCTGCCGTATCAGAGCATCTTTGTCGAAGACATAGTTACCCGCGGCTACATTCATCGTGGTGAACTTACCCCTCAACCACAGGTTCTTACACCGTGACCGCACGACCACAGGAAACTCAAACGTATCTGCAGCCTCGGTGAGATCCGAGATGTCCGGCGAAAGAACGGTTCTGGGCGTCCTGACGCCGCAATTTTGCGCGATACGGAGTGTCTTGCCCTTATCATGAGTCAGCATCAACTGCTCATAGCCCGGGAAGGGTACGCGGGTATGGTGCTCAAGCCTCTCTTTGTGGTAACAGATGGGTAGCGTCACCGCCTCGGTGGTAGCGTAGATCGCGCTATAATCCCCGTTCTCCACGAGGCTCATCAGCCACTGGATGAACTCATCCGTGCTCGTTCTGGGATCCGGATATACATAGCTCTTCGCGCAATACCTGGAAAGCGCCGATGTCGAGTGGCGGTAGGTCTCCCCAACGTCAACCTCGATCCCTTTGCTACCAAGAGACCGCACGATAGATAGACTAGACCGCATTGCTCCATCTGCAACAAAAACCTTCACAGGCCTTCAACCTCCGTAACTCATTCGACAACATGAACCACACCGGGACTCTCCGGCGTGGGAAACCCCAAAATGCCTTCATACTATTTATATATCAGCGAGTCCATGGCATTCGGTTACTATCAACCGGGGGGCGCAGGGACCCTCCATCGAGAGTAAAGATGAAGGCGCCAGGGGCACGGCTCCAACGCAGGGGTGAGTATGAGGGCTGGCTGTAATACACCAATCATATCGATTATTATTGTCAACTGGAAAGGATGGAGAGATACTCTGGAATGTCTGGAATCCCTCTACCAGATAGAGTATCCGACCTATCACGTCATCGTCGTAGACAACGGATCCGGTGATGAGTCGATCCCACGGATTCGGGAGTACTGCAAAGGAGCGATCACCGTAGAATCACCGTTTGTCCGATACTCGCCCGATAACAAACCAATACGGATATCCGAATATTCTGCCTCCAGCGAGAAGGATCTGCCGAATGCATGGGAGAAGCATGAGGAGAGCGTCCCGGATCGAATGCTCACGCTCATTATCAACGAACGGAATAGCGGATTTGCCGAAGGAAACAATCTCGGGATATGTTTTGCCCGGAAGGTGCAGAAGCCCGACTATATTCTGCTCCTGAACAATGACGTCGTCGTAGATCGAATGTTTCTTGCCGAACTCGTCTCGGGGGGGGAGGCAGATGACAGAATAGGATTTGTCGGTCCGAAGATCTACCACTACTCCGACAGAAACATTCTGCAGTACACCGGCGGCGGCGTCATCAAATTCGGTAAGGGCGTGGCCTCGCCGGCAGGATGGGGAGAAGAAGATGTCGGTCAATTCGATTGCGATTCCGATGTGGATTACATCGCTGGCGTCTGCATACTCTGTAAACAGTCCGTCATAGATGCGGTCGGGCTGATGAGCCCGGATTACTTCCTGTACTGGGAAGAGATCGACTGGTGCCGGCGTGGAAATCTTGCAGGATTCACCTCACGGTATACCCATCGATCCGTCATCAGGCATAAGGGCGGAGCATCCAATAGCGGCAGCGGATCCATCTATTACTATACGCGGAACCGGTTTTTATTCATGAAGAAGTATGCAAATCCTCTTCAATATCTCTCCTTTCTCCTCTACTTCTTCATGTTCTGGTTCTGGTTCCAGAGCAGCATATATCTCCTGTATCACAGGAACATGCAGGCCCTCTCTGCATTTATCAAGGCAACAGTGGATGGGTGCCTCGTCCACAAATAGCATCAATCCGTCGAAGAAACAGGGGGTCATTCCAGCAGTTAAGGGCTGAACCAGGGATCATTCGGTGAGACAGCATAACAACCATCCCGGCATCGTTTTGCGAGTGCAACGAGATACTGGCGATTTCCCGGTCGTGATGCTGATCCCGGCCGTCTGGCCGGAGATCCGGAGTCGCGAAAACCCACAAGAGGAGCCGGGTACAGGTTGCACAGGTCCTTTTCCCGGCTTAATGAGCGGCCATCAGTCCCGTATCGTCCCGGGTAGTTGTGCAAGTCCACCAATCCCCACAGTCCCGGCCGCTGGGTTCCTCACACCGTTTGTTTTTTTGAACGAACGTCCTGGAGTGAAATTATAGCACTACCAACGAGTCTATCCGGTATCCCTTCAGGGGCATCGCCTGATGTAATTTACAGAAATCACCCGTTTTCCCTCTGCCGGGAGAGCATCCACGGGATCATGACGCTTTTTCCCGGGAGGGACAATGTTTAATAATCACGCTAGTATCTCATCACGAACCTGGATCGGGGATGTGGTGATTTTTGGGGAGTGCAATAAATAACATACAAGATTTAAGCAAACATATTCCTAGAAGCCTGCTGCTGCAGGTCACAAACATTGTTGTAAGTCTCGGCATCGGAATCTGGCTGACCCCATTCCTGATACACACGCTAGGAGTTGCTGCATATGGTCTTGTTCCTCTTGCAATCTCCTTAACTGCCTTCATGGCAGTCTTCATGCAGTCCTTCGGCCAGTCTGTTGCACGATTCTTAATGATCGAGATTCAGAAAGACGATTACAGAACAGCAAACCGGGTATTCAACACTGCCGTGTTCGGAAACTCTGCTATCCTTCTGTTATTGACTCCCGTCATTCTCTTACTGATCCTCAATGCACCGACAATTTTCAATGTACCTGAAGGCCAATCCTTCGAGTTTATGCTCCTCTTTCTAGGGATATTGGGCTCTTTTACAATTGACGCATGGGCAGGCAGTTTTAATGTATCCATGTTTGTGCGGAACCGCCTGGACATCTGGGGTGCCATCCAGAGTTTGCAACGAATCTTACAGGTCGTATTCATCATCGCCCTTTTTTCGATAGCCGTTCCATCTATCAGTCAAGTAGGAATCTCCTATGCGATATCATCCGCACTGATACTGGGAATTATTGTTCTCGTCTGGAGGAGATTGACACCTCAACTGAGCGTGTGTCTGCGAGATTTCGATAAAAGCCGTTACCGAAGCATCGGGGGTATGACGTCGTGGATGATCGTCAATCAGGTAGGTACACTGCTGTTCCTTAACGTTGATCTCATCCTTGTCAACATCCTGTTCGGCAGCATCGCCACCACAGAATACTCGGTCGCGCTTCAGTTGAGCATCGTATTTCGCACCATAGCAACAACGCTGTATGCACTATTGATGCCGCTCACACTTGCGTATTATGCCAACAACATGCACGACGAGATCGTTCGCCTCTCCCGTACATCGATTAAGTTATTCACTCTGGGATTTGCATTGCCGATAGGACTCCTTTGTGGTTTCGCACCGGAGGTACTCACTATCTGGGTCGGTAATGAATTGGCTCCGGTTGCTCCCCTGCTCGTAATTCTCACAATTCACCTCGTCGTTAATTTAGCGTTCCTTCCCCTGACAAACATCAATATAGCATTCAACAAGGTGCGCATACCGGGCCTTGCCACCCTGGGGCTGGGTGCCCTTACCGTCCCTCTGGCAATATTCTTCTCACAGATGGGCTGGGGTTTCTACGGCGTTGCCCTCGCGGGTGTCATCACATTCACACTGAGAAGTTCATTTTTCCTGCCGTGGTATGCTGCAAGAATCATTCTCGTCTCCCCATACACATTCCTACGCCAGATTATTCCGGGGATTATATCGGCCGCAATATTGATCGCCGCAATATTAGGGGTCAAACAATATATTCTCATTGTGAACTGGGGATCGCTTATTCTCGTCTCCGGCATAGTGGGTATACTATATTCGGCAACCATCTGGTTTGTGGGATTGACCGGGGTAGAACGTGAACTGATTCTTCAGTTTGTCCCCCTTCCCATCCGCCAGATCGTTGCAACCATGTCCATGCGATTGTGATGAGAACAGGGCAGATAGCACCCTTCGTTCGGACTTGAGCCTAAGCACATAGCATGCATCATCCAGCACATATCAAAAAAGGTGTTAAAACGGGGGATGTGTATTCGCCCGAAAAATCCGAACGAAGAAAAATATAGAGTGAACCCAGGTCATTCAAACGTTATCCCGACTCATTGCGCACGCATACACATCAACTGTTTTCCGGGCAATAACGTCCCATGAAAGTTCGTTTTGCATCTTCTTATGAGCTTCAATGCCCATCCGCTGTCGCATCGCTTCGTCGTGCAGCAATTCTTGAATGGCATCTGCAAGCGCGAAAGCATCTCTTGAGCGGACAACAAGGCCCGTCTTTCCATGTTCAACGACCTCAGGGATACTTCCAACATCCGTCACGATCACCGGCTTTTTAAACGCATAGGCGATCGGAATGATCCCGGTTTGAGTTCCTTCGATGTAAGGGAGAACAACCAGAGATGCCCGTTGGAAAAATTCCGCGACCCTGGAATCGCTGATATATTCATTGTATATCTCAAATAGATCGGTATTCTCACGAATTTTGTCTTCATACCGGGTGAGGTCTCCCTGCCCGGCGATGATCAGTTTGATCTCAGGATACACATCAGAAACAATATATATTGCATTTATCAGGTATTCCAGCCCTTTATAGTCCTCGATGCGGCCGAAAAATAAAATAGTCTCTTTTTCGGTCGTCGCATCGGTCTTATACTGTGAAAAAAAGGAGTAATCACCATGAGGAATAACGTGGCATCGGCTTTCAGGAATTGAATACTTCGTCAGCAATTCTTTTTTTGCAGATTCGCCATGAACGATGAGATCATTGGAATGGTCAACAACATGCTTCTGTCCGATGATCTGGTCGAATCTTCTATCTCCGGGATGTGGATTCACATCGTGAACGGTGAATACCAGCGGATATTTCGAAAGGTACGGAAGAAAGAAAGACCACCACAAGTGCGGCTCTTGAATGTGGATTACATCGGGATTTTCTCTACGGATCGTCCTTATAAGATTTAGAGGCCGCGTAACGATGAGGGTGTTAACAATAAAATTCCGGGCGATATTTCCTAAGGGCAACTCTGTCAACCGTACGTTCTCTGAAAAAGTATCTCGATTCACGCCAATCGGAGCGATAACCACCACGTCATTCTCTTCAGATAAAGCATTGGCAAGTTGCGAAACGTAATGAACCATACCACCCTTAATGTTCATGGCAAGAATGAGAATCTTCATTGTAGCCCCCGAAATGCACTAATTCTCCTCCTGATCCCGTCGCACCGCACGGGACTGCGCTATACTGCTACGGACGTATATAGGTTTCCTGAAATTATCCGACGCCGGGGATCCATAGAGAGGCAGGATGCATCCGGCGGGGAACATTGGCCGCCTTCACCCGGGTTCCGGCATTCATGATCTCCGAATCCCATACCAGGTGTGCGCGCTCGAGCAGTGCCTGCTTTCAGTACAGGAGCAGAGGTGCGTGGCGGGCGGCCAGTCCATCTCCAGCAGATACCGGAGTGGAGGGGGCCGTCCGACCCGGAGAGCCTACGCCCGGGACACGGCACATCTCGGCTTCGCGCATCCGAGCCACGCATCGAGTGCAAGGGTCTCGGGAATCTCAACATCATCAAAACTGAGCAGGCTACCGGGCGTTATATGCCTCCGTACGACTGCCTCCGACAGCAGACCTATCGGGATGTGATCCGGAAAGTCCTGGATTCTGACGGCGCTACCGTATGCATCAAAACTTCCAATGCCTCGATGAATCCGATCCCCGGGCTGGAGGGATCGCTTCGCGACCGCGGCGACGCTAACCTCCGGGTGTAACCCGTTATTCAGCAGAACATCCCCGCCATCCTGCACCTTCTTCAGTGTCTTGATGATCTCAAGGTTACAGAGATGATAATTCCGTAGCAGCGTATAGTACGGACCGTCGCCCATCTTGTAGTAACGCAGATACTCCCTGAACTTCTCATCATGTTCGGCCACGATGAAAACGCCGGCAGGAGATCCCGGCGAGAGAATAAAGTCGCTTATTGGATAACCAAGGCTTTTCGCCTTCGCTGCCAGAATTGCTCCCCCGCTGCTTACATCGTCGGCAGGAACTCCGGCCAATCCGGGTTGCGCTATCCCCGCCCCCAGGCCGTTTGCCACCAGAGCCTGTTCGATCTGTACTTTTGTCCCATCCGTGAACGAGGTCACCTTATCAAGGCTGATCCCCTGTTTCCCCGCCCAGTACCGCATTTCGTCTACTGAAGGCGTATGGTTGAGGAATCCTTTGATGTTCCCGTACACCAGGGGCTTGAACCCCATCTGGATCGCCTCTTCCTTCAGGGTCGCAAGGCAACCCGGCTGATCGCCTTCGGCTTCGGTGATATAGCCCAACCCCGCAAGGTATGAACCGGTCGTAACCTGAACTTCGGCATCCATGGTTATGACGGGGCGGGACGCCTTCAGGGCCTGATCGAGCACATCCGTTGCATAGAGAACGTCTCCCGTACATTCGACTACCACATCCGAATACTCGATAAGATCCTCAGCGGAATTTGTCAACGCCCCTTTTTGCGGGAGATCACGCCTGTCGTCCGGTTTCGAACGTGTCAGGATCCGGGATACCGCCATATCCGGTCGTCCTTCGAGTGCCATGATGAGCCCACGTGCAATAAACCCGGTCCCAATGACCCCAATGCGAACTGCGTCGTTCATGTCTTACTGCCTCCCCCGTATCTCGGTTCGTACCTGGGTTTGGGCCTTACCAACATTCCATAAAAAGGTATGCATCGCCCGGGGGAGGTGGTTGTGGGGCGGCAAAACGCAGATCCGGATCGGGTGATCCAAAGGTAGGGAGGGACACGGGCAAGATATATATGCCGGAGAAGGCATGGAAAATGCTCGCACAAAAAGGTGTATGGAGATATTACCGCCGAATGTAAACTCAGAGCCTTCCGGGTATATGCAGCGCATGGAGGTCATCTTGAAAGCAGCATCGTTCCGGTAATGGGATCAGCCCCGGACTCCGGAAGGCGATGAACGAGGGGTATACCGGGAGGCTCGTTTGATAAGCACACTCAGTTATGGCCTTGACGAAGTGGATGAGAGAGCCTGGAATCAGCTGCTCAGCACCTGCAAACCGGATATTCACAACATCTACCAGACTCTCGAGTGGGCAACACTGCTGGAGAAGGTTTATGGATACGAGCCAGGTTTTTTACTCACGTGTAACGGTTCAAAACCGGTAGCAGGGCATCTCATTTTTAGAAAGAGAGTCGCAAGGCACTTATCCGCACGGGAGTCGGCAGGAGGCCCGCTTTCCAATGGTTCACTGATATATGAGACCCTGCAAGAGGAGTGCGATCTCTTCCTTCAGGAGAGGAGGTTGTCGGTATATACTCGATTAAGGCCGATCTCCTCTCCAGGCGTTGACGACGTATTCATTCGAAAAGGATACGTGAAGTGTCCTCTGTTCACGTATATACTCCGGTTGGATAAACCCGAAGAGGTACTCTGGAAAGAGATCGCCAGGAGTGCACGGGGAAGAGTAAAGAAAGCAGTTCAAAACGGCGTCTGTGTAGCGGAGGCGCTTGATTGGCAGGACTGGATCCGCTTTTACCATCTTCACTACAAGCATAGCCGTAACAAAGGTATAACTCCGAAAAGCCAGCAGTTCTTTGAGATGCTGTATACAACACTGCTACCGAGGGGCATGGTGAAACTCTTCGTCGCGTCCCTGAGGGGGCACGTGATCGGAGGCATGCTTTTTTTCATATTCCAGGGAACGATGACCCACTACATCAGTTCCTCAAGCAAGGAAGATCTGGAGCACTGCCCATCCGATCTGATCATGTGGCATGCAATACAGTGGGGGGCTAAATCAGGTATACGGTATCTGGACTTGGGAGACACGCAACCGGACCCGGACAGCCACCTGTACGGGATACACAGATTTAAAGAGAAATGGGGGGGTGAACTTATTAATAGGAGCCTATACGTTCGAGGTAAGATATATGTACTCGGCTACAGTGCCGTCAATGTAAGCAGGCGAAGCCAGAGAGTTTACGAGTTCATCAATAGGCACGGTCTGCTATAGTTTAAAGGCGCCTTTACCGGAAGATCCGTCGTTCACCCGGCCACACCTCACTCCACAGAAACTACACATCGGGAGTACCCAAACAGCGATAAAGAAAGGAAATCATGGGTTTTGACACCTATAAACCGCCGTATAACGGTCTCCACCACCACTCGTTCTCCAGGTACCACGCCACCGTCAGGTCGAGCGCATCCTCAAAGGCATATGACGGTTTCCATCCGATCTCGAGGATCTTGTTCGTGTCAACGGCGTAGCGGAAGTCATGTCCGGGCCGGTCTCCCACGTACTGAACCAGATCCGGGGGCCGTTGCAAAGCCGTCAGGATCCGGGTTGCGATCTCAAGGTTGGTTCGCTCATTGCCCGCCCCGATGTTGTATGCCTCTCCAGGTTTCCCTTTCCGCAGGACAAGATCGATCGCCTCGCAGTTGTCCTGCACGAACAGCCAGTCACGCATGTTTGACCCATCCCCGTAGATAGGCAGAGACCGGTTCTGGTACGCCTGCAGAATGAGCACGGGGATCAATTTTTCGGGATACTGGTAGGGGCCGAAGTTATTGGAGGATCTGGTGATCAGCACCGGCAACCCATAGGTCGTATGATAGGCCTTCGCAAGGAGCTCGGCACCCGCCTTACTGGCGGAGTAAGGGGAGGAGGGATTGAACGAAGCGGTCTCCCGGGAGGCTCCGCTCGCCACGCTGCCGTAGACCTCATCGGTGCTGACCTGGAGGAAACGGTTAACGTCGCTGTTCAGGCAATAGTCCAGCAGTGTGCAGGTGCCGAGCACGTCGGTCTTCACGAACGTGGCGGCATCCGTGATGGAGCGGTCGACGTGTGTCTCCGCCGCAAAATTGATGACCGCATCGCAGTCCCCAACCTGCCGAAGGTCGTCCCGGTTACAGATATCCCCATGAATAAAGGTGATCCGTTCACGTAGGTCCTGGAGGTTCTCAAGCCTGCCCGCATACGTCAACTTGTCAAGAACGACAAGTTCATCGGCCGGATACCGTTCAACCAGCATCCGAACGAAATTACAGCCGATAAAGCCGGCTCCGCCTGTCACCAGCAGCCGCATACCCCATCCTCCTCATCCATGCTTCTTCCCCGGCGAAAGTATCCAATCATACGGGATGAGAGGGGTGTCCGGCGGGAGTCGATATTCATCGGGATTTTCACGGTTGTAGGGTTCGGTGGGCATGCTCACGACGATGGATTCCTCCGGAGAGATGCACTTCCATCCGTGGTAAACTCCCGGGGGGATCGCGATGAGCATCGGGTTGTATTCACCGATAAAGAACTCACCTATCTCTCCATGCGTCCGGGAATCCTCTCTACCATCGAAGATTGCCATCTTTATCATTCCTTTCAGGCAACAGACGTTATCCGTCTGGATTTTATGATAGTGCCACGCCTTCACCACCCCGGGATAGTTGGTGGTCATGTAGACCTGCCCGAACTTCACAAATAGAGCGTCATCGTGCCGAAGGATCTCCATGAGCCTGCCGCGCTCATCGTGGATGACATTGAGAGGTTTCGCGAGTACGCCGTCGATCATAGTACCACGCTCGAGTTGTCGCCGATGACGAATCTCCGTCCCATGGGGGGTTTCGTGTTCTTCACGATGCAGACGTTCTTTCCGACCAGACTCTCCACGACCCGATCTGCGTTGATGATGGTAGATCCGCTCATTACAATGGAGTCTTCTATCTCTGTGTTGATGATCTGCGAGCCACTTCCGATGCTTGTGTACGGTCCGAGGTACGCACCTGAAATCAAACACCCATCACCGATGATAACCGGCCCTTTGATAACGGTATTCTCCTCTATGACCGAGTTTTTACCGATCATCACCCTGCCCGTAAGGGTGCTCTCCTTCACAATCCCGTTATTCTCGATATGCCCTCCGTTCTCCTGTAACGTACCGTTTGTTAAGTTCAGCATATCGAGGATTCGCCGATTCGCATCAAGGAGGTCTTCAGGCTTTCCGGTATCTTTCCACCACCCTTCGACCATTCCGCACCTGACCGGATAGCCATTTTTAATCATCCAGTGGAGGGCATCGGTGATCTCGAGTTCTCCCCTCCAGGAAGGGCCGATGTGCTCGATTGCGTCGAAGATCTTCGGTGTAAACCCATATATTCCTACGACGGCAGTATTTGCGGCAGGATTCTTTGGTTTCTCAACCAACTCCAGGATCACCTTCCGGTGCCAGTCGACCAGTGCTACCCCGAACTGTTCCGGGTTGCTGACCGGGGTTAACAGAATGCTGGCCTCGACGTTCGAGTCCTTGAAATCTCTCACAAATCCGTTGATACCACCCATCAGGATGTTGTCACCGAGGTACATGATGAAGTCGTCACGCCCGAGAAAGTCTTCTGAGATCTTTACCGCGTGCGCCAGACCGCCAGGATACTCCTGGTGAATGAACTCGATCTCCGCATCCCACTCAGCTGATGTGACCTCATCGATCACCTGTTCCCGGTTCGGACCCACGATGATGCCGATTGAGTCGACACCGGCGCGAATGATATCCTCAATGCAATAGAACAGGATAGGTTTGTTTGCCACAGGAATCAACTGCTTCTGCTGGGAATAGGTGAGCGGCCGAAGCCGTACCCCGTGACCCCCCGAAAGGATTAGTCCCTTCATAATACCCCTCCTTGCCGCCCGAGACATACTGCTACAGGTATATAAAAATGACAGTATCGGTTTCATCAACGGTAATTTCCTGCCGGATTAGAGATCCGAGATTTTTCTCGGCAATTGAGATCCATGATGAACTTGCAGACAAAGAACGCATCTGCCGGCTATCCTGGAGACCGGGGCCCCTTCGAAAGTGACGGATCGGTGGCCGAACTCCCGCCTTCGTTCCTGAACCGCCCGGGGCAAAGATACCCTGCCGCGAGAGCCGGGTGGCCAGCTGCGCATCCATGGACGCACTGTCGATGAAACCTGCCGTGCTCAGCATGAAAAACGGGTTCTGCAGGTCTTCCGGGATTGCTGAAGATGAAATCGGCAGGTAGAGCAGGGCACTTGCTGAGAGCACCGGATCACACAGGAGGTATCGATGCGGCATCTGTCTTACGCATCGCTGAACTATCGTAACCCGGCATACACCTGCGGGGACCGCACGGGCTACCCTGTGCGGCTCCGCAGTATCGACAGGAGGCCATTCAGGATCAACCCGGATACCGTCAATAACAGCCCGAGAATGAGTGCGGTTATCCCTAACGTGAATATGACGTAATGAAACTGGTTGATCCGGTAGAGTTCGGAGAAGGTGTAGATCTCAAGGACTATCCCGAAGAGCGCAGTAGCCCCGCCCGGTATGCCAAAAAAGAGCAACGGCCGTTTATACCCGATCAGCCCCACGATCCGGGCAAGCACCCCGAAACCGTGGGAGAGCGGGTTCTTTTTGTGCTTGTGGGGGACGTCGTAGGTGACGGAGATCGGAACCTCGGTCACCCGGAGGTTGAGAGAGGCGAAGTGAGCGATCATGTCGGACTCGATGTTGTACCCCTCCGATGCGAAGGTGAGGTTATCGAGTGCTCGCCGGGAGAGAGCCCGAAAGCCCGACTGCGAGTCTGTCGTCGCGAAGCCGCCGTCGTCCACCGAGAGGTTCGTGAACCCGGTGAGCACCCGCTGCCCGGCCCGCCGGTACGCGGGGATCTCGGCCCGGGTATCCAGGAACCGGGAGCCGATGACCAGATCGGCTTCTCCCGAAAGCACCGGCGCCGCTACGACGGGGATCTCGGCGGGATCGTGCTGCCCGTCGCCGTCGAGCATCACGACGGCATCGTAGCCGAGCTCCCGGGCCCGGGCGAACCCGGCCATCATGGCTTTCGCCTTACCGCCGTTCTCCGGAAGCCTGATCACGTCGGCACCTGCGAGCCGGGCGGTCTCGGAGGTCCGGTCGGCCGAGCCGTCGTCGACGACGATCACCCGGTCGGCGTGCCGCTTCGCCTGAAGGACGATGGAGCCGATGACGAGGGCCTCGTTGTACGCAGGAGCGACAACCGCAAACGGGGAGAGTTCTCTCCCGGGGATTGCCGGCTCACCCGGCATGCCAAGCGATCCCCCCATGAGCGCTGCATCGGAGGAGCAGACACCCTCCATGAGCGGGTTGCCCCCTCCGGAGAGGTGGCCGGAAGAGGGGGCCCACACATTCCCTGCAGGCTGCTCCCCGCGTGCGTCTGCCACACGATCGGCCGTATCGCTGCCCCTGCCGGTAGTGTGTACCGGCGGGGAATTGCCGCAGGGAGGGAGAAAGAACTCAAGACCTGCTATCTTCGCACCGGCAAACGCCGTGGGAGCAACGTGAAGAATGGATTCTAGCCAATGCACGCGAAATCCTCCGTCGCAGGACATCCGGGCAATCCGTCTAAACCGGCAGGCCGCCGGAATGACGAATCGGGGGTGAATCCGTGGAGTTGCCCGATTCCATCGCACCACTCTGGTCTGCCATACCACTCCGGACATATATACATTCCCGCGACAGACGTCCATACGGATGCCGACACCCGGCACGCCAAGACCGGGATTGACGAACATACCGGCGGATATTGGGAATTCGGAACCGAACCCCTTCCGGAACGACCGCTTTTTTGCCGACGGATCCGAAGGAACCAGAACAGCGGGCATACAAAGACCAGGATACCTCCCAAAACCCGCATCAAGCCGCAACGCCCTGATCGCTGTTGATACCGAATGTGAAGGCGACGGTTCCGGGCGATCGAGGAGACGGACAGCCCGACGATGAGCAAAGGGATAGAACAGCGATCTCCGGTGAACAGGCCTCTCCCGTAGGATGGCGGCATCAGTCCCCTGCTTCATCACCGATCAGTGGGGGTAACTCTCATCATCTGCCGCCCGGCGATCCAGGTACATACTCGGTGCATAAGCAGTTAATGGTTCGGCATCATGAGCTCCACCGTTACCGGGGCCCGCACCATGCCTCGCCGGGATTCCGGAGTTCCCGGGAAGCCGTATGTGTCGAGATAAGCATGCCGGGAGGCACGAACAGGGCAAAATATATATTGTCGCATCGCCTGTCTGGAACTCATCGTATCGGGGAGGGAGGGCAGTATTCACGATTACCCGTCCATGGCAGTTTCTCTCGCAGACGCCGGCAGGGTTCCATTGCTCCGGCTCGAGGGGAGGGGGGCCTTCAGATCGGCGATGAAGACCCGATCCGGGCCAGGATCTCCCGCCCCGAGCAAAGATTCTGCAGGAGGAGAGGTGTGACATCGGTGCGGCTGCGAGCGGTCGGAGACGTGCTGCTCTGGATCAAGAACGGCAAGAGACCATTCGCCCTGGTTCAGCACGAACTTCGGCAGAAGGACCTGCTCTTCGGGAATCTGGAGACGGTCCTCTCCGAGAGCGGAACCGAGAGGAAGAAACGCTGGGTCAATACAACACCCCCGGCGGCGGGGGAGTACCTCAAAGAGGCCGGGTTCGACATCCTCAGCGTGGCAAACAACCACACGCTCGATATGGGCCGGGAAGGGTTCGAGAAGACCCTCGAGGGGCTTGAGGGGCGCGGCATCGCCTACGTCGGAGGGGGGAGAGGCGACGAAAAACCCCCGGGGCGGATCGTCGAGCGTAATGGGCTCAGGTTCGGTTTCCTCGCATACACGACCGGAAGGTTCCGGTCGCCGCCGGGAGTCAACGTAGCCAAACTGAAGAAGAAGAGCGTCATCGAGGATATCAGGGCGTTAAAAGAGCACACCGACCATATCGTCGTCTCCCTGCACTGGGGGATCGAGAATACCTACTACCCCTCGCCCGAACAGGTCAGACTTGCTCACGCCTTCATCGATGCAGGGGCGGCCCTGATTCTCGGACACCACTCGCATACCATCCAGGGGCTGGAACGGTATAAAGACGGCCTGATCGCCTATTCGCTCGGGAACTTCCAGTTCGATACCGCGATCTTCAAGGAGAAGACAAACAGTTCCATGATCCTCTCGGTGGATTTCGACCGGCACGGCATCCGGGACTACACGACCATCCCCTGCGTCATCAACAGCGACTTCCAGCCTGAAGTGGCGGAGGGTCGAACCAGGGAGATGGTGGCACACTGGACAGCAAAGTGCTCTGAACGGGTGCGTAACGGGAACGTCACCCGCCAGTGGTGGTTCGAGCAGATCGGCGAGGACTACCTGCTGTACAACCTGGAGAGTTACCGTTACCGGATCCGGCAGCACGGGCTTACGCCCCTTATCGAGTGCGGGGTCTGGCTTTTTACGCCGTTCTGCCTGAACTGCTACGCGGGTGTGATCCGGAAACGGTTGAGACACGCAGCATAGGAGGATGTGAATGAAGGTATTACAGGTGACCCCGTTCTTCAAACCGCTCTGGGAGTCGGGCGGGGTGGCACGGGTCGCATACGACATCTCCCGGAATCTGCACGAGAACGGGCACGATATCACCGTCTACACGACAAACCGGAGCATCTACCCGAACAATCTGCCGACGAACCGCGCTACCTCCGTCGACGGGATGAACGTCTATTACTTCGAGAATTTACGAAAATATACCCGTGGCATGACTCTGCCGGTGATGCCCTACCGGATGCCGGCGGTCGCAAGAAGGGAGATTGCCGCATTCGACCTCGTCCACATCCACGACCACCGCACCATGCTCACCGTCATCGCCTCGCACTACGCGAGGAAGTACGGCGTGCCCTACGTGCTCCAGGCGCACGGGGCGCTCCCGCAGGATACGGGGTCAAAACGGATGAAGCGGCTCTTCGACCAGTTCTGGTCGGATAAGGTGATCCTCGGCGCCGCGGGGGTTATCGCGCTCAACGAGACAGAGGCGGAGCGGTATCGGGAACTCGGTGTTGCCGACGAGAAGATCGCGGTCGTCCCGAACGGCATCGACCTCGCCGAGTATCCCTCCCTTCCTGCCCGCGGCAGGTTCCGTGCGGCCTGGGGGATCGACGCCGCCACGAAGGTCGTGCTCTACCTCGGGAGGCTCGACCCGACGAAGGGGATCGATCTTCTGATCCGTTCGTTTGCCGTGGTCGCCCGGGAGTTCGACGACGCCGTCCTGGTGCTGGTCGGAGGGGACATGGGCCACAACGGCGAGTTCAGGCAGCGGGTAGAGTCGCTCGGTCTCGACGACCGGGTGATCTTCACGGGGTTCGTGAGCAAGGAGGAGAAGATGGCCGCGTACACCGACGCCGACGTCTTCGTGACGCCGAGCTTCACCGGCTTTCCGGTCACGTTCCTCGAAGCGTGCCTCTGCGGGGCACCCATCGTGACGACGGGCAAGGGCGATCTGCTCGGGTGGATCGACAACACCGTCGGGTTCAATACCGGGTATACGCCGGAGGCGCTTGCCGACACCATCGGACGCTTGCTTGCTGACGAAACGCTGCGGGCAAGGTTCGGGGAGCAGGGGAAAGAACTCGTCCGGACGAGGTACAACTGGAAGGCAATCGTCCACAATATCGAGACGTTTTACGCGAAGGTTGCCGGGGGCGCGGAAGGGAGTTTCCCCGTGGGGCTCTCAAAAGAGGCCGCCCCGAAGGCCCCGGATACCTTTTGAATGCACCCGGCGGAACGGCGGGTGCGTGAGCACTGTTAGGAACGACTGCCCGTAGGACAGGAGTTCGAGCACCGAAGGTGGGAGTTGCGATGGGCGTTCGGAAGGCCGAAGCGAGGAAAAAGCCCAAAACAGTGGACCGTGGTGGCCTGCGCACCTCCGGTGCTCGAACTCTGCCTGCCCTTCGGGCACGCATCGTTATCGCCATACGGGGGGGCTGACGGGGAGTGCGACGGTTCGTAGAACCGGAGCTCGACCACCATCAGGTGGGGAGGGGGGAGTATTCCCCCCTCCCCTGTCCCCACCCCCCTCTCGGGGATAGCCCCTCGAAAGCCGTACACGGGGCATGTAATGTTCCGACTGAAACGACTGCCCGCAGTATACAACCGTTCGGAGTGAAACTGTCGGAACGTGCGATGGTTCATTAGTATGACGTCCCGAAACGCGACTGGCTGGAAGCACCACGGTGCGAGCACCGAAGGTGCGAGTTGCGATGGGCCAAAGGGCCGGAGCATGAGAAGGCCAAAGGTCTTCGAGTTGCGACTCCGGCGGAACAGCGGGCCGGCACTATCAAAATTCTCCGAGTTTCTCATGCACCCGCCCTCCGGCCGGGTGCAAAACTAAAAAAAAGATTATGACCGGACCCGGTCAGGGTCCGATGGTATCAACCGGTTTACGCGTCGGCAGACGCAACCGCCATGCCGTCCGTCTGGACGTTCTGGCCGCCTTCAACCAGGAACGCCTTCTCGGAGGCGGAGGTTACGTCTCCCGTGTACTGGACGTTCTGGTTGTTCTTCGCCCAGACGAGCGTATCGACCCGGTCTCCGGAGGCGTGGATGTCGACTTCGGCATTGCTGAACTGGCCGTTCGTGCCGCCGAGACTTGCGCCCTTACCGTCGATCCCTGCCGGGTTCACGAGCTCGAAGTTCTCGATCTGGATGTTGCTCGCGAGGTCGACCTGGAGGCCGTAGCCGTGCGAGTCGATGCTCGTGCAGTTCTCCAGCACCAGGGCGGGGTCGGCCGAGCGGCTCGGGATGCTGTAGTAGCCGGCCGGCTTACGGTGGGTGTAGTCGCTCTTCCCGGCACCGGTGTCCTTCTCGACACAGTTGTAGAGCTTGCCGCCGTTGGTCGCATAGAAACCATACAGCGAGTTGCCTTCCGCGGTGCAGTCGATGAACGTCACGTCACAGTTCGGGGCGTAGTAGCCGCACCCGAAGTAGTGGGTCGACATGTCGCTCTGCTTGTAGGGCACCGTCGGGTAGGGCTTCTGCCCGTTGTTGATGCTCGTGCAGTTCTCGAGGACGGCGTTCGTCACCTTCGGGTCGAACTCGAAGTGGAACCCGGACTCCAGGTTGCCCTCCGCATAGCAGTCCTTCACGTAGAGACCGTCCATGTCGTTTAACTCCGCAAAGTCGAACCCGGTGATCCAGGGGTTGAACACACCCGTGCTCCCGCAGTTGATCGCGGCGCAGTTCTCGTAGCGGACGTCCTTGATCACTTTGTTCGTCGAGCCCCACGCGTTGTGGATGAACCCGTAGGTGCCGGTGTCCACGGCCTTGCAGTTGATGAACTCGACATCTTCGAGGGTCGGGGCATAGACCGCCGGATCGTGGATCAGGAGGAAGACCGCCTGGATGCTTGCGTCAGCGGTGCCCGTGATGTTGTGAACTTTCGCATGGCTTGCACGGATGGTCATCACACCGAGCCACTTGACGCCGCTGCTGTAGCCGCTGCCCTCGATGTGGAACCCGTCCAGAGTCACGTATTCCTTGTCGACGCTGATACGTCCGTCGCTGGTGAAGACGAGGTTCGTTGCATCCGGACCCTGTCCGGAGAGGGTCGTGCCTGCCGGCGGCGCGATGACGCCGGCGCAGTTGAACGTACCGTCCGTAAGGACGACGTTACCGCCGTCGGGCAGTGCGGCGAGCGCCGCCTGGATCTCGGCCTGGTCGTCGACTCCGTCACAGACATAGTCTGCCTGGTTCTTCGACAGTTCGGTGCTATCACTTGCAGCCACGGTGAGCGTGGCCGGACTTGCAGACTCTGCTGCACTTACCGGAGAGAGTGCCGGGATAATAAGGCAACACGCCAGTAGTGCTGCAGCCAGTCTTAGTATATTTCGCCTGTCTGTCATGCCATTCAGCCTCTCTGTGAGGTATCACTACCGTCTTACAATCGCCATATAAATATTTTATTGTTAAAATAAAATTAATCTGAGGGATTACCGGGGAATATGAGCCGCAAAGATGCCATCTGTTCAGATGGCATTGCGTCATAACGGAGATTGTTGTCTGCGAAAAGATATTATATCATTATTTTGATTAAAACCGAAGATTACAAATACTCGCGCTTCCCGCTACCATTCGGCAGGAGTGACCCTCCCCGAAACGCTTTCATCCGGAACGAATGGGAATTCTGTTT
Organism: Methanoculleus horonobensis; assembly: GCF_001602375.1. NCBI lineage: Archaea > Methanobacteriati > Methanobacteriota > Methanomicrobia > Methanomicrobiales > Methanomicrobiaceae > Methanoculleus > Methanoculleus horonobensis. The sequence goes on along the minus strand of NZ_BCNY01000014.1, from coordinate 105,994 downwards.
CGTGCGCCGGCATGGCACGGACTCCCCGGCCCTCGCTACGAAGCGACGGCGTGAGACGGCAAGGATTCCATACCGCTTGAGCGTATCGGAAACCGTTGCGGCCTGATGCGTGAGGAAGACGATGCTGATGCGCCCGGAGGGAAACGGCCGCCCGAACGGGATTCGCCGGGCCTATGCAACCATAAGAAAAGGTCATCCGCCAAACGACGCCTCACGACACAATCTCTATATAGAGCATCCTCATAGAGAGAGCCCCTATGCGAGTGGCGTGCCTGACCTTCTGGTTCTACGACTATACCATCCAGATGGCAAACGAACTTGCCCGGCATACCGAGGTGCTGCTCCTGCTCCCCGACTATAAGTCGGAGGAGTACGTGGAGAGCATCGACCCGGCGGTGAACGTCCATATCTTCGGCTACTCCCGGTACGCCGGAAGACTCGGCCCGTCGTGCTACCCGATGCTCAAAGATATCGTCGCCGCAATCAACGACTTCGGGCCCGACGTCGTCCACTTCCAGGTGAACAACCCCATGCTCTGCCCGCTCCTCCCGATGCTCCGGAAGTATCCGCTGGTGGCGACGTTCCACGACATCGAACCCCACCCCGGTGAAGACCGCCTTCTCGACGCAGGATCGCTCCTCTACCGGCTCACCCTCTTCGTATCGAGGGTCATGCCTGAGCGGATCTTCGTTCACGGGAAGGCCCTCCGCGACACCCTGGTGAAGGACTACCGCGTCCCGGAGCGAAACGTCCACGTCATCCCCATCGGCGAGCACGAGGTGGCGCCGTTTGTGAAGTTCAAGCGGGACGATCTTGAGCCCGACGGCCGCCGGGTCCTCTTCTTCGGCCGGATCCACCGCTATAAAGGGCTCGACTGCCTGATCCGGGCAGAACCACTCATCACCCGGGAGGTCCCGGACGCCCGGATCGTCATCGCCGGAACGGGCGAGGAGTTCGGCAGGTACGAGGAGGCGATGGCGGGCCGGGACGCGTTCGAGGTCTACAACTACCGGATACCCTACGAAGAGGGCGCCCGGCTCTTCCAGCAGGCGAGCGTCGTGGCGCTCCCGTATCTCGAAGCGTCCCAGAGCGGCGTCATCCCGACCGCATACGGGTTCCGGCGGCCGGTGGTGGTGACCGACGTGGGGAGCCTGCCCGAGGTCGTCGACGACGGGGTGACCGGCTATGTCGTGCCGCCGCGAAACCCGGAAGCACTGGCAGACGCGATCGTCCGCCTGTTGAAGGATCCCGGGGCGTGCCGCCGCATGGGGGAGCAGGGTTACGCGAAACTGAAGACGGACATGGCCTGGTCGACGATAGCACAGTCTCTCCTCGCGGTCTACAGCGAGCTCGGATCCGCTCCGGGGAAGGGAAACGTTCCCGCGGATGAGGCGTTCCCCGACACCGCCCCTGCTGCCGGGAAAGAGCGTTGACCGGATCTACCTCCCGCGACGGGGCTCGAACCGGCGCAACACATTAATAGGTTGGCCGGAGAGTAGGTGCACTGATGCAGCGCACGATACGTCCGATGTCACCAAAGGAGAAGACTCGCCGTCCACTCGCGTAGCCGACCAGAGACAGAACAAGGGATACCATGCACTTTCCGAACCCGTTCCGGATGAATGACTGGGATAACAGGACGTTTTTCTGGGTATTCCAGGCGATCCAGCTCGTCTTCCTCGGGGTGGTCTGCCTCGATCTCGTCGGGTATTACATACCGGTTGCACGGGAAGCCCTGGCGTTTCTCTACCTCACCTTCCTGCCCGGGGTCCTGGTGCTGAAGGCGCTCAGGCTCCACGATCTCGGCACGATCGAGACGGTGCTCTACTCCGCCGGGCTGAGTCTCGTGGTCGTCATGCTCACCGGCCTTACCGCCAACTTCGCGTACCCGCTGCTCGGGTATACGCGGCCGTTCTCGTTTCCGATCCTCCTTCTCACCCTCGTCGCCGTCGTACAGGTTCTGCTCTATCTCGCGCTCACCAGGGATACGGGGCGCAGCGGTGAGAGCCCGGGGCTGGCCGTCCCCTTCTCTCCTGCGGTACCGTTCCTGATACTCCTCCCGTTCCTCGCGATCATCGGAACCTACATGCGCGACGACTACCACATGGTCACGCTCCTCTTCCTGCTCCTCGTCCTGATCGCCGTCATCGGTCTCGCCGTTGGGTTCGACCGTTTCATCCCGAGATCCTGCTACCCGCTCGGGATCTACGCCATCGCGCTAGCGCTCCTCTACCACACCTCGCTGATATCGGAGTACGTCTGGGGCTACGACATCCACCACGAACTCCACCTCGCAAACGGCGTGCTGATACCGGGGCTCTGGGACATGACCATCCCGTATAACACGAACGGGATGCTCTCCGTCGTTGCGCTCGTCCCCATCTATTCGCTCATATGCGACTTAGACCCCGTCTGGGTCTTCAAGATCGTCTACCCCCTTCTCTTCGCGCTCGTGCCGCTCGGACTCTACCGTGCGGTCGAGAAACAGACGGACGCAAGGATCGGGTTTCTCTCGATCTTCTTCTTCTTCTCGTTCTTTACGTTCTATACGGAGATGATCTCCCTCGCCCGCCAGCAGATCGCGGAACTCTTCCTCGCGCTGACCGTTCTCGTGATGATCGACAAGACCATGGACCGGGGCAGGCAGGCATTTCTCATGGTCGCATTCGCGTTCGCCATGATCGTCTCGCACTACGGGCTCTCCTACATCTACCTCTTCTCGCTCGTTCCGGCATGGCTGCTGCTTGCCGTTCCGGAGCGCCTGCAGTCCTGGCTGCCGGAGAAGCTCGCCCGGGTTGCGGGTCTCCTGAGGCACGACCCCCTCGCTCCGGCGGGAACCGGCGGGAGGACGACACCGGTGAGGACGCTCATCCTCCCCTACATCATCATCTTCGCCGCCCTTGCCTATCTCTGGTACTCAACGGTCGCCGAAGGCACGGCGCTCGCTACCGTCACCGGCATCGGGGACAGGATATGGAACACCCTCTTTGTGGACTCGTTCAATCCGACAACCGCCCAGGGGATGCATATCCTCACCAGCCAGTCGACGACGCCTCTCCACGGTCTCGCGAAGATCGTCCATATCGCCACCCAGGGCCTCATCGCCGTCGGGCTGCTCGCAACCCTTGCAAGACGCGATCGGTGGCGGATCGAGCCCGAGTATCTCGCCGTCTCGCTCGTCTTCCTGCTCATCAACGTAGCCGGGATCGTCGTCCCGTTCTTCGCAAGCTCGCTCAACACCAGCAGGCTCTACCACATCACCCTGATCTTCCTTGCCCCGTTCGCGATCATCGGCGGCATAGCGCTGTACGAGAGGTTGACCGGGTGGATACGCGCGATAAAGGTTGCCCCGTTCATGGGAACGGCCTACCAGGCGCTCTCGGCGTTCTTCGTCGTCTTCTTCCTCTTCAACAGCGGGCTCCTCTACCAGGTGATGGACGACAACCCGACATCGATGGCGCTCGACACCGCCGGCGACAAACCGGTCTTCAACGGCAGGGAGGTGCAGGGAGCAACATGGCTCTTCTCGGAGGGAAACGAGCGCCCGATCTACGTCGACGGCACACGCTGGTGGCTTCTCTTAGGGTTCAATCCGGGCAGCCAGCGATACGTTCCGGCAAACGCATCGCTGCTGGAGCCCAACTCTTACCTCTACTTCGGCACGTATAATCTCGTGCGGGAGAGCATCCGGATCGAGACGCAGGAGCAGGCGGTCACCAGGGCAATGTATACGGATGCAGACCGGTTCACCCGGAGCCATCACCGGATCTACGACAACGCCGGCTCCGCCATCTACTACCGGTGAAGATCCGGCTGCCGCAGCACGCAAAAAAGTTATAGCCAACCTTTCTTCTTCAGGATCAGGCCGACGAGGAGCGTTCCGGCGACATACGTAGCGAGCCACGCGTATCCCATGCCGATGAGACCGAATCTGTCCATCAGGGCGTAGCCGAGCCCGAGCAGCGCGACGCTGATGAAACCGCTGAGGACGACGAGACTCCGGATATCGTTTCTGACCTTTGCGATGGAGATGAACGTCTGGCAGACGGAGACGAAGAGGGCGGATGCGGCAAGCACGCGAAGCAGGGCCATCCCTTCGACGTAGTCCTTGCCGATCAGGTTGAGGATCTGCTCCCCGAAGAGGGAGAGGCCGATGATCGCGGGTATGAGCAGGAGGAACATGCTCGCGAGCGTCCGGAGAACGCTCCTCTTCATCTCCCCTCCGTGGCTTCCCTCGACGAAGAGCGAGGTCGTGAACGCGTAGGGGATCATGAAGAGGATCGAGACGATCGCGTAGGTGATGTAGTAGTTGGCAGTGCTCTCGGCCCCGAGCACGTTGAGCACCATGATCGGGATGAGCATGTTCGGGGCGGACATCAGGATCCCGGCGACGTACGCGCCGGCGGAGAACTGCCATGCCTCCCGCAGGAAGACCCGGTCGACGCACGGCGTCGGCCTGACGGAGCACCGGGCAAGGAGGACGAGCGCCAGAACGAGACCGAGGATGAACGAGAGACCGAAAGCGCCGAAGATGCCCACCGCGCCGAGGAAGACCAGGGGGATGAGGAAGAGGATCCGCGTCCCGTAGAGCAGGTTCAGGGCGAAATAGTGCTCGGACTTCCGCAGGGCGTTGAACGCACCCTCAAAGACCCAGGTGATGGAGTATGCCCCGAGGATGACGAGGTAGAGCGGGGCGATCGACCTGACGATAGCGAGCTCGGGAGCCAGAACGTCGACCATGGCGATGAAGACGAGGCCCGCACCGAGCGCAACCGCCGTCGGGACGAGGACGGCGGTTCCGAGAACCCGGTTCTTGTCGCGGGTCGGAAAGAACCGGATCACCGACTGGTCGAGACCGAGGCGAGAGATGAGGATGAGGAGGCCCATCGACGACATCAGGGCGGTTGCAATACCCACTTCCGCCTGTGAGTAGAACCGGGCGGCGATCATCCAGAAGAAGAACCCGAATCCTGCTGCAGCGAACGACGAAGCCATGATAAAGAACGAGTTCCGGATAAGCGGCTGCTGTAGGTGCTGCCTGACCTCGCTGAAGTTTTTCGGGAGTGCTACTGCCATTCGGTCGCCAGTATCGGTCGGCACCTATATAGATGTATCCACCACTCCGACCCCATAAGAGCCGGAGATCCTGGAGAAGAGAGTTCTCAGGGTCGTGTTGCACGATGCGGCAACGGAGAATGCTCACCGTATCGGGTCAAAAAACCTCCCCACAACCAATATGACCACGCACTGTACAGATGTTTGGGGGCGGCACCCGTGGCAAAACCAGGAGGAGAAGAGGGATCAACCACTCCTCCAGGTAAACGCTTTAGAGAGAAGAGGTTCTGCCGAAGAAGAAGTCGGCGATCAGGGCAACGTCCTTCCAGTCCACAGTGCCGTCTCCATTAACGTCGGCAGCGGGGTCGGACGGAGCGGTCTTCTGCGCCATTCCGGCGGCGATCGTTACATCGGCCCAGTCGACGCTGCCATCTCCGTTAAGGTCGCCCCTGGCGGGAGCCGGCAGGCTTCCAACGACGATCTCTTTGCTCATGATGTTGTTGTTCTCAGCGCTCTCGGCGATCCGGTTGACATCGTCGACGTGCGCCTTCACGGTGTGCTTACCTTCGACTGCCTTCCAGGTCGCACCGGCCGATCCGCCGTTCGCGGTCAGGGTGATTGACGCACCGGGAGCGATGGCCGTCGCGTGACTGTCCGACCAGACCCCGGATCCCGCGGCACCGTCGTCAAAGGTGAAGAGGACGCCGTGCTTCGTGCCCGCAGGCGTGGGAGCGGTACCCTGGTTTTTGATCGTAGCCGAGAGGGTCACCGGATCTCCGTTGGCGGGGTTCGCCGGCTTCCAGGAGATGTCGGTCACCACAAGGTCCGGCTTCCCGGTGGGGGCCGGCGTGGTGGTGGGGGTGGGGGTCGGGGTAGACCCCGACGCGGCCTTCGAGACCGCGACCTGTTCGGTGCGAACGTTGTTCGCATCGTTGCTCTCAGCAATCCGGTTGACGTCGTCGACGTGCGCCTTCACGGTGTGCGTGCCTTCGACGGCCTTCCAGGTTGCACCGGCCGATCCGCCGTTCGCGGTCAGGGTGACCCACTGACCCGGAGCGATCGATCTGGTGTAGGTATCTGACCAGACACCCGGCCCGGCAGCACCGTCATCGAACGTGACGATGATACCGTGCGTCACGCCCGCAGGCGTCGGGGCGTCGCCCTGGTTCTTGATCGTTGCCTTGAACGTCACCGCATCACCGGTTGCCGGGTTCGCCGGCGTCCAGGAGATGTCGGTCACCACGAGGTCCGGCTTCCCGGAGGGAGCCGGGGTGGTGGGGGTCGGGTTGGTACCCGGAACGGTCGGGGTCGGTGCCGGCGAGCCGGTGGACGTCACCTTCACGTTCTGGAGGGTCGCCTGACCTGCCGGAACCGTGCTCACGACGGTCACGCCGGAGGAACCGGCGGGGAGGGTCTTGGAGACGATCTCCATGTCCTTCACAAGGACGTTCTTGGTTCTGTAGCCTTCAATCACGAACGGTTTTGCCGCATCGGAGACGATCTGGCCGGAGAAGACGGTGTTGACGTTCTCCTTCGCCCAGACGAGCGTCTCAACGCGGTTGCCGGACGCATAGATGCTCACCTCGGAGTTGTCGAACTGGCCGTTCGTGCCGCCGAGGCTGGAACCCTTACCCTTGTACCCGATCGGGTCAACCAGGTGGAAGTTCCGGATCTTCACGTTGTTCGCGAGGTCGACCTGGAGACCGAACGCGCGCGAGTTGATGCTCGTGCAGTTCTCCATCACGGTAGAGGGGTTGACCGAACGGGTCGGGATACTGTAGTACCCGGCGGGCACACGGTAGGAGAAGTCGGTTCTCCCGGCACCGGTGTCCTTCTCGACGCAGTTGTAGAGTTTACCACCGTTCGTCGTGTAGAACCCGTTCATGGAGTTGCCCTCTGCAACGCAGTTGATGAACGTCACGTCACAGTTCGGGGCGTAGTAGCCGCACCCGAAGTAGTGCGTCGACATGTCGTTTACGTTGTAGGCCTTCGTCGGGAAGGCTTTCTGGCCGTTGTTCCTGCTCACGCAGTTCTCGAGAACGGCGTTCGTCACCTTGGGGTCGAACTCGAAGTGGAACCCGGACTCCAGGTTGCCTTCCGCAAGACAGTTCGTCACCCGAAGGCCGTCCATGTCGTTCAATTCCGCAAAGTCGAACCCGGTGATCCAGGGGTTGAACACGCCGAACTTGCCGCAGTTGATCGCAGCACAGTTGTCGTAGCGGACGTTCTTGATCACCTTGTTCGTCGATCCCCAGGCGTTGTGGAGGAACCCGTAGGTGCCGGTGTCCACGGCCTTGCAGTTGATGAACTCGACGTCCTCGAGTGTCGGGGCATATACGGTAGGATCATGAATCAGGAGGTAGACCGCCTGGATGCTGGCATCAGCGGTTCCCGTGATGTTGTGGATCTTCGCGTGGCTTGCACGGACGTTCATCACGCCGAGCCACTTGACACCGCTGCTGTAACCGGTTCCCTTGATGTGGAACCCGTCCAGCGTGATGTACTCGCGGTCGACGTTGATCCGCCCGTCACGGGTGAAGACAAGTTTCGTCTCCGATTCACCTTCCCCCTTGAGGGTGGAGCCTGCTTTAGGAGAAATGATCCCTGCGCAGTTGTATGTACCACTGGAGAGGAGGACAATACCGCCGGATGACGGCAGGGCATTCAGCGCCGCCTGGATCTCCACGTGATCGTTGACCCCATCACAGACATAGGCAGCCGCCGCTTTATCGGCCGCGCTGCTGTCGCTTGCCGCGACAATCGTGGTGGGAGTCGCTTCGAGTGCTCCGACAATCGGGACGAGCCCGACGATCAGGAACACTGCGATGAGAAGCTTCGTTGTCCGTCTATCTCGCATTATCTCACCTCTTGGGAGATACTGCATTATCTGATAGTCGTATTTTAAAAGGTTTTTCAAATAAAATAGACAAATTTGGCGGTTTTGATTTTTAAAAAGACCCAGCATTATTGTTGTAATCGCTAATTTTCACAATTTGAGGAGTTTGTGCATCGACAACAAAGAATATATACTAATGTGAAATTTAGCGCATGCGCCCCGCAGAATACGCACCCGGACCGGGGATCGGTGGGGGGATTCCTGACAGGCGAACGGGGCCTGAACAGCAATTATAATACGGGAATTATTATAAAACTCGCGGAATTGCGCGGCGCCCCGCGCCCGGCCGGCCGCGGCGACAACCACCCCCTGCCGCACCCCGGCCGGATACGTCAGAGCGAGCCCGAGGTGACGGCCACGTTCTCAAACGTCACCGCGCCGGCAGGAACCGTGTTCGTGAGGATGACGCCGTTGGTGAACGGCGCGAGGTTCGCGGAGACGATCTCCATGTCCTTGACCCGGACGTTCTGCGTGCGATCGCCCTCGATCACGAACGGTTTTGCCGAGTCCGAGACGATCCTGCCCGAATACTCGACGTTCTCGTTGTTCCTTGCCCATATCAGCGTCTCAGCCCTGTCGCCCGATGCATAGATGTTGACCACGGAGTTCGCCAGCGGCCCGCCCTGCGATCCCCCGAGGTTCGTCGCCTTGCCGTCGATCCCGGCCGGATTCTCCAGGTGGAAGTTCCTGATCAGGACATCGCTCGCGAGGTCGATATGGAGGCCGTAGCCGCACGAGTCGATGCTCGAACAGTTCTCGAGCACGAGCGACGGGGCTATCGATCGCGTCGGGGCGGCGTAGAACGCTGCGGGCTGGACGATCCGGTAATCGGTCTTCCCGGCCCCGACGCTGTGATCGACACAGTTGTAGAGTTTGCCGCCGTTCGTCGCGTAGAACCCGTGCCGGCTGTTCCCCTCGGAGTAGCAGGTGATGAAGGTGATGTCACCCCGCGGGGCGTAGAATCCGCACCCGAAGTAGTGCGTCGACTTATCGTCCTCGCGGTAGGGCTTTGTCGGGTAGGCCTTCTGCCCGTTGTTTCTGCTGATGCAGTTGGTGAGGATGCAGTCGCGTTTCTCGGGGTCCCACTCGAAGTGGAACCCGGACTCCAGGTTCCCTTCCGCAAGGCAGTTCGCCACCCGAAGGCCCTCGATGTCGTTTAGCTCCGCGAAGTCGAACCCGGTCACCCAGGGGTTGAACGCCCCGAACCTCCCGCAGTTGATCGCAGCACAGTTCTCGTACCGGACGTCCCGGATAACCCCGTTCGTCGATCCCCAGGCGTTGTGGAGGAACCCGTAGGTGCCGGTGTCCACGGCCTTGCAGTTGACGAACTCGACGTCCTCGAGGGTAGGGGCGTAGACGTCCGGGTCGTGCAGCAGGAGGAAGACCGCCTGGGTACTGGCATCGGCGGTTCCCTCGACGGCGAGGATCTTCGCGTGGCTCGCGTGGATAGTGACGACGCCGAGCCAGAGATCGGGCTCGGTCTTCGGGTACCCCGTGCCCCTGAGGCGGAAGTTGTAGAGCGTGACGGACTCGCGGGAGACAAGGAGCCGCCCGTTATCGGTGAACTCGATGAACGTCGCATCGGCCCCTTCCCCGCGGAGCATGGTCTTCGCGCCGGGATAGATGTTCCCGGCGCAGTTGAACGTACCTTTGAGGAGGGCGACCGTGCCGCCGGAGGATAGCGCATCGAACGCCGCCTGGATCTCCACCTGGTCGTCGGTGCCGTCGCAGACGATATCGGCCCGGGCTTTGGCCGCCGGGCTGCTGTCGCCTGCCGCAACGACGATCGTCGGCCCGGCGATCTCCGGGGGCACCGCCGGCGTCGTCGGGATCGGGGTGATCGGCGGAGGCGGCGGGGGCGGAGGCACCGGCACCGGAGGGTAAAAGTGCAGGATCAGCACGACGGCGACGATCACCGTGAGTATGATCGCGATGGCGATGAGGATGCGCCGTTCTCTCTCTCCGAGCTGCAGTCCTGCCGACATGGAACCGACCTGTTCGTTACTGCTATCCGGGGATCGTGCGGAGCCGCGAGAGCCCGGTGACGCCTGCCATCCCGGATCATACCCCTATGGCACGGAAGTACCATTTAAGGGTTTAGCCGACCCTCCCGCACCGGAGGAGTCCGTCCGGGAAGCCCGGGAGGGGAACGGCCGGCGCCAGGGGTCGAGGGATGTACGCATGACGCCTCTCGTGCTCCGGGGTCTTATGCCGCACCGCCGGCCGGCAGCACCTCGAGGTCGGTCAGGTCCGCACCCCCTTCCAGCGTCCATTCGACCGCCACCGGGAGGAGGGCATCGGAGACGATCCTCCCGGAGTAGACGACGTTTCTGTTGTTGACGATGGAGACCAGTGTCTGCGGCCGATCTCCCGATGCGGCGAGATCGATGGCCGAGTCGGAGATGCCCGCATCGATCGTCGAGTTTATCGGGAGTTCATGGGACGGGCACCCGAGCATCGCCCCGATCCCATCGATGCCCGCCGGGTTGGTCATGGTGAAGTTCCTGATGAGCGCGTTCTCCGTGCCGCAGACAAAGAGGCCCCAACCGTAGGAGTCGAGGCTCCGGCAGTGATCCATCACGATGGACGGGTTCTTCGAGACAGGCAGGGACTGGAGGATGCAGTAGGAGATGGGTCCTACGGAGCCGCCAGAGGCCGAGTTACGGCCGGTCTCGTTCTCGGTGCAGTTGTAGAGGAGCATGCCTTCCGGGTTGATGACGAAGAACCCGAACGCACCGTTCCCCTCTGCCCGGCAGTTCACCAGCGCCACCTCCCCCCCCGGGAGGTAGAAGCCGGCGCCGAAGAAGTCGGGGTCGCCTACCAGGTAGTCATCGGGATAGGGTTTTTGGCCGTTGTTTCTGCTGACACAGTTCGTGAAGAGACAGTCCCGCTTCTCCGGGTCCCACTCGAAGTGGAACCCGGACTCCAGGTTCCCCTCCGCAAGGCAGTCCGTCACCCGGAGGCCCTCGATGTCGTTTAACTCCGCAAAGTTGAACCCGGTCACCCACTGGTTGAACGCACCGGCGCTCCCGCAGTTGATGGCGGTGCAGTTCTCGTAGCGGATGTTTTTGATCGTCGTGTTCTCCGATCCCCAGGCGTTATGGAGGAACCCGTAGGTTCCGGTCTCCGCGGCGCTGCAGTCGGCGAACTCGACGTCTTCGAGGACGGGTGCATAGACGTTCGGGTTGTGCAGCAGGAGGAAGACCGCCTGGATGCTCGCGTCCGCCGTGCCCGTGACGTTGTGAATCTTCGTGCGGCTCGCGTAGACGGTGATCACCCCGAGCCACCGGGTGAGATCGAGGGTCGTGTTCGTACTTGCATTCACGTAGTTCGAGCCCGTGACGTGAAATCCATCCAGGGTGACGCCCTCCTCCGAGACGTTGAGGAGGCCGTTTCCGCTGAACTCGAGGGACGTATTCTCCGGCCCCTGCCCGAGAAGCGTCGTTCCGGCGAGGAGGACGAGGCTGCCCGAACAGTTGAACGTGCCGTCCGAGAGGAGAATCGTGCCCCCGTCGGGGAGTGCGGCGAGCGCCGTCTGGATCTCCACCTGGTCGTTGAGGCCGTCGCAGACGTAGTGCGCATCCGCTGCGGCGCTGCTGTCGCTCGCCGCCACAACGATCGGCGCCGCGGGTGCGGCGGCGACACCCTGGACGAGCAGAAGGCCAAGAACTATGCCGACCAGGAGAACGACCGGCAGGTCCGCGGTGGGTGGGCGTGGCCGGGGTGAGTCTGAAGCTTTTTGACGCAGGCGGGTAGTCATCACGCTCCTCTGGCATACTGTACGGGCTACCGGGTAGAGGTGTCGGAAACATCCTCCGGTATAGCAACAGAGATATAAAAATTCATGCGCGACAAAACAGCCGTACGCCGCCACACACAGGGTTTCAGGCACCCCCGCGGGCGGCGGCCGGAACCGCCCCGGATACCCGGGGCAACCCCCGTCTCCACCGTGCCGCCGGCTGCCGGCCCGGATCGTGCCCGGTGCCGGAGGCGGAGAAATGCGGCCGGACGGGACGAACAGCGGGGCGATGCGGGTCGCCGGAGGAATTGTATATAATGGAATACAATATTTACCTGAATATATGTCCAGCAAGAAGGAAGTCACCATCGGGATCACCATCAACCTCGAGAACTACGAAAATCTCCGTCTCGAGGTCGAGGGGGATGTAGAGACCCACGAGGATGTGGACGACCTTATCACATTCCTCGACGGGATCCTTGCGCGGCTCGGGCGCGGCGATCAGGCGACCGCCGAGCGTGTGGACGCATACCGCCGCCGCGTTCTCGCGGCCAGGCCCGCGGTTCCGGAGACACCCGCCCCGGAGAAGAAGGCACCTCTCCCGGAGAAGAAGGCGCCCGCACCGGAGGAGAAGGCACCTGAGTCGGCGGCACCGGCGGCGGAACCGGCCGCCCGCGAGGAGGAGGCGAGAGCCTGCCCGACGCCCGAGGTCATCGCAGCGGCGATCCCGCCGGCGCCGGAACCGCCCCGGGTGCCCGAGAAGCCGGAGGAGAAGCCCCCCGCACAGCCGGAGGCAGCCCCGGTGCAGGAACCGCCGCAGCAGGAACCGGCTCCGGCAAAGCCGGCCGCGGCTCCGGCAGGGGACGTCTGCGAGGTCTGCGGAGCGGAAGTGACGAAATCACAGGCAAAGCTCTCTCAGCTCTTCATGAGCAAAACGCTCTGCAAAAAGTGCATGGAACAGCCGTAATTCCTGCAGGATCCGCACGTTGAGGAGATCCCAACCTGGAGGATATATATACTACCGTACCCGAGGATTGTATAATGAAGAAGAACCTGCTCATGTGGGACGAGACGCTTTTTCGGGATCCCGAGGTCTTCGAGATCGATTATGTCCCCGAGCAGTTCAACCACCGTGACGCCCAGATCCGGGAACTCGCGTTTCAGGTCAAGCCCGGTCTGCGGGGGGCGAGGCCGCTCAACACCATCTGCCGCGGTCTCCCGGGAACCGGGAAGACGACGAGCGTCAAGAAGGTCTTTGCCGAGATAGAGGAGACCACGAAGAAACTCGTCCCCGTCTACATCAACTGCCAGATCGACAACACCAAGTTCGCGATCTTCTCCCAGATCTACCGCCGCGTCACCGGGCATCCGCCGCCGCCGTCGGGCACGTCGTTCAAGCAGGTCTTCGACGCCATAGCGAGAGTGCTGCAGCGCGAGGAGCAGGTGCTCCTGGTGGCGCTCGACGACGCGAACTACCTCCTCTACGAGAACGAGATCAACCAGGTGCTCTATCCCCTGCTGCGCTCGCACGAGGCCTACCCGGGCGTCCGGATAGGCGTCGTCGCCATCGTCAGCGATATGTCCGTCACCCTGCAGACCGAGGTCGACGCACGGGTGGCGTCGGTCTTCCGCCCCACGGAGATCTACTTCCCTCCCTACTCGGAGGAGGAGGTTCACGGCATCCTCGAGGAGCGCGTCCTGCAGGGCCTCTACCCGAACGTCATCAAGACCGAGATGCTGGATCTGGTGGTGGAGCAGACGATGAAGAGCGGCGACCTCCGCGTCGGCATCGATCTCCTGAAGCGTGCGGCCCTGAACGCCGAGCGGGAGGCCCGCCGGTCGGTCGAGCGGGACGACGTCTGCAAGGCCTACGAGGTCTCCCGGTATCTCCACCTCGCGTTTTCGCTTCGGGCGCTCAAGGCCGAGGAGCGGGAGGTGCTGGCCAGGATCGCGGATATGTCGGCCCACGACGATAAGGAGATGAACGCCGGCGACGTCTACCGGTTCGTGAAAGAACAGGTGGGCGGGGTCAGTTACACCAAGTTCTACGAGATCATCCAGAAGTTCGACTCGATGCGGCTCTTGAACCTCCACTACCGCCAGGGAAGGGGGCGAACGAGGCTGATCAGTCTCCGGTACGATCCCGGGCGCGTGCTGGAGCACCTGGGGCAGGAGCAGACGATTTGATAATCCTTATCTGTTCCCCCACCGTTTGTACTCTGATGAGGTTTTCCACATGCTCAGCGTGAACGAACTGGCACTGGATATTTTTGAGGAACTCTTCGAATATGCCGAGGAGTTACATGCCGTCCCGCACGAGCTCGACAACGGCGCACGCATCGTAGACTGCGGCGTCAGCACTTCCGGCGGGTACCAGACTGGCAAGCAGTTCACCGAGATCTGCATGGGCGGGCTCGGCCAGGTCGACATCTCCATGGGCAAGATCCGGGACTTCCCGATCCCGTTCATCGAGGTCAGCACCGACTTTCCGTCGATTGCGTGCCTCGGCGCCCAGAAGGCGGGCTGGACGATCAACGTCAACAAGTACTTCGCGATGGGTAGCGGCCCCGCACGGGCGCTCTCCCTGAAACCCAAGCACACCTACGAGGTCATCGAGTACGAGGACGAGTTCGATTACGCGGTCATCTGCCTCGAGAGCGACCACCTCCCGAACGCCGCGGTGATGGAGAACATCGCCGAGGCCTGCAACGTGGACGTGGCGAACACCTGCGCGGTCGTCGCCCCGACGGCCTCTCTGGTCGGCTCGATCCAGGTCGCCGGCCGCTGTGTCGAGACGGCGATCTACAAGCTGAACGAGCTCGGCTTCGATACCAAGAAGATCACCGCCGGTATCGGCCACGCCCCGATCGCGCCCGTCAAGAAGGACGGCACGAAGGCGATGGGCAGCACCAACGACGCGACGATCTACCACGGCAGCATCATGCTGACGATGAACGCGCCGGAGATCAAGGACTACCTGGACAAGATCCCGAGCAACAAGTCCAAGGGATACGGGAAGCCGTTCTACGATATCTTCAAGGAAGCCAACTTCGACTTCTACCAGATCGACACCTCGCTCTTCTCCCCGGCCGAGGTCGTCATCAACGAGCTCTCCGAGGGCAAGGTCTACCACGTGGGCGCCGTCAACCCCGAAGTGACGCTGAAGTCCTTCGGGTTCATCTGAACTCTTTTTTAGGCACTGTTGGTACGTTTCCTCAACTCTCTCCGGAGGGGCACCTCTATCGGGGCGTCCCGCGAGCGGTTTCTTACCAGAACGCCGGGGATCTACATGCGGCTTTCCATGGGATATCGCCACGCACTGCCCGCCCCCCGAGGGGGCGGGAGGAGCGCGAAGCGCGGGCGGTGGGGGTCTTTGAGGAGAGGTTTGCGAGTGGGAGCAGTGAAGCACAGGGGAGCACGCAGGCAATGGCACCGTAATCACCAGCAGGCAACACGTTTATCCGTCACGGTGCAAAACACTATAAGGCATCCACAGGGCTTGTGGTCTAGCCGGTTATGACGTCGCCCTTACACGGCGAAGATCCCCGGTTCGAATCCGGGCAGGCCCATCCCTTTTGTAGAATATCCCCCATGATTCTGAGCACTCCTGCACGTTCGCCTGAGGTCAAACGCCGGCATGGCCTCCCACCGGGTATCGCCACGGTGGGGGAGGGGGTGAGGTGAACGATGGACAGTCAACGGTGGCGTGCACCACCATAGGGACTTTTGAGGTATATCCCTCTATTTCCTGAATCTCCTCGTTTAGCAGGGCCTTAAAACCGAAATCATAATCCCATCCCACAAACAAAGAAATTTTCAGCAGAAAAATAGAGTTACCATTGCTCTGCCATTCATCCTGGAGGAAATTCGGCAACTTTGCCTTTCACCCGATCAGGCATGCAGAAGAACGTACAACCGGAGAGGAGCTCCGCCATGCTACAAAGGGAAGATATCAGGAGAGATGCGCGTGGATGACCTATACTCCCTGCTCGCCCGCTTTGAAGGGCGGCAGATCGACTTCAAGGAAGATGTGAGCGCAAGCCTTTACCGGCTCCTGTCCGCCTTCGCCAACACCGCCGGTGGTGCCGCCGTCATCGGAATCCGGGACCATGACCATGCCGTCATCGGGCTCGACCTGAGGAATAACGCTGTTAAGAAACTCGCGGACAGCATAACCACCCGGCTCGGCGTTCATCCGGTCATCGATATCCATGAGATCGAGGGGAAGTCCATCGTCATCGTCACTGTCGAGCGGAGCCGCGTTCCGGTCGCCTTTGACGGGCGGTACTACACCCGTGTCGGCGATACAACCCGCGAGATGCTCCCCGACGAGCTCAGGGAGTACTTCCAGCAGAGCATTGAGTGGGACAGCGTCACCGGGCCGTACTCGTTCGATGAGATCGACGAAGAGACGGTGCGGCGTTTCCTTGCACGGGCAAATGCGACGGGCCGACTCACTTCTGTCGATCCGGCCGAATCAGTAGAGACAGTGCTCTCTCGACTCGGGCTTGCCAGGGACGGAGGGATCAGCAACGGCGCCATCGCCCTCTTCGGCAAGAACCCGCAGCGGTATTTCTTGAACTGCATCCTCCGGATCGGGCGGTTCAAGCGGGCGGATATCATCATCGGCGACCACGAGATCGGGGGCAATCTCTTCCAGCAGTTCGAGGAGGGCGAGCGGATTATCAAGCAGTATCTCGGCGTCAGGTACGACATCTCAGAGGAGGCGATGCGAGAGTCCTTCCAGAGGAGAGAGATCTGGGACTACCCACTTTTGGCGATCCGGGAGGCGCTTCTCAACGCGCTTATCCACCGCGATTACTTCAACAACACGATCCAGACGCAGGTCAAGATCTTTGACGACCATATCCGCTTTCACAATCCGGGCCATCTTCCCGAAGGTGTCACCGTTGAGATGATCATACAGGAGCACTACTCCTTTCACCGCAACCCGAAGGTTGCTGATATCTTCTACCGTGCCGGGCTTGTCGAACGCTACGGGTCAGGGGTTGAGCGGATCATCACGGCCTTCCGCGATGCCGGTATGCCGGTTCCCGCCTTCGCGAGCACCTCGCTCGGGTTCACCCTGACGATGCGGATGGATACGCTGAGCGCGAGTTATCTTCAGAAGATGGAACTGAGTGAACGGCAGATCCTTGCGGTGGAGCGGATCAAGGCCGAGGGGAGTATCACGAGCGGTGTCTATCAATCACTCACCGGCGTCTCGGCACCGACGGCTTTCAGGGATCTCAAGGGCCTGGTTGACCGTGGTATCCTGGAGCAGGTGGGCACGTCGAGGAGGAATACACGATATATCCTGCGGGAGAGGCCACGATGAATTGGAGGCATTTCCAGAGCGCTCCGGCGAATAAGCGGCCGATCCAGGCCGAAAACAAGGTAGATGCCCAACCTGGCGTGGATACATGAACGATGAATGAACGATGAATGAACGATGTTACCCGGATTTGGCGCATTGATCGCACTTATCGGATTGAGTTGTGCAGCCGTATTGTTAATACGGAAGAGAGTATGAAAAATAATGGATCTATAGAGCCACCACCCACCTTTTAGCGCCATATGTGATTAACTCTCGCCTTCGAGACAAATGGAGATAGCGGGACTCCATTAAAATAGCGGTTCCAACCAGCACGAAGCCCACCGCCTCCATTCCCCGCCCCATTTCACAACATTCTAATCCCGCCCCGAACAAACACCACACCAGGAACACACCGCCGGAGGCGCCCGATAACCCCCCCGACCGTGCATTCAGGGCTCAACCATGCCGGACAACAGATCCAGAGGTTACCTCATGTTACTCATCTTTCTCACAACCGCAACAGCGCTGCTCGCGCTCTGCATCACGACGGACCGGCCGGCCGGCGGATCGAACGTCACCACAACCAGAACCGACGGCAGCACCCGCGAGGGCTGCATCGACGTCACCGGCGGCCGGGTCTGGTTCCGGATCGTCGGTGCCGACAGGCCCGGAACGCCCCTCCTCGTCCTCCACGGGGGGCCGGGGGCGACCCACGACTACCTCGAACCGCTCGCGGCGCTCGCAGCCGAGCGGCCGGTCGTCTTCTACGACCAGCTCGGGTGCGGGAACTCCGACCGGCCCGACGACCCCGCCCTCTGGACGGTGGAGCGCTACGTCGGCGAGGTCGGCGAGGTCAGGGAGGCGCTCGGCCTATCACGGGTGCACCTCCTCGGGCAGTCCTGGGGAGGCGGACTCGCAGCCGAATACGTGCTCTCCGCAGAATCCGGCGGTATCGAGAGCCTGGTCCTCTCCGCACCGCTGCTCGACGCCGACCGGTGGGTCGCCGACCAGCGGGCAAATCTTGCCGCGTTTCCCGACGGGACGCAGGAGGATATCCGGGAGGCGGAAGCGAGCGGGAACTTCGACTCGCCGGAGTACCAGGACGCCATGGCGGCGTACTACGCCCGGCATGTCTGCCGGATGGACCCCTGGCCCGAATGCCTGAACCGGACGTTCGAGAAGATCTCCCTGCCGGTCTACCTCCAGATGTGGGGGCCGAGCGAGTTCACCTGCACGGGAACCCTCCGGGAGTTCAGCGTCACCGGCCGGCTCGCCGACGTCGGGGTTCCGGTGCTCTTCACCTGCGGGGAGCACGACGAGGCATCGCCCGCGACCATGGCGTACTTCCGGAGCCAGGTGCCGGGATCGGAACTCAAGGTCTTTAACGGCGCCTCGCACGAGCACCACCTCGAAGAGACCGACGCGTACCTCGCGACCGTGCGTGAATTTTTATCCCGGGTCGATGCGGCACGGTGACCCGGGAGAGGCAAACCCACTTTTTTGCGCCCTGGAGAGATGTTTCGCATGCGTCAATGGAAACAGCAGGTGCCACGGTCTCAGGGGAAGGTATTCTCCAGAGCCGTAGTTTGAGAATTTTCCTGCCAAAGAAATGTGTTTTTCATAGCGGAGGGACACATCGGCCCATACGCAGGAGGAGACGTTGATCGGCAAGAGCAGCGAACATCTCGCGACACAGATCAATATTTCCGATAGATATTGCTCCGATTTCCAATCTCAATCACGGTGATGACCACCACATTGTCCTCGATCACAAGAATGATCCGGTACTGTCCTACACGAAGAGAGTATAGCGGACTGTTCTCGTGTCCCTTCAGTTTCTTAACGTGAAATCGGGGGTACGGCTCATCTGCCAGAGCATAGAGTTCTTCCTTAATCCGTCTGGCATCAGGATCCGGGATTTTATTGAGAACCCGCTCGGCAACCGGCATGAGGATGAGCCGCCAGATCATCAGAGGCCCCGTTCCTGAACATACTCTTCAAAGGGGCGACCCCGGCCGGCCCGCATGTCTGCGACGCTTTCTTCGATCCGCTGCAACGTCTCTTCGGAGAGCGGCTCCGGATCGATCAATACGTCCATAATCCGGTTGAGCGTCTCGTCATAACTCTCCCGGGGATGCACTTTCAAGGTATCCAGGCGGGACTTGGTCTCTGGTTGGAGTTGGATCGTGGTCGCCATAGTTAACTATGGGCGACCATAAGACATAATGGTTCTGTCGGGGCTACATGCTGAACGGGGTGCAGGCACGGTGACCCGGGAGAGGCAAACCCACTTTTTTTGCGCCCAAAAAAACGCCGGCACTCCCGTCGGCAGGGAGAGTATGCGCACCGCGCCGATCTCTCGGGCATCGAAACCTATATTGCCCGGCGAGCAGGATTACCGCCGCGGTGCATCATGAAGTTAAGTGCAAGAAACCAGCTTCCCGGAAAAGTAAAGGCCATCGATGAGGGCGTCGTCACCGCCGAGGTCGTCGTCGCGCTGGACGGCGGCGGCGAACTCGTCGCGGTCATCACGAAGAAGTCCGTCGAGAGCCTCGGGCTTGCCGTCGGCAAGAAGGTCTACGCCGTGGTCAAGTCGACCGAGGTCATGGTCGCCATCGACTGAACAACCCACCCCTTTTATCCCGGGCAGGGCGGCAACGCATAAATAGGCCGGCAACCGTTCTGCCGGCATATCCCCATGGCACGAGAATACCCTCCCCTGCTGACCGCAGTCATCATCTGCGTCCTGATGACCGTGTTCGCCGTCGCCTACGCTCTCCTCGCGAACGAGGGCACACCCCCTCCGGCACCGCCCCCGGCCGGAACGCCGGGAACCCCGGTCGCGACGGGCGCCCCGGTGCAGGTTGCGTCCCGCACCTTCTCGATCAGCGTCGCCCCGTCGTCCGCCACCGCACGGCCGGGGGATACGGTCAGGTTCACGCTCACGGTACACCCCGAAGGCGGATTCTCCGCACCCATCGATCTCAGTGTCTCCGCCACGGCGCTCGGCGGCGTATACCGCGAGAACCGCGACCTCGGCACGATCTCCGCACCCTACCCGCCGCTCACCTACGAGGCCGCGGCCCCCGACCTCCCTCCCTTCGTCTCCACCGCGACCGTGGATGCCGTGGTTACGGCGACCGGAGGGGGCATCGTGCGGACCGAGCGGGTGCAGGTGGTCATCAGACGATAAGGCACCCGGCCGTTGCAGGCGGATCGCGGCACGTCCGGACCGCATCTCTCCTCTCACACTCCGAGATCCCGGACACCCGTCTACGATACCCCCAAATTGTTCTCGAATGTGCCATAATTGCCCAAATCAGAGCGCGATTCTGAGGCGCCCACAGGGCCTCCGGGACGGTTACCGGGGTCGGCAGCCGTTACGGAGGATCGAGAGAATCTCTACGATATGAGGAGGATCGTGCAAACCCCTTGATTTCCACTGGAGATTTCGTCAGACGGCCCGGAACTGCCCGGGAAGGATAGGGCGAGGTACCGGCACCCGGTTCGGGATACCGGGAAAGACCGCTCTCTCCCGGGGATAACCCGGAGCGAAAAGAGGGCTGAGGGGCGGATCGCCGCGGCTCCAGCCGTCAGGATCACTCCTCCGCATCGAACCAGACGGGATCGGGACAGTCCGCCGGCCCGCCGTAGTTGATGGTGATCTCCTCGTCCTTCGAGATGGGGCGGTGGGCGGAGATGCGGATCGCGCCCTGGAGGAGATCGCAGACGTGATCCGCGTTCGCGTGGTAGGAGTGGTTGTAGAGCGACCCGTAGCCCAGCGCCACGGCGGCGAGCTCCCCCCACGCGAAGTAGTAGTCGAAGAGGTGCGTCTTATCGAGAAGTTCCTGCTCGTCCGCCCCCCCGAGCACGACCACCGGACAGGTCTCGATCAACTCGCCGGCCGCAAGATCCCTGCGGGCGAAGACGCCCCGCCCGCGGCACCCCGACGAACCGACGTATACGGTCTCCGGAGGGGAGAAGACCCCTCCCGTCTCCCTGGAATTGTCGATCATGGTTTCGCTGCGACTCCACACGTGCGGATAAGAGCGGTTTACGCTGCCGGGCAAAAAGGCTGCGGAGGCTCCGTCCCGTAGACCGGAATTCCGGCCCGGATCGCCTGCGATCCGGCATGCATCCCGGCCGGGAACCGCCGGCGCGGCAGAAGGGTGAGCGAAAGAATGTTGTAGTCGCACGACTCCACTGACCCTTCGGGAGGAGAGACGATCGGTGACGTCATCGTAGCGCACGACCTCTTGAAGCGGTTCGGAGACCTCGTCGCGGTCGACCATATCGCCTTCCGGGTCAGAGAAGGGGAAGTCTTCGGGTTTCTCGGCCCGAACGGAGCGGGAAAGACAACGACCATGAAGATGATCCAGTGCATCTCCCCCAAATCCGGCGGCACCCTGGAGGTCTTCGGGATGGACGTGGATACCCACCACCGCCGGATCAAGAGCCGTCTCGGGGTGGTGCCGCAGGAGAACAACCTCGACCCGGACTTCTCGGCCTACCGGAACCTGCTGGTCTACGCCCGCTACTTCGGCATCCCGAAACGAACGGCGGAGAAGCGGGCCGACGAACTCCTCGCGTTCATGCAGCTCGAGGAGAAACGCGACGTCCTGGTCGACAACCTCTCGGGCGGGATGAAACGGCGGCTGATCATCGCCCGGGCTCTCGTCAACGAACCGGAACTGCTCATCCTCGACGAACCCACCATCGGGCTCGATCCGCAGGCGCGGCACCTGATCTGGGAGAAACTCCGGAGTCTCCGGGCCGAAGGAAACACCCTCGTCCTCACCACCCACTACCTCGACGAAGCGGAACGCCTCTGCGACCGGCTGGTGATCATGGAGCACGGCAGAATCCTCGTCGAGGGCGCCCCGGCGGACCTCATCCGGGAGCACGCGGGAAACGACGTCGTCGAGGTCGAGCGGACGGAGAAGGTGGTTGCCCACCTGGACGAGCTCGGGCTGAACTACGACCCTGCCGGCGACGTGATCCAGGTCTTCACGGATCACCCGAATGACGTCGCACGCGAACTGCTCGAGGTCTGCCGGCACGAGGCGGCGGTGACGGTCCGGCCGGCAACCCTCGAGGACGTCTTTCTGCGGCTGACCGGCCGGAGCCTGCGGGAGTGAGCGATGATCGATATCACCGCGAGAGTACAGAGCGTCTGGCGGAGGAACTGGGACGCCTTCCTCAGGACCTACCGGGTGAACTTCATCCCGCCCTTCATCGAGCCGGTCCTCTACCTCCTGGCGCTGGGGTTCGGTCTCGGAACCTACATCGAGGCGGTCGACGGGATCCCCTACCCCGTCTTCATCGCACCCGCCCTCGTCTCGATATCGGTGATGTACTCGGCCTTCTTCGAGTGTACCTACTCCTCGTTCGTCCGGATGTACTACCAGAAGACGTTCGACGCCATCATCGCAACCCCGGTCGGCATCGACGAGGTGATCGCAGGGGAGATGATCTGGGGCGCCACCCGGGGGATGATCTACGCCACGCTGATGCTCCCCGTGCTCCTCCTCTTTAACGTCGTCTCCATGCCGTCGTCCCTGCTCCTCATACCCTTCGCGTTCCTCGCCGGCCTCCTCTTTGCAGGCATCGCGATGTGCTTCACCGCGATCACCCCGAGCATCGACGCGCTGAACTACCCCTCGTTCCTCTTCATCACCCCGATGTTCCTCTTCTCGGGGACGTTCTTCCCGCTCGACCTCCTGCCCGAACCGATCCAGTACTTCGCCCTCGCCACGTTGCCGCTCACGCACGTCGTCGGCTTCAACCGGGCAATCACGCTCTCGGCGTTCTCGCCGGTAAACCTCCTCAATCTCGCCTGGATAGCGGTGGCTACCATGATCTTCTTCGTCCTCGCCATCAGGCTGATGCGAAGGAGGCTCATCGTGTGACGGCGTTATCAGGTAAAAAAGGGTTAGAATCGGGGTTTTCTGTGCTTCGGGAGGCAGTCGCGGCAGTAGACTGGCCGACCCTCCGTAGGCTTGAAAGGAACTTCGCACTCTTTGCCGCAGTCAGCGCAGACTGCCTTGTGGAACTCGCGGGGGCGGTCGTCGTAAGAACGGGGGCCCCTGCGGGGGTATCTCTCTTCCATTGGAACTTCACTCACTTCTGGAAACAGAATTCATACTGGCTACTCAGAACCGGGGTTTCCTGTGCTTCGGGAGGCAGTCGAGGCAGTAGACCGGCCGACCCTCCGTGGGCGTGAAAGGAACTTCGCACTCTTTGCCGCAGTCGGAACAGACCGCCTTGTGGAACTCGCGGGGACGGTCGTCATACGATCGGGGGCCCCTGCGGGGGTATCTCTCTTCCATATACTTCAACCATGCAGATAGAGTCTGCACATACACAACTACCTGCCTGCATATAATAGATGCGTCTCGGGGATCCGGGGCGGCATGACCCGTCCTTCGCCGGCCTCTGCGTGGCCGGGATGCCCGGGACGGAGAAGGCTTCTCCAATGTGCCGGTTTCCCCCGGGAGGGAGGTGCGCGACGCAATGCTTTTATCGATACCATCCTATCGAAAGATCATCCAACTATGTACAGGATAACCGTTCTCTTTTGCAACCCGGCAGGATACCGGTTCTATTCCGGAAACGAAGCCGGGGGGAGTGGGCCGGCATGATCGACGAGGTCCACACCGACGAGCCTCCCGATAGCAGACGCAAGGGGAAACACCGGGACAGGAGAACAATCGGTCCGGTCCCGAACCTTGAAGACCATGTAAAACCCGACTGGTGGAGAGGAATCTTCAATCGCCTCTACTTAAAGACCGACGGCGACGTCGTCGACGACCCGCGGATCACCGAGCGGGAGATCGACCGGATCGCCCGGGTTCTGCACCTCCAGCCCCACGAAAAAGTCCTCGATCTCTGCTGTGGCCAGGGCAGGCACACCCTCGAACTCGCGCGCAGGGGCTACAGCGCCGAAGGCCTCGACCAGTCGCACTACCTGATCCAGCGGGCCCGGTCGACCGCGAAGAAAGAGGGGCTTCCCATCCGGTTCCGGGAGGGAGACGCCCGGCGGCTCCCGTACCGCACCGACACCTACGACGTCGTCCTCATCCTCGGGAACAGTTTCGGCTACTTCGACTCCGTCGAGGAGGATCTCCGGATCCTCACCGAGATCCGGCGCATCCTCAAACCCTGGGGCCGGGTGCTCCTGGACGTCGCCGACGGCGAGTACTTAAAAGAACACTTCCAGCCGAGGTCGTGGGAGTGGATCGACGACGCCATGTTCGTCTGCCGCGAGAGATCGCTCTCGTTCGACGACCAGCGCCTGATATCCCGCGAGGTGATCACCGACGTCGAGAAGGGCGTCGTGGCCGACCAGTTCTACGCCGAGCACCTCTACACCCCAGAGGCGCTCCGGCGGCTCCTTGAGAAGGCGGGGTTCTCAGGCATCGCCTTCCACGAGATCGCGACCGAGTCGCAGCGCAACCAGGATCTCGGCATGATGGAGCGCCGCCACATCGTCACCGCGCAGGTCAGGAAGGAATGGTCTGCGACGAAGACGAAAGGCCGGGAGACGGCAAAACACGTCGCGGTGCTCCTCGGCGACCCGGCAAGGCCCGACGCCCTGAAACCCTCCTGCACCTTCGACGACGACGACTTCTACACCATCGACCAGATGAAGGCGGCGCTGCGGGAACTGCCCGGTTACCGGTTCACCTACCTCTGCAAACACGAGACGCTGATCCAGGATCTCCCGCGGCTGAAGGGGAAGGTGGACTACGTCTTCAACCTCTGCGACGAGGGGTTCAACAACGACGCGAGGAAAGAACTCCACGTGCCGGCGCTCCTCGATATGTACGGGATCCCGTACACGGGAGCCGGGCCGCAGTCGCTCGCGTTCTGCTACGACAAATCGCTCGTGCGCGGGATTGCGAAGGAGATGGGGATCCCGGTGCCGGACGCCTGCTTCATCACCCCCGGCGACCGCACCTACGACGTCGGGATGCAGTTCCCGGCGATCGTCAAGCCGAACGCCGGCGACTCCTCGTTCGGCATCACGCAAGAGAGCATCGCCCACTCCATCGAGGAACTCTCCGACATCATCAATACGCTGCGGATGACGCTCGGCTACGACCGCTCGCTCCTCGTCGAGGAGTTCCTCACGGGAAAAGACATCAGCGTCGGGATCATCGGGAATCCGTCGGGATACAGCATGGTGCTGCCCGTCATCGAGGAGGACTACTCCGCGCTGCCGCCGAATCTCCCCCGCATCTGCGGCTACGAGGCGAAGTGGCTCCCGGACTCGCCGTACTGGAAGATCACCTCAAAGCCGGCGGATCTCCCCGAGGAGATCGAGAAGGTGATCGTGCGGTGCTGCCTCGCCCTCTTCGAACGCCTGGAGTGCCGCGACTACTGCCGGTTCGACTGGCGGCTCGACGAGCACGGCAACCCGAAACTCCTCGAGGTCAACCCGAACCCCGGCTGGTGCTGGGACGGTCACCTCGCCAGGATGGCGAAGTACGCGGGCCTGACCTACGCCGAGATGCTCGGCCGGATCCTGAAAGCCGCGGAGGAACGGTTTGGTATGGAGCCGGAGCGGGATACGCAGGAGGCCGGCAAGGAACACCTCCCGTTCGACCTCAGCCAGGAAACGGCCTGACCCCACTATTTTTTCCCCGGCCCACCCGGGCAGACCGGCAACCATCAGTATATAATATCCTCCGGCACATAGATCTGTCATATGGCCGACGAGTATCGGACCGCGACGGTCCAGGGCAGGGAGGTTCCTTACGATCCGGAGCAGCTGCGCAAGATCAGCGAGCACCCCTGCTACTCCGATAAAGCGTGCCACGCCTTCGGGCGGTGTCACGTCCCCGTCGCCCCGAAGTGCAACATCCAGTGCAACTACTGCATACGGGACTTCGACTGCGTGAACGAGAGCCGGCCGGGCGTGACGAGCAGGGTGCTCGCCCCGGAGGAGGCGCTCGATCTCGTCAGGAACGTCGTCAAGGAGTACCCGTACGTGAAGGTGGTCGGGATCGCGGGGCCGGGCGAACCGCTCGCAAACCCGGAGACCTTCGAGGCACTGCGGCTGATCCACGAGGAGTTCCCGCACCTGATCATGTGCATCAGCACGAACGGTCTCGCGCTTCCCGAGTCGATCGAGGAACTCGCGAAGTACGACGTCGGGAACGTCACGGTCACGCTCAACGCCGTCGACCCTGCTATCGGCGAGAAGATCTACTCCTGGGTCGAGTACGACGGGAAGAAGTACCACGGGCGCGAGGCGGCCGAACTCCTCCTCTCCCAGCAGATGAAGGGGATCGAGATGGCGGTCGCGAAGAAGATGTTCGTCAAGATCAACACCGTCTACATCCCCGGGATCAACGACGAGCACATCCCCGAGATCGCAAAGAAGGTCGGGGAGATGGGGGCGTTCACCTTCAATGTCATCCCGCTCATCCCGCAGTACAAGTTCGCCGACATCACCCCCCCGACGTCGAAGGAGAAGCGGGAGATGCAGGATCAGTGCGCCCCGTACATCAAGCAGATGCGCCACTGCGCACGCTGCCGGGCGGACGCGATCGGGAAACTGGGCCAGGACGTTCAGTCCTGCGTCTACCAGCAGATGAAGGATGAGAAGAAAGAATAACCTCTTTTTTACCCGGCGGCGCCGCCGGCCATGACGACGATACAACTCCGGCCCGACCAGCCGTTCGACCTCGACCTGACGCTCTCCTGCGGGCAGGCGTTCCGCTGGGAGCAGGCGGACGGGTGGTGGCAGGGCGTCGCCGGCGGCCGGGCCGTCAGGATACGGCAGGATACAAACCGGCTCACATTTACCGGGGCGGATGCAGGGTTCGTCCGCGACTACTTCCGGCTCGACCAGGACCTTCCCGGGATCCTCTCGTCGATCGACCGCGACCCGGCTATCGGCGCCGCCGTCCGGGAGTGCAGGGGGCTCCGCCTGGTCAGACAATCTCCGTGGGAGTGCCTGGCCTCGTATCTCTGCGCCACGAACACGAACATCCCGGCGGTGAAGCGGCGGGTCGCCCTGATGGCGGAACGCTACGGGAGACCGATAGACGAACCCTCCGGCAGGGCATACGCGTTCCCGGAGCCGGAGGTGCTCGCCGGGGTTCCGCACGGGGACTTATGGGACTGCAAACTCGGCTACCGGACGGACTACGTTCGCGAGGCTGCCGGATATGCGGCGGAGCACCCGGACTGGGCGGAGCGGATCGCCGCCCTTCCGTTCGAGGAGGCGCGGCAGGCGCTGATGCAGTTAAAGGGCGTCGGACCGAAGGCGGCGGACTGCGTGCTCCTCTTTGCGTTCGGATTCTTCGAGGCGTTCCCGGTCGATGTCTGGATACGCCGGATCGTGGGGGAGACGTATCTCCCCGATCTTGGCGGCAAAAACTGCACCCCGGCGGAGTACGAGCGGATCCGGAGATTTAGCCGGGACTACTTCGGGGAGTATGCCGGATACGCGCAGGAGTATCTCTACTGCGCACGCGGCCCGGCGCGCCGGGCGCAGTGAAACTCACTCGTTCCGGTTACGGATCCGCTCCAGGATGAGAGCGACCGCTGCGAGCAGGGCAAGGATGATGATACCAGCGAGGCCGAGGATGGCGATACCCACAATCGGGATGGGTACCCCGCACACCGAGGTCACGGGCGAGGCGGTGGCGATGGCGACTTTTCCCATTATCAGGGGCGGCACAAATTCCCCGTCGGCACCAGGAGGCCGTTGCCGCGCCATCGTCGTGTTGTAGAGATGCGCCCTCGTCTCCGGGGGCATGCTCTCCAGGAACTCGGGGCAGACCTGCTCATAATACTCGCCGACGGAGGCGTTCTGCTCAAGCATCTGCTGGTATATCTCCGCGTGCGACTCGTTGAACGAGTAGTTGATGGGGATCTCCCCGCCCGCGGCCGAACCCGGCACGAGAGAGATCGCCGCGAGCAGTGCGAGGAGGAGAACATATCCCTGCTTCTTCATGGTCGTCATCCGAGGGGCCGGGAGTCCGGCAGCCTCCGGCTATGACCAGTGATAGACGCCCGGGGCATAAAGCCGTTGTGGGGTTCCGACCCGGCAAAACTCGCGATGAACCCGTTATCCTGCATGCCGAGCACCTCCTCCGGCGCACCCTCGGCCACCACGTTCCCTTCTTCGAGGAGGCAGAGGCGATCGGCGAGTTCGAGGGCGTCGCGGAGGTTGTGGGTGACGACGATGCAGGGGATGCCGGCGCTCCGTATCCGGTCGCGGAGTTCCATTCGCATCGCAGCCTGCGCCCGCATATCGACGGCGGCGAGCGGTTCGTCGAGGAGGAGGATGTCCGGGTCGAGCACCAGCGCCCGGGCGAGGGCCACCCGCTGCCGCTGCCCGCCCGAGAGCCTGCCGACGTTGACGTCCGCAAGATCGGCGAGGTTCATCGCGCGGAGCTGGTTCGTCACGGAGAACGCGATCTCCGGCCGCGAGACCTTCCGGCAGCGGAGGCCGAACGCCACGTTCTCAAAGACGGTCATATGCGGGAAGAGGGCGTAAGACTGGAAGAGGTGGCCGACCTTCCGGCTCTCGGCGGGGACGTCGATCCCCTCCTCGCCTGAGTAGAGCCTCCTCTCCCCGAGGACGATCTCCCCACGGTCAGGGGTGAGGATGCCGGAGATCAGGTTCAGCACCGTGGACTTGCCCGCCCCGTTCTCGCCGACGAGGACGAGGGTCTCCCCGCACCCGACCGAGAGCGTGACGTCGAGAGTGAAGTCGCGGAGTTGCCGGACGGCAGAGAACGAGAGCATCAGAGCCTCCGCCGGGTCATGATCTTCACCGCGGCGATCACCGCAAACGATATCACGACGAGGACGATCGCGAGGCTGATCGCGGCATCGAGGTCGCCCTGCATCGTCGTGTAGATGGCAAGCGGCATCGTCTGGGTTCGTCCCTGGAAGTTTCCGGCAAACATGATCGTGGCGCCGAACTCCCCGAGCGCCCGGGCGAACGAGAGTATCGCACCCGAGATGAGCCCGCCCCAAGCAAGCGGGATGGTGACCCGGAGGGCGACCTTCATGGGGGATGCCCCGAGCGTCCGGGCCGCATCCTCGTAGATGCGGTCGACCGCCTCGAAACTCGCCCTCGCCTGCCGGATGTAGAACGGCGAGGCCACGAAGACCTGCGCGAGGATCACCGCGACCGTGGTGAAGGCGATGCTGATACCGAATTGGTCGAGGTACTGCCCGACCACGCCCCGGCGGCCGAACGCCATGAGGAGTGCGATGCCCGCCACCGCCGGCGGCAGGACGATGGGGAGATCGGTGAGCGTATCGACGATCGCCCTCCCCGGGTAGTCGTGCCGGGCATTCACCAGGGCAAGCGGCGTCCCGAAGACGACGACGATCGCCGTGCTCACCGTCGCGGTGGCTAGCGAGAGGGAGAGCGCGTCGAGCACCACCGGTTCGGCGAGCGACCGGAGGAACGCCTCAGGCGATATGCGCAGGAAGAGCGAGGCGACCGGCAGCGTGACGAAGAGGAGGAAGAGGGCGACGAGGGCGGCGACGAGGAGGGCAAGACCCGCCCTCGAGACTCGCGCCAGGCCACCTTCGGGCCGGGTCACCTCAGGACTCTGCCGGAATGGGGTCGAATCCATACTCGGTCAGGATGGCGCTGCCGTCCGGGCCCCGGACGAACGCTATGAAGGACTCCGCTTCGGCCCTGTGCGGCGACTCCGCAAGGATGCCGAGCGGGTACGTGGCCATGACGTTGTACTCCGCCGGAACCTCGATCCGCGTCACCTTCTCGAGGTCGTCCTTCGAGACGTCGGACTTGTAGACGAACGCCGCGTCCGCCTCGCCGAGCGTCAGTTTGGGCACCACGGAGCTCACCGCCGTCTCCTCGGAGATGACGTTCTCCATCACGGCGTCCCGGTAAGCCGGGCCGTATGCGGGGTCGGCGGCCATCTTATCGAGCACCTGCCGGGTGTAGTCGCCGAAGGGGACGTCTTTGGTGCCGATGACGATCTTTGTCCCCGGTTCAGCCAGGTCGGCCAGACCGGTGACATTTGCCAGGTTGTCGGCCGGGACGATCAGGGCCATGCTGTTCCCGAGGAACGGCGCCACGGTACCGTCATCCATGAACCCGCCGTCCTGGAGGGCCTTCATGTGCTTCGTGCTCGCGGAGACGAAGATATCGGGGTTCGCTCCCTGCTCAATCTGGGTGCGGAGGGCCTGCGATCCGTCGAAGACCAGATCGATCCTGACGTTTCCGTTCTCTGCCTCGTAGGCTTTGCCGATATCCGTGAAGGCCCCCGTGAGCGATGCGGCCGTAAAGACGGTCAGGGTGGTCTGCTCGGGCGCCTGCTGAGCGGTCGTGCATCCTGCAACCAGGAGGCCGGCGATGATCATGAGGGTCAGGGCAACAAGGGTTGCCGGGGTTGATGCTTTCATAATGACACCTTGCTATAGAGGATTGCGGCACGGTATATTTAATTTAGCTGATTTGGCGCCCAAATAAAGGAAATTTGGTTTACGTGCCTGGCGAGTATAAAAACATGTTGTGCTGCCGGAGCAGGGGATGCAGGAATTTGGGGCAGGGTCATCGTGCCGAACGGCGGCCACGGGTCGAACGATCAGCCACCGGTAGAGATGGCCGGAGTGCGGCATGAATCGCGATGGAGAAACCTGGCGGCGAGCAGGTTCCGGACCTTGCACGAGTAGTTACGGTGAAAAAAAGAAGAGTGTTTTACGTCCCAATCGTCCAGCTGCTCATGTAGGTCTCCTGCTCGGCCGTCAGCCGGTCGATCGAGAGGCCGAGCGCGTCGAGTTTCAGCCGTGCCACGGCCTCGTCGATTGCGGACGGGACGTCGTGCACGCCGGGAGCGAGTTCGCGGCCGTGCTTCGCGATGAACTCGGCGGAGAGCGCCTGGACGGCAAAACTCAGGTCCATGACCTCGACGGGGTGGCCCATGCCCTTCGGCGTCGCGAGGTTCACGAGCCTTCCTTCGGCAAGGACGTGGACGGCCTTCCCGCCGAGCACGTAGGTGTCGATGCCGTCCCGGTGGACGGTGGAGTCAGCGTGCGACGCGAGCCAGTCGACGTCGATCTCGACGTTGAAGTGGCCGGCGTTCGCGAGGATCGCCCCGTCCTTCAGGCTCTTGAAGTGCTGTTCGGTGAGGATGCTGGTGTTGCCGGTGGTGGTGACGAAGATATCGCCGAGCGCTGCCGCCTCGTCCATCGTCATGACGTCGAACCCGTCCATGTGCGCCTGGAGCGCACGCCGGGGGTCGACTTCGGTCACGATGACGCGGGCGCCGAGGCTCCGGGCCTTCTGCGCGAGCCCCCGGCCGCAGTAGCCGTAGCCGGCGACGACGAACCGCTTTCCGGCGATGAGGATGTTTGTGGTGATCATGATCGACGCGAGCGAACTCTCGCCGGTGCCGTGGACGTTGTCGAAGAAGTGCTTCATCGGGGTGTCGTTGACGGCGACGACCGGGAACCTGAGCGCCCCGTCCTGCGCCATCGCGCGGAGCCGGTGGATGCCGGTCGTGGTCTCCTCGCACCCGCCGATGATCGAGTCAAGCACCTCCCGCCGCTCGGTGTGGATGCGGTGGATCAGGTCCATCCCGTCGTCGATGGTGATCGCGGGGCGGGCGTCGAGCACCCGGTCGATGGCCGCATAGTACTCCTCGACGTTGGCGCCCCGGCGGGCGTAGGAGTGAATCCGTTCCCGGGTATCGAGCGCCATCGAGACGTCGTCCTGGGTCGAGAGGGGGTTGCACCCCGTGATGTATACCTCGGCGCCACCTGCTGCGAGCGTCTCGACCAGCACCGCGGTCTTCGCCTCGACGTGCAGGGCCATGCCGATAGTCATGCCGGAGAACGGCTTCTCCTCGACAAAACGCTTCCGAATGGACGAGAGCACCGGCATGTACTGCCGCGCCCACGCAATTTTTAGGTCTCCAGACTCCATAAAAACCACCAGACCGGTTATCCCGCCCGGATATTCTCCGGTTTGCCTGTAAAGGTGTCTTTCGTGAGTACTTAAAAGTAGGGGAGCAGCACGGGCTCCAGGGGATCGGGTTCGCCCGCGTGTATGTGCAACCGCTATTGACGGATACCCTTCAGGAGCATCCCCAAAGCGTTCAGCCATTATCCTGTCGCAAAAAGCGGAAACGGATCTCCACCGGATATCGCCATTGGGGGAGGGGCTGACGGGGAGGGGGGAGCATCCCCCCTCCCCTGTCTCCAACCCGCTCCTCCTGTGTTCGTGCTCCGGTTCCAACGAAACTTCGCAAGTCGAAAACGCTACGCGTTTTCTCCTGCTCCTGCCCCCGCACCTCGCACCTCCGGTGCTCGAACTCCGTTCCCATGGAACGTCGTTCCTACCGGTGCTCCAGCTCTGTTCCAGAGGAACATCGCACCTTCGGCCAGTCGCACATACCAAACCCTCATCATCTCCGCCTCAAAACCACTACGCATGGTTTTGACCAAGCGGATCATCCCCTGCCTGGACCTCAAGGACGGGCGGGTGGTCAAGGGCACGCACTTCGTCGGCCTGCGCGATGCGGGCGATCCCGTGGAACTCGCCCAGCGCTACAACGAGCAGGGCGCGGACGAGGTGGTCTTCCTCGACATCACCGCCACCAGGGAAGACCGGGGCACCATCATCGACGTCGTGCAGCGGGCGGCCGACCAGCTCTTTCTCCCGCTCACCATCGGCGGCGGCATCCGGACGATCGAGGATATGAAGCAGATCCTCCGGGCGGGCGCGGACAAGGTGAGCATCAACTCGAGCGCCGTCGCCGACCCGAACCTGATCTCGCAGGGCGCAGAGCGGTTCGGCACCCAGTGCATCGTCGTCGCCGTCGACGTCCGGCGCAACTACGAGACGGCACCGGGAAAGACGCCGATAACCCTCCCCGGCGGCCAGGTGTGCTGGTACGAGGTCGTGACCCACGGCGGGAGCCGGGGCACGGGGCTTGACGCCGTCGCCTGGGTGAGAGAGGCGGAGGAGCGCGGGGCGGGCGAGATCCTGCTCACCAGCATGGAGACCGACGGGACGAAGGAAGGGTTCGATATCCCGATCACGAGAGCAGTCTCGGAGACGGTCGGCATCCCGGTGGTCGCGAGCGGCGGCGTGGGGACGCTCGACCACTTCTACGACGGATTCACGGAAGGAAAGGCCGACGCCTGCCTCGCGGCAAGCGTCTTCCACTACGGCGAGTTCACCGTCCGCCAGGTCAAGGAGTATCTGGCAGGGCGGGGTATCCCGGTACGGCTCTGAGATCGAGCGCGAGCGCCGCGACCGGGTGCTCGAGGTCGAACGCCCCGAGAACGGCGGGGTGGATCTCTCCGAAGACCCCGACTATTTTTCCGTCGACGACGATATCCCCGCGGCGGCCGTCGAGGAACGCCGGGTCGGCCGACTCGGCGACCGTGTAGGTGAGCGAGAGTTCCCGGCAGAGGACGTCCGCCGCCGCGTAGGCCTCCGAGAAGTCGGCCGCCGGATGGATGCTCACCGCCGCGGCCATCTGGGAGGTGACGCAGTCCGCGACCACATCGCCCACCGTAAAGAGCCTCTGCGGGAGTTCGCGGTGCTTGTTTGCCTGGAGCATCTCCATCAGCAGGGGGAGGAGATCGGTTCTGACCACCGTCTGCTCCTCGCTGATCGGGTGGAGCAGCCGGAGCGTTCCGGGCGCGGGCTCCCGCTGCATGTTCGTATACAGCACCCGCTCGTTTGTCAGGGTGAACGGGATCGCCTCGAGGTACCCAAGACCGGTCATCACCGACCGGACCGCTCCCGTGATGGCACTGATCGGGTGCTCCTGTGCGACCGTGGAGGTCGCCGGGAGGGCGGCATCGAAGTTCTCGATGCCGTAGGCGATCGCCACGTCCTCGAAGATATCCCAGTCGTGGAGGATGTCCGAGCGGTAGCAGGGGACGAGGATCCGAACCCTTGAAGCGCCGTCGGGTTCGGCGTCAAAGCGCATCCGCCGGAGAAGCCGCGACATCTCCTCCGGTGTGAGGGAGAGGCCGAGGAGGCGGGAGCACTCCCCGACCGAGACGACCCGCTCTACCGGCGCAAGCGTCGGCATCTCCTCTCCCTCGACGGTGACGGTCTCGACCGTCGCCCCGGCCTCGGCGAGCGCCGTGCAGATGATGTTCACCGCCGTCATCACCGCTTTTCTATCGGTTCCGGTGCAGTCGAGCAGGATGTTCTTCGTCGCCGCCGTGACCCGCGTCAGCTCGCCGTTGATGATCGGCGGGAAGGAGAGCACCCGGTTCTCGGCATCGACGATCAGCGGGAACTTATCGAAGTTCTCCACCAGGTGGGCGTAGTCCCGGCCCTTCGGGTGGTCGGCGAGCATCTCGTCCATCGTCATCTCCCGCTCGAAGTCCAGCGGGACGAAGGAGCGGTTCCGGGGGGAGGCGACGTAGCGGAACGGCGGCGTGACTGCATCGAGGTCGTGGACGCCGATCGCCACCTTGCCCCGCCCGCGCCCGACCGCCCAGTGGAGGGCTTCCTGGAGGGCCATCAGGCTCTCGATCCCCTCCTCGTCGAGGTTGACGTTCCGGATCACGGCCGAGCCGAGGAACGGCCGGATATCGGCAAGGTTCGGGTCGACCGAGAAGGTGATCCCGGAGGGGCGGACGGTGTAGTTCGGAAGCCCTTCCTCGATTCCGAGGAACCCGCGCATCGCCCGGGCGACACCCTCGGGCGAGTAGAGGTCGGGGCGGTTCGGGAAGAACTCGACGTCCACGTGGTCTTCCTCGATCCGCTCGATGTCGGCCCCGATCATCGGAACGCGGTCGATGATCGTCTGCCGGTCGGTGCCGGCCAGCCGTTCCAGGTACCGGTAGGGTAGCGTGATGATTGCCATATTACCGCCTCCCGCCGTAGGTGGGCGTATCCCGGACCCACTCGACGTCGCTCCGGTAGAGCTGCCGGAGATCCCGCAGCCCGAGCCGGAGCATCGCCACCCGGCTGATCCCGAGACCCCACGCGAGCACCGGGTGCTCGATTCCAAAGGGCTCGGTCACCTCCTGGCGGAAGATGCCCGACCCACCGAGCTCCACCCAGCCGAGCCCGTCGACGTAGACCTCCGGCTCCACGGAGGGCTCGGTGTAGGGGAAGTAGCCGGGCCGGAACCGGACCTTCTCAAAGCCCATCTTGGCGTAGAACTCCTTCAAGAACCCAAGGAGGTGGCGCAGGTTGACGTCTTCGTCCATCACGATCCCCTCGAGCTGTTCGAACTCCGCGAGGTGGGTGGGATCGATCGCCTCCCGCCGGTAGACCCGGCCGATGCAGAACGCCCTGACCGGCGGCTTCGGGTGCGCTGCGAGGTGCTGGATCGAGAGGCTCGTCGTGTGTGTCCGGAGCACGCACTGCTCCGCCTTCTCGGCGCTCCAGGTGCCTCCCCACCCGGTCGACGAGGTTCCGCCGCCGTGCTCGTGCATGTCGCGGACGCGCTCGTATCCCGCCGGGAGCGGCCGGCGCTCGCCGAGGAAGAAGGTGTCCTGCATCTCCCGCGCCGGGTGGTCCTGCGGCTGGAAGAGGGCGTCGAAGTTCCAGAACGAACTCTGGACGATCCCGCCCGACATCTCCTCGAACCCCATATCGAAGAGGATGCCGCGCATCTCGTCGATGATGCGCTGGTAGGGATGAACCTTTCCCGGATAGGCACGTTTCGGGAGTTTCGTGACGTCGTAGCGCCGGAGAGGGAGAGTCTTCCACTCGCCGGAGAGGATCTGCTCGCGGGTGAGCGTCCCCACCTCTTCCCGGAGGTCGAGGCCCTGGCTCAGGAGTTCGCGGCCGCGGGTCGTCATCGAGACGGTGTAGGCGACGGTCTCCTCCTCCTCGACGAGCCCGCGCTTCGCGAGATCGGCAACCCCCTCGCCGTCGGCGATCTCGCCCTTTTCGGCGAGCCGGGCAAACGCGGCTTCGTCGGGGCCCGGAGCGGTCTTGCCGGTCTTCTGCACAACCCCGCCCGTGATCGCAATCCAGCCCTTCTTGCGCATCCAGCCGATGGCGATCTTCGCAAGCGGGTGGCTCTGGAGATCGCGCATCGGGATCGTCTCCTCGAAACTATCGAGCACCTGCCGCTCGGGGAGGCCCTTTCCCATGTAGGCCCGGCCCTCCTCCGTCGGGACATACCGCCGGGCGACATGCTTCTCCACGTCGACGAGCCCCCGATCACCGGCGAGGTTCGCGTACTGCACCACCGCTTCCCGGCGGGTATCCATCTTCTCCGCAAGGACGGCCGCGTCGGCCGATCCCATCGGCCCCAGGGCAACCAGGAGCCTCTTCTCGTTCAGCGTCAGTTCCACCGTCACACCTCCTCTGCAAGATGCTCGACCGCATCCATCTTATCCCGCAACTCCGAAAGAAACGCATTCACGCGCTCCAGCGTCTCCTTTTTGCACTGCCCGCAGGTGAGTTCGCCGCTCTCGCACCGGCGGCGCAGGTCGGCGAGTTCCACGTCGTCCTCGAGCATGTGGAAGAGATTCAGGAGATAGACCGAGCAGGCGTCCGGCTCGCCCCCGAGACGCTTCTGCTCCTCGAGCGTCATCCGCCCGCCGGTCATCGCCGCCATGACCTTCTTCTTGATCGATTTGTCGGACTCGTAGAACCCGAACGAACTCTCGGGCACGCTGCTCGACATCTTCCCGCCCTGGAGCCCGGGCATGAAGATGTGGTAGGTCGACGAGGGGAGGTAGAACCCGAACCCGCCGTGAGCGATCTCGATCTCGCGGACGGCGTCCTCCACCCGGGCCTTCGGAAGGCCCTTGACATCGACGTGGCCCGCGTACTTCTTCGAGCCGGGGAAGGCGCGGTGCACCGCCTCGATAGCCTCCTCGGGAGCGTTCTTCGACCGGACGCTGATATGGTCGCCGCGATCCTCGACCGTGAACTGCCTGAGTTTGTAGGCCACGTCCCGGGTGAGCCGGATGTGCGGGTCCTGGTCGAGGCCGACCGGGACGATCGTCGGCGCAGGGCCGGCATCGAGCTGCGGGAAGAGGATGTCGGCGACCTGGGTGATGACGCTCACGGCGTGGGAGAGCGATGTCTCCGGCCCGAACCCATAGATCGCAGCGAGCTCCGAGAAGTTCACCTTCGTGGACGCCTCGAACGCGAGGTCTTTCAAGCGGTCGTTCCTGCTCTGGTAGTAGGTCTTACCCTCGAATCCCAGCGCATAGAGGGCTTTGAGGTACTCCTTCCCGTACTCGCGGCACTTCTCCCACGAGATGCCGCGGACAGCGTGCGCTTCCCGGTCGGCGATGGCGACGTAGCCGTTCCCGCCCTGCCGGACGTGCCAGACGACCTCTTTCATGACCATCAGGTGCCCGAGGTGCGGGAGACCCGAGGGCATGAACCCGGTCAGCACGTGAAACGGGGTGCGGTTCCGGATTGCATCGGCCACCAGGCTGTAGTCCCGGTGCCCGACGACGATACCCCTGCGCATAAACGACGGTACTTCGGGAAGCCTTCGTGCGACCTCACTGACCGGCTCGATGCCGAACTCGGCAAAGAGTCGATCCACATCAACGGTCTGGCTATTCGACCACGGGTTCACTTCTGAATGCATGTACTGACGCTCACAGTTTTATTCGGGCGAATTCGACGTATCTGATATCGCTGTTATATATGCAGCCAAACAACATCTTCTTTTTGACGCTGTGAGCAAGCCTGACCGAGCGGGAGACGCCGCTCATCGGCGTGGATGTCCCGGACGGAACAGCATGAACGAGCATCTCGGAATGGCTCTTCTTTCCCGAGTAGACACGGAAGTGGTGGCCGAACTTGTAGCCCGTTCGGGGGATGTAACCTTTCTCCCGCAGATCGGAGAAGACCCGCTCTTTCTCGCGGATCTCGACATCCTTCCCCGACGCCGCATCGAGGAACTGCTCTGCGGTCATCCGTTTTCCATCCTGCACGATCGAGAGGCAGCGTCTGCGCATGAGGTAGATCGACTCGACCGGACGCAGGAGCAGCCGTTCGGTATCGAGCCTCTTGCCGTACCAGTCCTCCTCGAGCGGGGTTCCCGGCGGCAGGTGGGCGAGCGCGTAGGTCCCGAAGAGCGTGGCCTCCACCGGCGTCGCGCATCCCGCAGGCTCCCCGACCCCGGGGAGATCCTGCACCCGCACCTCGTAGTAGGTCAGTTCGTCCTCGTCGTCGACGACCGCGAGGAGGTACTGCTTGCGCATGTTGACTGCGGCAAGCACATCCTGGCTCAGCCGGTCGAAATCGACGATGTCGCGCTCCGAGAGAACCCGGATCAGGTACCGGGACTTCCCCGCGCCGGGCTTGTGGCCGCGGCGGAAGACGCGGAAATCCTGCGGGCCGGGCTGGATCACGTATCCCCGCTCGCGGATGTCACGGTATACGAGATACCTGCGGATGAAGTTCGGCTGGCCGGCAAAGAGACCGAGCAGGGCATCGAAACCGAAGTCCTTCACGTCGATCTTGTTCCTCTCCATGAGGTAGAGCGCCTCTTCGGGAGAGAGGCGGAGGCCGGTTCCTTCGAGCCTCCCGTAGCCGCCCTGCTCGTAGAGCGCCCGCCCTTCACCGCCGAGGCGTACCCAGGTTCCGTCGAATATCGCCAACACGTGCTAGAGTTATTGGAAGTTCACGTTCATTAATGGATTGTCGGGAGCGAACCACTACGCTTTTTGCGTGCAAAACCGCACCAGTGATCGATTCCATGACGGAAAATGTCCGAGACTTCTGGAAGCCGGGAGCGATCCTCGCGGCACTGCTGATTGCGGTGGTGCTGCCGGCAGGGATCGTCTCCGCGAGCGAGACCTCACCGGAGGTCGCCTGGAACGTGACGTTCGCACCGGAGAACAACAACAAGTTCGACGCCGTTGCGCCGACCGCGGACGGCGGCTTCATCGCCCTCGGCTCGACCCTTGCGGAGAGGTACGGGGTGAGCGAGAGCCTGCTGCTCGTGAAGACGGATGGTGAGGGCAACGAGGCATGGAATGCAAGCATTCCCGGAATTTCTCCAGCAGCCGTTGCGGAAACCGCTGACGGGGGCTACATCGTCGGCGCCTTCAACGTCTCCTCGTCAGGGTCGGATCAGGAGTCTACCTACCAGGGTTCTTCGTTCCTGATCAGGATCAGTGCCGCCGGGGAGGAGGAGTGGCGGCAGGCCATTCCCGGGATGAAGGTCTCGTCTGTCGAGGAGACCGCCGACGGCGGCTACGCCGCCATAGGGTGGCTCTGGAACCCGCCAGGATCGGAGAACGAGACGACGGCGGTCATCGTAAAGACCGACGGTGACGGCACGCCCGCCTGGAACCGGACGTTCCCCGGGCTCTCCGCGAACGCAGGGAGCGTGACCGCCGACGGAGGCTACGTCATCGGGGGCACGAAGTCGCCCTTCACCTACGATATCGGGGACGGCTTCCTCATCCGGCTGGATGCCGACGGCAACACGCTCTGGCAGAAGAACTACCAGGTCCCGATCATCTTCGATGTCGAGGAGACCGATGACGGACAGTTCGTCTACTCGGGCAACTACTGGTACGGCCTCGTCGACGGAGACGGAGAGGAGGTCTGGCTCCGGAATATGGAGGGGCTCTCCGGATACGCCGTCGAGTTACGGCCCTCCGGCGGATACGTGGTTGCAGGCACGGACGCAAGGAACGGAGAAGGGTTCGTCTTCGGAACGGATGCGGACGGGACGATCCTGTGGGACACGGCGTTCACCGCCACCGGAATCTACGGGGCCAGCAGCGCTCCCGGCGGATACACCCTCGCGGGCATCCGGTTCCTCTCCCCCGATACCAGTGCCGCCTGGCTGGCCGGCATCGCGGAACCGGTGAGCCCCGCCCCGACGGCGGCACCGGGATTCGGTGCGGCGGCTGCCGGGGCGGCGCTCCTCCTCCTCCTCGCGGGAAGGAGACGGAGAGGATAACCCCCTCAACCACTTTTTTCTGAACCGTTTCAGGGCTCATCCTTCCGGAAGTAGAGGAGTGCCCCCGCCCCCGCGATGATGAGGGCAAGCAGGCCCGGGATGAGGTGCGCATACGGGATCTCACGGGCCGTGAATCCCCGGCCGGTATCAGCGGCAACCGCCTGTGCCGCGCCGTCCTCGGGTGCCGCGGCAAAGAGCGCATACGCGCTGAAGTGCATGACTTCGGCCGTGACGCTCCGAATCTCCGGGAGGACGGTTGTCGGAACCTCCTCCCAGGTGCCGGCAGACCGGTTGTATCGCTGCACCATGAGCCCGTCCTGCATGCTGCCGTTGTAGACGGCGTCCCACTGCTCTTCTGTGAAGTCGAACGAGAGCGTCGCCGGCGGGGAGAAGGCCGCTCCCTCCGGCCCGGCGGTGCAGGCGTACCCGGAAAAGACGTACGCGCCGGGCGCCGCGGGCACGTCGGCCGCATCGATCGCCGCAAGGGTCACCGCACGAAGCGGATTGCCGGCGGCATCGACAGCCCGGACACCCTCCGCGATCGTGAGGGTCGCGACCCCGTCAGACGAACGGATCCTGGCGACCTGGTCGACGAGGCCGGTCTCCCCGAGGTGGAGGCTGCCGGAGTCGGCTTCACGGGAAGTGGGCTTCGCCGTCACGGTGGGGGTAGGCGTGGGGGTGGGCTTCGGTGTGCTCCAGCCGGAGTTGACCGGGGCGGAGCCGCCGCCACCCCCACCACCACCGCCTCCTCCCCCTCCTCCGCCGCCACCGCCGCCCGCGGGTTTCTGTGTCGGTGTCGGGGTGGCCGTCTGGGTCTGGGTCGGCGTCACGTTAACCGTTGGAGTCGGGGTCACGGTCGGGGTCACGGTCGGGGTCACGGTCGGGGTCACGGTCGGGGTCACGGTCGGGGTTACGGTCGGGGTTACGGTCGGGGTTACGGTTGGGGTCACGGTCGGGGTTACCGTCGGGGTCACGGTTGGGGTGGGAGTTGCGGAATAGACGGTGATGTAGCCGTACTCCGTGTGCGTCGCGCTGGCTCCCGCGTTGTCACAGGTCAGGGAGACGTTATAGACTCCGGGACGATCATAGCGGTGACGCGTGTCCCGTTGTGGCGATGTCTCGCCGTCACCGAAGTCCCAGAGCCAGGCCGTCGCGTAGTCCGGTAAATCACCGTAAAAATAGACCATAAGAGGCGCAGGCCCCGACAACGGTTCCGCGCGGAAATGGATAACCGGCGGTTCCGGGGGATCTACGTGGATGAGATCGGTCTTCGTGACGGTGTCGGACCCGAACGCGTTATGCACCGTGAGCGAGACGGTGTAGTTCCCGGGGATCTCGTAGTAGTGCCACGAATACTGCGAGGTCGAGGTGTTCCCGTCGCCGAAGTCCCATTCCCAGGCGTCCGGATCGCCGGCCGACTGGTCGATGAACCAGACGTTGAGCGCCGCCCCTCCTTCGGTCGGGTCTGCCGAGAACTCCGCCACCGGGGCTGCTCCGTCGAAGTAGGTGAAGGCGTAGATGTCCGAACCTCCCCCGCGGCCGTTCTGCCAGACGACCCGATCGCCGCTGACGGCGGGGTAGAGCTGTTCGGTCGCGGAAGGAATGATCGGCATCTGCCTATCCTTCCCTGCGGCGAGGTCGCAGATGTAAACGTTCCAGATCCCGCTCCGCTTGTCCTCCCAGGCGATGAGGTCTCCGTCGATCGAGGGGGAGACCTGCCATTCGGGATCGTCGGTGATCCTCTGCTCTCCGGCGGCAGGATTGTCGAGATCGAAGAGGTAGATGTCGGGAGCCCCGTTCCGGTAGTCCTCCCAGACGATCCGGCTCCCCGATATCGACGGGTAGGTCTGCCGCCAGTTATCCTGCGTAATCGGCTGCTTATCCCTGTTCCAGATATCGTACAGCCAGATATCTCCATTCCCGGTGCTCTCCTCCCAGACGACATACCTCTCCGAGAGCGCGGGCTTCCATTCGGTCACCGGCGAGCAGGAGAGGAAGGTCTCGCTGCCGGTCTCGATAGTATAGAGGCAGATATCCGTGCTCCCGCCCCGGGCATCGTACCAGATCACATGCTCCCCGTGAACGACGGGCATCCACTGGTCGGCGGGGTCGTCGGTGAGCGCCGTCGTCATGCCGGTCGATAGATCGAAGAGGCTGATGTCCGGGCTCATATTCCGGTTCTCCTCCCAGACGATGTAATCCCCCGAGACGGACGGGTATCTCTGCCCCGTCCCCTCGCCCGCAACCTTCTGGCCGTCGCCGCCGCGGCCGCTCGAATAGTAGATCGACTCTCCGTTCCTGCCGTCTTCCCAGACGACCATATCTCCGTCGATGTCGGGGTGCTCCTGCGATCCTCCAGCGATACAGACCGAAACGATATCCCCCGGGGCGCTCTCACCGGCCAGGGCAGGCGATGCCAGCAATCCGATAACAATGACGGTACAGGCTACAATCAGCGCATTATATTCAGCCATTCTTCTATCACCACGATGAGAACGCCCCCTTCGTCCCATACGATGGTGTCTGTACGCGCGCCGGGGAAACGGAACTCCCCCGGCGGCGTACAAACGGAGATCCTGTGAAATTCCGGAGAATCACCGGGATTCCTCAGGCTAAGGGTTCGCGCGCTGCAGAATAGAATCACCAATATAAATATCTTACCATAAATGCAGGCGGACTGAGAGGGAATGTCAGATTATTATAAAAATTGTGAAATATAGTCCGCCCCGGGCACCGGCAGAGCATACCCGGCAGCACGATCTCGCCGGAGCAACGTCCCCGGGCGCTCAGGCTCCCGCAAGTTCACGGACCTTCGCGATATTCCCGGTATCGTCCCGCCGCCCGTCAACCGGCGTCTCGCAGATGAGAGGGAGGCCGCGGACGGCCGGATGGCGGAGGATATGCCGGAAGCCTTCTTCCCCGATAGAACCGAGCCCGATGTGCTCGTGGCGGTCAAGCCCGCTCCCGAGATCCCCTTTGCAGTCGTTGAGATGGATGATCCGGAGACGGGATAGACCTATCCGCTCGTCGAGTTCTCCCATGACCGCATCGACCCCTTCGGCCGTCCGGAGGTCGTAGCCGGCGGCGAACGCATGGCAGGTATCGAAACAGATCCCGACCCTCTCTTTCGCATCGATCCCGTCCATGATTCGCGAGAGGTCGTCGACGGCCGACCCCACGCTGTTCTTCTCCCCGGCGGTGTTCTCGAGGAGGAGCGTCACGCCGGCATCCCCGGCGTCTTCAAACGCCCGGTTGACGGCGGCAACGACCCGCTCCTGCCCCGCTTCCATCCCGGCGCCGCGGTGGTGCCCGAGATGGGTCACGAGATAAGGTATCCCGAGGAGAGCGCACCGCCGGAGTTCCCCGGCGAGCGACGCGACCGATTTTTCGTAGATCTCGGCATCGGGCGAGGCCGGGTTCGGGAGGTAGGGCATGTGGTCGACGACCGGCCCGATCCCCGCCGCACTCACCGCCGCCCTGAAAGCCCCGGCCACCTCGGGGCCGAGGTCTTTTGTCTTCCAGCCGCGGGGGTTCCTTGAGAAGATCTGAAACGTATCGCAGCCTGCACCAAGGGCCCGCCCGACCGCAAGGTCGATCGAGCCGGCGATGGAGACGTGGCATCCCACCAGCACCATACCGTACCCTCTCGACCGCAAATCGCTTAGGCCTTCCCCCGCCCGATCTCGCAGAGCACCGCCGCCCCGAACTCCCGGGTGCCGGCGGTTCCGCCGAGGTCGGGTGTCCGGATGCCTGCACGGAGCACCCGGTCGACGGCCTCCTCCACGGCCGCCGCGGATGCGGGATCGCCGAGGTGTTCGAGCAGCATCGCTCCGCTCCGGATGGCCGCAATGGGGTTTGCGACGTTTTTGCCCGCGATGTCGGGAGCGCTCCCGTGGACGGGCTCGAAGAGAGCGTGTCGCTCTCCGATATTCGCGCTCGGGAGCAGCCCGAGCCCCCCGACAAGGTAGGCGGCGGCGTCGGAGAGGATGTCGCCGAAGATGTTGGTCGTCACGATGACGTCGTAACGGTCGGGATGCATCAGGAGATCGAGGCAGAGCGCATCGATGTAGCAGAGCGTGCAGGGAACCCCTGCCCGGGCGGCCTCCGCGGTGCAGGCCTCGACGAAGAGGCAGTCCGACTTCAGCACGTTCGCCTTGTTGCCGACGGTGAGGTGGCGGCGGGACTTCGCGAGGGTGCAGGCGTAGCGGGCGATCCGCTCGCTCCCCCGGCGGGAGACGACCCGGACGGTGCAGGCGCGGTCGGGTTCCGTCCACTCGATCCCGGAGTAGAGCCCTTCGGTGTTCTCCCGCACGATGACAACGTCGACTCCCTCGCCCCGGATCGGGCGGACGTTCGCGTAGAGATCGAGAGCACGGCGGATCTGCACGAGAACGCTCCGGTATCCGGGGTCGGGCGGGGTCGTGATTGCCCCGAAGAGGATGGCGTCGGCCGACCGCAGAGCGGCGATCGTCTCCTCGCCGCAGGCGCTTCCGGTTCGCTCCCACCGGCCGTATCCCACCTCGACGTCGAAGAACTCGATGTCCGGACGCACGGCCGCGAGGAGATCGCGGGCGACCGGGATGACCTCGCGCCCGATGCCGTCGCCCTCAACAACCGCTACCTTCACCATTCTGCTTCCTCCACGCGGTTGCGACCGCTCTTGCCGCCTCCGCGATCTCCCACGACGACGCCCCCCAGTGAACCACCGCACCGAAGAGGCCGTTCCAGAGGCCGATGCCGGCTCGCTCGCTCCGGCAGCACCGTGCGATGAACGGCTCGGCCGCAACCGTCTCAAGCGGGCAGATGT
The DNA here is from genome assembly GCF_001602375.1 of Methanoculleus horonobensis. Classification (NCBI taxonomy): domain Archaea; kingdom Methanobacteriati; phylum Methanobacteriota; class Methanomicrobia; order Methanomicrobiales; family Methanomicrobiaceae; genus Methanoculleus; species Methanoculleus horonobensis. The sequence continues at coordinate 61,300 of NZ_BCNY01000014.1, read as the reverse complement.
TCTCCACCGTAACCCCTTCGCCGTAACGCTCCCGGAGGAGTTCCCGTGCCGTCAGGCACCCCGCCACGCGGTCGCCGGGCCGGAGCGGGTCGGCGTCGACGGTGCGGGGGAACCCGGCCGCCCGGCAGGGGTAAACGTCGGCTTTGATCTCGCGGATGTCCCGGACGTGGTGCTCGAAGACGACCTCAAGGTCGCCGAAGAGCCCGGTTCTCTCGAGGTCGCCGAGCGTGGCCGAGAGGTGCGGGCGGGGCGGGGTGATGTCGTAGACGTGGATGCGGAGGAAGGCCGAGAGGTCCGGGTCGAGCACGAACGTGGTCTGTTCGCCGTGGCCGCAGAAGACAGTGCACCGGTACCCCGACCGCACCGCCTCCTGTACTAAGAATGTTCGATCCTGAACGTTCACGCGTTCCGGGTAGCGGTAGACATCGTCGCCGGAGGCGAGCACCCGGGCCGAGAGGACGTCGCGCATGAGGCCGGTTCCGTTCGGGTCGGTCTCCACCTCAAGCACCTCGGTGCCGTCGGGGGTCTCCCGGACGAGGTATCGCGAGAGGAAGTAGGCCCGTTTCCCGCACGGGGTGCCGTTCACGGACCCGACAAACTTGCAGTGGGGCGGAAAGATCATCGGGACGACCTCCAGTAGGGAACCAGCCCCCCGGCCCGGAGGATGGCGACCATCTTCTCCGAGAGCGGGCGGGCGGGATACCGTCTCCCGTCCACCTCGACCCAACCGCTATCGAGGTCGAAGGCGACGCGGGCGCCGTCGGTGCAGGCGACAGAGGCCTCGATCACCGGCAGGCCGACGTTGACGGCGTTCCGAAAGAAGATCCGGGCGAATGACTCCGCGACGACCGCGACGACACCCGCCTCGCGGAGGGCGACCACCGCCTGTTCGCGGGACGACCCGCACCCCATGTTCCTCCCGGCGACGATGACCGAACCGCTGAGGCGAGGGGCGAGCGCCGGGTCGAGATCCTCGAAGGCGTGCTCCGCCCATACCGAGCGGTCCTTCGTCCGGAGGTAACGGCCGGCGATGATGAGATCGGTGTCGATGTCGCGCCCGAGACAGATTGCCGGCCCGGCACCCTGCATCACGCCACCTCCGGCACGGTGATCTCCCCCGCAAGTGCGCTCGCTGCGGCGGTGGCGACCGACGAGAGGTAGATATCGCCGCCCACGCCCATCCGGTTCTTGAAGTTCCGGTTGGCGGTGGAGAGGCAGACCTCCCCCTCCCCGAGCACCCCGGCATGCGCCCCGAGGCACGGCCCGCATCCCGGCGATCCGACGACGCAGCCCGCATCCACGATCTCGGCGAGGACGCCGGTGGCGATTGCCCGGGCAAGCACCGCCCGCGAGGCGGGGATCACCAGGGTGCGGACGGCCACCTTCTTCCCCCGGACGATCCGGGCGAACCGGGCAAGGTCCTCGTAGCGGCCGTTCGTGCAGGTTCCGACGAAGACCTGGTCGAGGTGCGTCCCCGCGACCTCCTCCGCCTCCCGGACGGTATCCACCCGGTGCGGAACCGCGACGAGGGGCACGATCTCGTCGAGATCGATCCCGACCGTCCGTTCATAGCAGCAGTCCTCCGGCACCTGGGGCGATGCCGTGACCCCGTAGTCCGCGAGGTAGCGGATGGTGACCGGATCGGCGTAGAAGATCCCCGTCTTCGCCCCCGTCTCGACCGCCATGTTCGAGAGGGTCAGCCGCCCGTCCATCGAGATCGTCGCCGCCCCGTCGCCCACGAACTCCAGCGCCCGGTAGGTCGCCCCCTCCATCCCGAGTTCCGCGACGTAGGCGAGGGCGAGGTCTTTCGGCTCCGCAGCACCGGAGAGTTGTCCGGAAAGGTCGAGCGCAATCGTCTCCGGGACGCGGAACCACGTCTCCCCCGAGGCCCAGATCGCCGCCATATCGGTCGCTCCCACCCCGGTGGCGAACGCGCCGAAGGCGCCGAGGGTGCAGGTGTGGGAGTCGGCGCCGACGACGATCGTGCCGGGCCGGACGACCCCTTCACTCATCACCTGGTGGCAGATCCCGCCGCCGGCATCCGAGAGCGCGATCCCCGCTACCCGGGCGTACTCACGAAGCTCGGCCTGGAGCGTCGCCGTCGTCCCGGTGTTCGCCGGGACGATGTGGTCGAAGACGAGCCGGAGGCGGTCGGGGTGCGGGAGCCGCTCCACCCCCATCTCCCGGAGCGCTTCCCGGGCGAGGACGCCGGTTCCGTCGTGGGCGAAGGCGATATCGACCTCGCGGTCGACATACGTTCCCGCCGGTGCCCCGAGGATCGCTTCGGAGAGCGTGCTCACTGGACGATCCCCTCCTTTGCCGCCCGCAGGAGGCTGCAGAGCACCTCGCGGGTGACGCTGCACTTCCCTTCGCTCTTCTGTTTCACCTGCTCGAGCACCCACCGCGCCTCGTCGTCGGAGAGGTCGAACCCGTAAGCCTTCGCGACGTGTTCGAGCGCCCGCTTCCCCGTATGCTTCCCGAGGACGAAACGCCGCTCGCCGCCCACCAGTTCCGGCGGGACGTACTCGTAGGTCGTCGGATCGCAGAGGATCGCGGCGATGTGGATGCCGCTCTCGTGGGCAAAGGCGTTCTCGCCGACGATCGGCCGGGTGCGTTCCGGGGCAACGCCTGAAGCCCGGGCGACCAGGCGCGAGATCTCCTGCAGGCGGGTAAGATCGTAGCGGTCGACGCCGCCCTTCAGCCGCAGGACGGCGAGCACCTGTTCGAGTGCCGCGTTGCCCGCACGCTCCCCGATACCGTTGACGGTGGTGTGGAGCTGGAACGCCCCGGCGGCCGCGGCCGTGATGGTGTTCGCCGTCGCAAGCCCGAGGTCGTTGTGGCAGTGGATGCAGAGCGGAAGCGGGGCGGCGTCGAGGAGACGGGTGACGACCGCGTGCGTCTCGAGCGGCGTGAGGCAGCCGACAGTATCGGCGAAACTGACGAGGTTCGCGCCGCGCTCGACGCCGCGGGTATACATCTCGATGAGAAACGCCGGATCGGTTCGCGAAGCGTCTTCGGCGGCGAACCGCACCTGCACGCCGTGGTCGGCGGCGAACTCCACCATGTCGAGAGCGCCGTCGAGCACCTCCTCGCGTGGTTTATGGTACTTGTGCCGGATGTGGAGGTCCGAGGTCGCGAAGAATATGCTGACCATATCCACGTCGCAGTCGAGCGCCGCCTCGATATCGGGCTTGAGCGCCCGTGCGAGGCAGCAGACCCGGGCAGAGAGGCCGCTTCCGGCGATCGCCGCGACGCACTCCTTCTCCGCCGCGGAGACCACGGGAAACCCGGCCTCGATCACCTCCACGCCGATCTCGTCGAGTAGTTGTGCAATCGCCGTCTTCTCATCACGGGTAAACGAGACGCCGGGAGTCTGCTCCCCGTCTCGCAGCGTTACGTCACAGATCTCGATATGCCACGGTTTCATGGGTCTCACCTTCTGGGCAGGCGCCTTCGATAACCACCGTCCGGGGGCCGTCATCCGGGAGGACGAGAGCCCGGCGAAGCGCCCCGATATCGTCTGCGGCACAGACGACCGGGTTCGCCCAGGCGATGTAGCGAAGGATCTCGGGGACGGGGTGACCGCCAGTCATCCCCATCCGGTTGTTCGCAAAGACGATACAGAGGAGCGGGAGTTTGCGTTCGTAGACGTCGATGAGGGCGTTCAGGCCCGAATGCAGGAGCGCGTAGTCGCCGGTGAGCGCGACACCCGGCCCGGTCGCGGCCACGGCGACCGACGAGCCGAGGCCGTAGGTGGCGATGCCGATGCGGTACGGCGGGTTCATCGCGAGGATCGCGCACCCGGCGTCGCAGGCCGCCCGGAGTTTGCGTTCGCGGAGGATGGCGAGGGCCGGGTGGAACGGGCAGTTCCGGCAGAACGTCCGGTAGCGGCCCCGGGTGGAGAACCGTTCCGGCTCTCCGGCGGGTTCGGGTGGAACGAGCAGCCGGTGCTCCCGGAGGAAGGGGCGGCCGGTCTCGTGGAGCGAGGCGAGCATCTCCGGGGCGGCCGGCGGCGGGTAGACGGTGACGGCACGGGATCTACCGCCCGAGAACCGGTTGAGGGGAGAGGAACGCGACCAGGCAAACATCTCTGCCGTCCGGCGGTCGGCCATCAGCGCCCGGCCGGCCATCGTGAGCCCGGGGTCGGCGAGGCATCCCTCCCGGCGCCGCCGGGGAGGGGCGAGAGGTTCGGGCACGTCCGCACCCAGGAAGGCGGGCGTGACCCTGACGATGGCGACCCTCGAGAAGGTCTCCGACGCCTCGAACGCCGCATCGACGGCAAGGCCGAGCGTCTCGCCGTCGGGCTCCAGCACCGGAACCCGGGCCACCTCGCCGTAGTAGCGGGAGTCCTGCACGACGTCTGAAGCCGCCGCACCGACGTCGTCGGCGGCGACGATGACGACGCCCGACCGGAGTCCCTGGGCGGTGGCGTGCACGAGCGGGTCGGCGCAGGCGTTGAGGCCGACGTGCTTGACGAAGACGGCAGCCCTCCGGCCGGAGAGCGAGTCGCCGAGGGCGTACTCGAGCGCCGTCTTCTCGTTGACGGTGTTCGAGGCCCCCGCCAGGGCGGCAACCTCCGATACCGGGTAGCCGGGGACGGCGTAGCACCGGTCCGCCGACTGCCGGATCGCCCGGGCGAGCGCTTCGGCGCCCTTCATGCGTCCCTCCCCGGCGTGAGATCGCAGCCGGTGCATGCCGCACACATCGTCAGCGCCCGGCAGGGGTCGAGCCCGGCCCGGCGGAGGATCCTCCCGTGAACCTCGAAGAGCGAAAGCAGCCGTTCGGCGGAGGGGCGGGACATACCCGCAAGAGACGCCGCCGGGGTGAGCGGGCGGAGAACCGGGATGACACCGCCGGCGGCGAGGTCTTCCATCACCCGCTCCAGGTCTTCGTCGGTCTCCCCGAGGCCGACGATGACGTTCGAGTAGACCCTCCCCCGCCCGAAGAGCGCGACGGAGGACGAGAGCGATTCCCGGATCCCCTCCCACGAGAGCCCGGGGCACATCTCGCGGAAGAGTTCGGGCGTCGCCGTCTCGATGTTGAACTTCACCTCGACAACGCCGAGCGCGTGAAGCCGGGCCGGGGTTTCGGGGCAGGGGTAGACCGAGACGCCGATGGGTAGACCGAACGAGCGGAGCGCCGCAACGACCTCGAGGACGTACGCCTCCTCCTCCTCGATCGAGGAGGCGACGCCGCTCGTGATCGAGACGGCATCGATCCGGTCGGCGACGCTCTCGACCATCCGGACGATCTCGTCGACTCCCTTCCGCCGGCCGGGGAGTTCCGGCACCGGGCAGTAGCGGCAGTGGAAGATGCACGTCCCGCTGACCGTGATGTAGGCCTGGCGGGGACAGTGGAGGGCGGCAGGTTCGAGCCGGCCGGCGACGGTTTCGCCGTCGATGAGGAGGTCGGCGGCGCCGGCACCCCGGTGGACTACCTCGATGGGGCTGTTATCATCGATGCCGGCACGGACGCGCCGGCCGGGGACGGAAGGCCGGCCGCCGCCGGGGGAGAAGAAGAGGGAGCCGGGCGTGCCGGCCGAGGGGCCCGCGGCGGAGCGGGATACGTATTCGTCCGAAGGCTCGCCGGAGAGGCGAACGGAGCCTGTCTCGAGCACCCGGGCTTTCAGCCGCTTCCATTCCATAGCGCCAGCGCCTCCTCATATCGCGTGAAAAACGGGATCGCCGCAACCGCCCCGATCACGCCCCGGCCGTTCATGACGACGGAGAGACGTTCGGAGTCAAGGGCGGCAAGATCGTCCGCGGAGACCTCGCCCCGCTTCACGCGGTAGCCGAACTCTTCAAGCGGCGAAGGATCGAACCCCCGCCAGACCGCCATCCCGGTCTCGTCCGAGAGGGTGTACTCTTCGAGGAGATCCCGGTAGTTTCTGATCAGCCCGGCAGGATCGGAAGTGGCGAACTCGCAGGCGATGGCGACGCAGTTCTTGGTCCGGTAGGGGACAGGATAGAGCTGAACGATGGTATGGGAGAGGTAGCGCGAACGGTCGTCCTCGACGGCCCGGGCGATGTTGTGCGCAAGCGTCCAGGTGGCGCCCTCTTCGGGAGTGTCGGTGTCGTCGATCCCGACGATCACCCGCTCACGCCGGGGGAGCCAGACGGTCGAGCCCGCGAGCCGCCCTCCGCCGGCAGGGTCGCTCACGCAGCGGGCGACGCCCGGGGCTTCGGCACGGCAGACCGACGCCCCCACGCCCCCGCCGCCGAGGCCGCGGTAGGTGACGGCAATCTCGCCCTCTTCGACGGCGACGGCGGCGATCCCCGCCGGGAAGACCGAGCCCTCGAGCGCGAGGTCGGCGCTCCCGGTCGAGAGGAGGTAGCGGTTGGTCGACCCAACCGTGCGGACGGAACGGACGAGCGGGCTTTGCGCATAGTGCCGCTTCACCCACATCGCGCCGCCGGTGCAGTCGAAGAACTCGACGAGTTCCACCTGCCCGCCGCTCTCGTCGGCGACCGCCACGATCTGAGGATACCGTATCGTATACGGACTAGAGAGTCTCTCCATACAGTCCTGCCGCCTCAACGCCCTTGTTCCCCCAGAGAACGGCACCCAGAGCTCCGATTCTGCCCTTCCGCCCGGTCGAGTCGATGAACCGGACGCCCATCCGTGCCGCCTCCGCCTCCGCGTCGTCGACCGTCAGAAGCTCGGTCTTGACCCTTTTCGCGTAGGGCGATTCTTCGGCAAACGCAATCCCGCGGTAGACGGCGATGCCGGTATCGTTGCTGACCGCTTCGGACTCGATGAAATCGCGGACGTATTCGAGGAGTTCGTCCACCTTCCCCGGACGGACGGCGAAGTTCAGGGCCGACCCGACGCAGTTGGTGGTCTTCTTCGGAACCGCGGGGTTCAGCTGCACGAGGCGCATATCCAGGTACTCGACCCCCGGGATCGTGCAGGCCTCGGCGCACTTGAGCGCGAGCACCCAGGTGGCGCCCTCCTCGCGGGTATCGGTGTCGTCGATCCCGATCGTCACCTTCTCATACAGCGGCGATACGATCCGCACCCGGCAGACCCGGGCGCCGCCGATCCTGAGATCGTCTTCGGTAGGATACTCCGCCCGGATCACGCCCGGCGCCTGCGGCAGGCAGGCGGCGACGCCGACGCCCGCCCCCGCGATGCCCGACCAGGTCGTCACCACTTCGTCTCCGACGACCTCGACACCCTCGAGTGCCTGGCCGCCGATCTCCTGGCCGGCAGCCCCGAACTTCGCGGGGGATACGCCCAGGCGGGCGAGCATCGTCATCGTCGTGCCCTCGACGTGGCAGGACTCGACCGCGCCCTTCGCCCGCACCCGGTTCGCCGCGTCCCACTCGATCGTCCCCCGGGCCCGGCAGTGCTCGCGGATCTCCGCGAGACCGGCGTTCTGGTCGACCATGGCGAGGAACTTCATCGAGAACAACCGCCCGAACCGGGCCCTGACTTCATCGGGTGTGAGCGTAATCATGATGTCACCGAAATAATCGTTAACAAGAATGTCGTTGATAACGGTATTTAAGGGGATCGATCGGGAGGGAGCGGGTGAGCCGGAGCGGGCTTTGGTGGGGTGGCGAGAGGGGAAAGGGGGGTTATTCCACGCAGTTGAGGGGAGCCGGGCGAGGGGTGTGAGATCTGCAGGGGCTGGTTCATTAGCAGGGGCGGTGGGGTGGTGGAAGTGCCGGGAGGGGAACCCGGGGAGCAAACGATTCGAATTCCAGACGATCAGTCTATCGTGTCCTCACCAGTTGCAAGCCCCACCCACGGCTTTCCAGTGGATATCACACCTTCGGTGCTCATGCTCCGTTCCTGCCGGAACATCGCTTATCGCCATGACTGCCCCCCTGGGGGCGGGCCGAAGGCCGGGCGAGGTGCGACGGACGGGACGTCCGGAGTTCGAGAAGACCACGGGTCTTCGAGTGGGGGCTACAGATGTCCTTTTTCCGAGAAACAGGGGAGGGGGGATGCTCCCCCCTCCCCGTCAGCCCCACCCCCAGTGGCGATATCCCCACGGTCCACAGTATGGGGAGATCCCGAAAAAGAACAGAATCCCAACTCGCTCCCGGGACACGGCTTCCCACCGGCTATCGCCATGACTGCCCCCGCCCCTCGGGGCGGGGGAGGAGCGCGAAGCGCGGGCGGGGTGGGGGCTACAAAGGGAGGATCTTACGCAATAGAGACAGGGGAAGGTGGAGGCCCCCTTTCGAAGAACTTCGCTTGCCCTCCGCACCCTTCGGGTGCTCGAACTCCGGTTCTTCGCACCTTCGGTGCTCACGCTCCTGCCGGGACGGCAGTCGCGCTCCGAACCGTCGCACTCCCCGTCAGCCCCTCAAAGAACTTCGTTCTTCTCATGCTCCTGCCCTTCGGCCAGTCGCACTCCCCAATTGCGATATCCGATGGAAAGCCGTGGAAGGGCAAGTGATAGACAGAATATTCCAGGTTCTAGACAGTTGAAGGAGTTCGAAGCGTGATAGAGGGAAGTCTTCAGCAGCCTACACCGTCAACAGCACGAGCAAACACCCAGCAACCCGAGCGACCGCACCACAAAAAAAAGAGATTTACAGGTAGTCCGCCAGGACGTCCTTCAGGTCGAACTTGAACGGCCCGAGGCTGCCGCCGAAGTTCCCGGCGCTGATGAACTTCACGCCCGGCACCTTGGTCGCCGCCCGGATGCCCTCGGCCATCGCGGTCTTGATCGAGTCCTCGTCGACGCCGTCGATGACGATCTCGTAGACCGCCTTGACGCCCTCGGGAACCTTGCTGCCCTCGACCTTCTCGCGGAGGGTCGGGCAGTAGGCCTCGTTCGTGCTTGCACCCATGAACTTGTACTTCTTGCTCCCGACCTTCGAACCGCTCGCGACGATGCCGCCGGGGAAGGGCGTGATGACGCCGCAGACGCCGCTGATGGCGTCGACCGCCGCCTGGGCGGCCGTCAGAGCGGCCATCTGGTTCTCGCCCATGATGAAGAAGTTACCGCCTGCAACACCCTTGACGGCGCCGAACTCCTCCTCGCCGATGTACTCGCCCTCCATGATCGGGATTGCCCAGACCGTCCTGCCGCCGACCTTGCGCTCCTCCTCGTAGCCGTCGCCGAAGAAGTGCAGCTTGACCGGGAGTTTCTCCGGAACCTCGGCGACGACGTCTGAGAGGCCGTCGAAGACCGCCGTCGTCGGGGCGGTGAGGATGCACTCGGCGAGACGCTCCACGACCTGCTCTTTCAGTTTCTTCTTGCTCGCGCAGATCATGATCGCGTAGCCGGGGCGGCCGTCCGGGGTCTCGTCGGGGGAGACGAAGCAGTCGATACCCGCCTCCGCAGGACACCCGATGGTCGAGGTGGCAAACCCTACGGCCTCCACTGCTGCCTTGTATGCCCACTCCTCGGTGACGGCGGTGATAATCGGCCGTGCCACCCAGGTCGGGAACGCCTCTGCATAGGTATCATCGATAGTAACGCCATTCAGTTCCATGGATAGAATACACCTCGTTTGCTACAATGTTATGATATGGACAGAATAAGGTTTCTTTTTTTCCCGGGCGGGCGCACCCGGCCGGCACCGGGCTTCATGCGGAGAGACGTGCGCGACACCCGCCGCCCCGGCAGCGCCCGCAGGGCTATCCCGGATACGGCGCGAAGACTGCGGGCACAGAACCGGAACCGATTTTCGGATGCGAGCGTAGGGTTCAGGACGAAGAGTGAAGAGTCGCCGGATACAGAAATGGTTACCGCTCAAACCGCGCAACGTGCCTCGGGTCCTCTCGATCAAACGGATGACCGGCCCCACCGTTCCGGAGAGCGATCCTGCTCACACTCAACGCTGCCGGGCCGCATCGACCACCGATTTTCACCAGAACCCCGGATTTCAGATTTAAGTCTTTTGATTTGCCCTCACCCCCTGAACTCCACATAGCAATGAGATTTCAGGCATCGAGTTAACATAACAACCGTTTTAATTTATAAAATTTGACGGATAATCATAGTTCTGAAATATAAGGCTGCCGGATTTCAGAAAGTTTATGTATATTCTTTGACAATTCTTTTTATATCGATTTTTAATCGATCAGATCTGGTGCGTGATACCATGGCATTTGCATTGCACATCAATATGGAACGATGTACAGGCTGCAACAACTGCGTGGTGGCATGTCCGGTCGACGCTCTCGAGCTCTACACTGAAGATCCAGCAACCAAGGAGAAGATCTACAAGGTCCGGGACGGTAAAGCCGTCATCCTTGATTTCAACTCCGAGCTCTGCGCCGGCTGCGGCGTATGCGTCCAGGCATGCCCCTATGGAGTCATCAAACTTGCAGGACCGTGGGAGAGCCGGGCTAAGGCCCGAAAAGCGGAAGCCTAGGAGTGATACTAGAATATGGCACTGTTTCCAAAGTATTCAAAAACGCGGGAAGGCCAGAACGTCATCATGGAGCAGAGGCTCCTGAAGGCGGTCAACAACCTGGTCCTGAACGCCGAGACCTGTACGGGCTGCGGCATCTGTGTCGACGCCTGCCCGGAAGAGGCGATCGTGCTCGGACCCGTCGGCGCGACACGCCGCGGGGCCATCGACTACGCTGAACCTGTCGACGTCAACCCCGAGAAGTGTTCGTACTGTGGCGTCTGTGTCGTCATGTGCCCCTTCAACGCGATGACACTCAAGATCGACGGCGAGGAGCGCCTCCCGATCCTTGAGCAGGAGGGATTCCCCACCTACGACATGGTCACCGTAATCGACGAGGAAAAATGCGACCGATGCACCATCTGTGAGGAAGTCTGCCCGAGGGACGCCATCAACCGCGACGTCCCCGCATTCGAGGGCGGCGACGAGGCCGGCAAGCCGCGCCAGTCTGCACTGCAGACCAAGACGACGTTCACCGTCGATACCGAGAAGTGCGACGTCTGCGGCATCTGCGGCGAACTCTGTCCGAGCATCACCGTCGTTCGCAAGCCCGCGAACCCCGAGACCGGCAAGGTCGAAGGGGATGTCCAGTGGGAAGAGACCACCTGCGACGGCTGCACGATCTGTGTCGAGGCCTGCCCACAGGATGCAATCACCCTCGAACGCGAGATCGTCAGCAGCAAGCTGCCCGGCAAGGTCGACATCGAGCAGGACAACTGCTGCACCTGCACATGGTGCGTCCAGTCCTGCCCACAGGAGGCAATCACCGTCGAGAAGATCTTCGAGGGAGATATCGAGATCCACCCCGAGAAATGCCCCGGCGGCTGCTCGACCTGTGTCGAGGTCTGCCCCTGCAACGCGCTCTACCTGCCCACCCCCGTCCCTGCAAAGGAGATGAAGGGAGAGATTGAGGCCAACATCGCCATCAACAAGGACTTCTGTATCCTCTGCGGTGCCTGCGTCAACGCCTGCCCGAGCGAGGATGCGATCGTTCTCCGGCGGACGGGTATCCGGATGCAGGATAAAGAAACAGATCTCTTCAAGCAGATCAAGGCGAAACTCCTCGCTCCGAGGACATCGCGGGTCAAGGAGACCGCTCCCGGAGAGGTCGAGGTCAAAGTTCTGAGAGAAGCAGAAGAGGCATGAGGGATAGCCAATGGCAGTGAAGAAAGACTATAAGGATCAGAAACTCGCCGAGAAACTTCGGGACAGGAAGTTCTACGCTCCTGACAGTAACCCCGAGTTCCTCAAAGAAGTTGAGAAGATCGGGCAGACGGCCGCCCATATGTGCTACCAGTGCGGCACCTGCACCGGTTCGTGCCCCTCGGCACCGCGGAGCTCGTACCGTATCCGGCTGTTCATGAGGAAGGCCGTCCTCGGTCTCGAGGAAGAAGCCCTCACCGACCCGGACCTCTGGCTCTGCACGACCTGTTACAGCTGCACCGACCGGTGCCCCCGTGACCTCGCGCCGACCGACGCGATCATGGCGATGCGGAACCTCGCATTCAAGCGCGACATCATTCCGCGCAACTTCCTCCAGACCGTCCAGCTCATCTACAAGAGCGGCCACGGCGTCCCGAACAACGACGCAAACCGTGCCGCCCGGAAGAAGCTCGGACTCGAGGAGGAGCCTGAAACGACGCACAAGTACCCCGAGTACCTGCCCGGGATTCGGAAGATCCTCGACCACTACAGACTGAAAGAGAACGCGGACAGGATTCTCGCGGAGGGAGAGTGAAACCATGAGCGCAAACAATCACCAGTATGCATTCTTCCTCGGGTGCATCGCCCCGAACCGGTACCCCGGCATCGAGGCTGCGGCCATCCAGACCAGCAAGAACGTCGGCATCGACCTTCTGCCCCTGAAGGGCGCGAGCTGCTGCCCGGCACCGGGTGCGTTCGGTTCGATCGACTTAAACGTCTGGTACGCGATGGCGGCCCGGAACGTCGTGCTCGCCGAGCAGATGAAGATGGATATCGCTCTGGTCTGCAACGGCTGCTACAAGTCCATCTGGGAAGTCAACCACAAGTTGAAGCACAACGACGAACTCCGCGACGGAGTCAACGAGGTGCTCAAAGAGATCGACATGGAGTTCAAGGGGACCGTCGACGTCTGGCACCTCGCCGAACTCTACTACGACCCCAAGATCGTAGGCGTCAAGAAGATTGCAGAGAGCGTCAAGCGCCCCCTGTCCGGCGCGAAGGTCGCCGTCCACTACGGCTGCCACCTGATGAAGCCCGGCAAGGAGCGGCACTTCGGCGACACCGAGAACCCGATGTGGATCGAAGAACTCGTCGCCGCACTCGGAGCCGAGCCCGTCCAGTACCGCAATAAGATGCAGTGCTGCGGTGCCGGCGGCGGTGTCCGTGGATACGACCTGACACACGCTCTCGACATCACGAACGAAAAACTGATCAACCTGCAGGAAGTGGGCGCGGATGCGCTGACCGAGGTCTGTCCGTTCTGCCAGCTCCAGTATGACAGAGGACAGGTCGAGATCCAGGACAAGTTCGGCATCAGCTGGGGACTCCCGGTCCTGCACTACAACGAACTCCTGGGACTGGCTCAGGGCATGAGCCCGGACGAGCTTGCACTCGACCTGCATGCCGTCGATGTTGAGCCGTTCCTGAAGAAGATCCTGTGAGGTGCAAATACATGGCAGAAGTCAAGAATAAAGAGGCAAGGATTGGCGTTTTTCTGTGCCACTGTGGTACCAATATCGCAGGTACCATTGACATCGAGGCAGTAAAGGAATACGCCAAGACAATCCCGAACGTCGTCGTTGCCGACAACTACGCGTATATGTGCTCGACCCCCGGTCAGAACAAGATCGCGGATGCTATCAAGGAGCACGACCTGACCGGAGTCGTCGTCGCGGCCTGTACGCCCCGTCTGCACGAACCCACGTTCCGTAACGCAACCGCAGCAGGCGGCCTGAACCCCTTCCGGTTCGAGATGGCGAACATCCGCGACCAGAACTCGTGGGTGCACATGCACCAGCCCGAAGAGGCTACCGACAAGGCAAAGGACGCAGTCCGGATCGCCGTAGCAAAGGCGTCCCTGCTCGAAGACCTCGTCCCGAAGAGCGTCCCCGTCGAGAAGACCGCAATGGTCGTCGGCGGCGGTGTCGGCGGTATGCAGGCAGCGCTCGACCTTGCGAACGCAGGCATCAAGACCTACCTCATCGAGAAGAGCCCGACCATCGGCGGCAGGATGTCCCAGCTCGACAAGACCTTCCCGACGCTGGACTGCTCGCAGTGTATCCTTACCCCGAAGATGGTGGATGTCTACCGGAACGAGAACATCGAACTCCTCACCTACACCGAGGTCGAGGCGGTCGAGGGATACATCGGCAACTTCGACGTGACCCTCCGGAAGAAGGCACGCGGTATCCTCACCCCCGCAGAGGCGGAAGCCCGCGGCATCGTCGGCGGCGGCTGTACCGGTTGCGGCGACTGTGCAACGGTCTGCCCGGTCATCAAGCCGAACCCGTTCGAGCTCGGCATGGCGCCGAGGAAGGCAGTCTACATCTACCACCCGCAGGTCTCCCCGCTGATCTACACCATCGACTTCGACGCCTGCGTCAAGTGCGGTCTCTGTGTCGAGGCGTGCGGTGAGAAGAAGGCGGTCGACCTTGAATCCAAGGACGAGTTCATGACCGTCAAGATCGGTACCGTCATCCTCGCCCTGGGATACGACATCTACCCCATCGAGAAGAAGTTCGAGTGGGGTTACAAGAACTACGACAACGTCATCACGTCGCTCGAGTTCGAGCGGCTGATCTGTGCGTCCGGCCCGACCGGCGGTCACCTCATTCGCCCGAGCGACGGCGAGACCCCGAAGAAGATCGCGTTCGTGCTCTGTGCAGGCTCCCGTGACAACACCAGTACCGGCAAGCCGTACTGCTCGCGGTTCTGCTGCATGTACTCTTTGAAGCACGCCCACCAGATCATCGAGAAGATCCCCGGTGCGGTGCCCTACATCTTCTACATGGACATCCGGTCCTTCGGAAAGATGTACGAGGAGTTCTACTACCGGATCCAGAACGAGGGTGCGAAGTTCATCCGCGGCAGGGTAGCGAACATCACCGAAGACCCGGTTACGAAGAACCTCCACGTCAACGCAGAGGACACGCTCCTCGGCCGGCCGGTCGACATGGAAGTCGACATGGTCGTGCTCGCGGCAGCCACCCAGCCCTCCGCCGAGACCGAGAAGACCCGCAGACTCTTCGGTGTCTCCTGCTCGCAGGACGGCTGGCTCCTTGAGGCCCACCCGAAGCTGAACCCGTGCGGCACTACCACTGCCGGCGTCTACCTCGCCGGTGTCTGCCAGGGACCAAAGGATATCCCGGACACGGTCGCTCAGGCAGAGGGTGCGGCATCCGCGGCATCCATCCCGATCCACAGGGGAGAGGTGGAGCTCGAGCCCTACTTCGCCCAGTGTATCGAAGAGAAGTGCGCCGGATGCGGACTGTGTGTCAACCAGTGCCCCTACAGCGCTCTCTCGCTCGTCGAGAAGGACGGACGCAAGGTCATGCAGGTCACCGAAGCCAAGTGTAAGGGCTGCGGCACCTGCGGCGGGTTCTGCCCCGGCGGCGCAATCTGGATGCAGCACTTCGCGACCCCGCAGATCGTCGCACAGATCGATGCATTCCTCCTCGGAGGTGAACAGTAAATGGCAGACGAGAACTGGAAACCCAAGATCATCGCCATCATCTGCAACTGGTGTTCCTACGCCGGTGCAGACCTTGCCGGCGGCGCCCGCATTCAGTATCCGCCCGACATCCGTGCAATCCGCGTGATGTGCACGGGCCGGATCGATCCTCTCTTCATCCTGAAGGCATTCCAGGATGGAGCGGACGGCGTGCTCGTCTCCGGCTGTCACTTCGGCGACTGCCACTACCTTGAGGGCAACTACAAGGCGGCCAAGAGGATGTTCCTCTTGAAGAGTGTCCTCAAGAACATCGGCCTTGACGATAAGCGTCTCAGAATGACGTTCGTCTCTGCATCCGAGGGTGCGAAGTGGGGAACGGTCATGACGGACGTCGTCAAGACCATCAACGAGCTCGGCCCGAGCCCGCTCAAAGAGTTTGCCAGATAATACACAATAGACAGGGGATGAATAAGAATGGCAATCAGAGTGAATTTAATCTCGGGTCGCACGATCCAGCAGGGGGTGGCGATGGAGGCGGGGAAGGAAAAACCCGCCTACACCACCGCCTGCGGGATCATCGAACTTGACCCGGCGGACTTTAAAAAGCTCGGAGCTTTCCGCAACACGAATGTACGCGTCACCAGCAGTTACGGCAGTGTCGTTGTCAAGGCGGTCGAGGCAACTCAGGGTCCTCACCCGGGTGTAGCATACATCCCGATGGGCCCCTGGGCAAACATGGTGGTCAATCCGAACACCTACTCGACCGGCATGCCGACGTTTAAAGGCACACCTGTTGAGGTGGAGACCGCCAAGAACGAACCCGTCCTCAGCTCACTGGAACTGGTGCGCAAGGGGTGCAGGGGTGAGCTGGCATGACCCGGACTGTAACCGACGTTATCTGCCCGTTCTGCGGAACCCTCTGCGACGACCTCGAGGTCGTCGTCAGCGATGACGGGAAAGAACTTCACGAAGTCTACAACGCGTGCGCCATCGGCGCCGAGAAGTTCCTCCATTCCCAGGCAAAGGACAGAATCACCCGCCCCCGCATGCGGCAGGAGGACGGATCCTGGAAGGAGATCTCGTACGACGAGGCGATTGAGTACACGGCAACGATGCTCGCCGAAGCAAAGAAGCCGCTGATGTACGGCTGGAGTTCCACGAACTGTGAAGCCCAGGCCGTCGGCTCGGAGATCGGTGAGGCCGTGGGAGCGGTCATGGACAACACGGCGACCGTCTGCCACGGAACATCCCTTATCGCGGTTCAGGATATCGGCATTCCGAGCTGCACGCTCGGCGAGGTCAAGAACCGTGCCGACCGGATCCTCTTCTGGGGCTGCAACCCGGCACACGCCCACCCGCGGCACATGTCCCGTTACTCGATCTTCCCCCGCGGATTCTTCACCGGCAAGGGCCACACCGGCCGCAAGATGATCGTCGTCGACCCGCGCCCCACCGATACCGCGAGCATGGCGGATATCCACCTGCAGATCGAGCAGGGACGCGACTACGAGCTCCTGAACGCGCTCCGTGTGGCGTTCAAGGGTGAGAAACTCCCCGACGTCGTTGCCGGCATCCCGAAGGAGAAGATCTACGAGGCCGCCGAGACGCTCAAGAGCGGTCGGTTCGCGATCATCTTCTTCGGCATGGGCGTGACCCAGTCGCTCGGGAAGAACCACAACATCGACGAGGCCATCGCGGTCACCCGTGACTTAAACGAGTACACGAAGGCAGCCATCATGCCGATGCGCGGGCACTACAACGTCACCGGCTCCGGCCAGGTCTGGGGCTGGCAGTTTGGGTTCCCCTATGCGGTGGACCTCTCCCGCGGATTTGCCCGCTACAACCCCGGCGAGACGACCTCCAACGACCTGCTCCGCAGGGACGAGGTGGACGCCGTCTTCGTCCTCGGCAGCGATCCAGGTGCGCACTTCCCGTTCAGCTCGGTCAAGAAGATCTACAACCTCCCGTCAGTCGTTATCGACCCCCATGAGACCCCGACCTCTGAGGTCTGCAAGGTCCATGTCCCGGTCGCCTTCGTCGGCGTCGAGGTGGGCGGGTGCGCCTACCGGATGGACAACGTACCGATTGAGACGAGAAAAGTCGTTGATGCCCCCGAGGGCATGATGACCGACGAAGAGTTCCTGAAACGCGTTCTTGGACGCGTCAAGGAGATCAAGGGGGTATAACCGATGGCAGAGTATCTTATCAAGAACGGACTCGTCTTCGACCCGGTTCTCGGGATCAAGGGCGATAAGGCCGACATCGCCATCAAGGACGGCAAGATCGTCGAGACGACGGCTCTCAGCAACCCGAAGGTCATCGATGCGACCGGCAAGACCGTCATGGCCGGCGGTGTCGATATCCACGCCCATGTTGCCGGCCCGAAGGTGAATGTAGGCAGGAACTTCCGCCCCGAAGACAAACTCTTCAACTGCACGGCCGGACACGGCATCGAGCGGATGCAGGGCGGGTTCTCAGTCCCGACGACGATCCGGACCGGCTACAACTACGCCCACATGGGCTACACGACCGTGATGGAAGCGGCCATGCCGCCGCTCTACGCCCGGCACACCCACGAGGAGATGCGTGACACGCCGATCCTCGACCAGGGTGCCTACCCGGTCTTCGGGAACAACTGGTTCGTCCTCGAGTACCTGAAGAACCACGAGATCGAGAACACCGCCGCTTACATCGCCTGGCTGCTTCGCGCCACGAAGGGCTACGCAGTCAAGGTCGTCAACCCCGGCGGCACGGAAGCCTGGGCCTGGGGCCTGAACTGCGAGAATGTTCACGACCCGGTTCCCTACTTCGACATCACCCCGGCCCAGATCATCAAGGGCCTCATCGAGGCGAACGAGTACCTCGGTCTCCCGCACTCGATGCACATGCACGCGAACAACCTCGGGAACCCCGGCAACTACACGACGACGCTCGACTCGTTCAAACTCTCCGAGGGTATCAAGCCGAACAGCAAGTTCGGCCGCGACCAGGTGATGCACCACACCCACGTCCAGTTCCATTCCTACGGAGGCGACTCCTGGGCGAACGTGGAGTCGAAGGCGACGGAGATCATGGACTACGTGAACTCGCACGACAACATCACCATCGACATGGGTCAGGTGACGCTCGACGAGACCACGACCATGACCGCCGACGGGCCGTTCGAGCACCACCTCACCGAGCTGAACCACCTGAAGTGGGCGAACGCCGATGTGGAACTCGAGACCGGCTCGGGTGTCGTGCCCTATGTCTACAGCCCGAACATCAAGGTCTGCGCCATCCAGTGGGCTATCGGCCTCGAACTCGGACTGCTTGCGAAGGACCCCATGCGGATCTTCATCACCACCGACCACCCGAACGCCGGACCGTTCATCCGCTACCCGCGGGTCATGAAGTGGCTGATGAGCCAGGAAGCACGGGAGCAGCAGTTCGACGCTTTCAAGCATAAGGACAAGGTCATCGACGCGACCAACCTCGCCGGCATCGACCGCGAACTCGACCTCTACGAGATCGCGCAGATGACCCGGGCAGGACCCGCGAAGTCGCTCGGTCTCTCACACATGTACGGCGGGCTTGCCCCCGGCCTCGAAGCAGATGTTGCGGTCTTCGACTTCAACCCGAACGAGCCTTACGCGCCCGACGATATCGAGAAGGCATTCCTGAACGCAGAGCACCTCTTCAAGGCCGGTGTCCAGGTCGTCCGCGACCACGAGATCGCCAGCAACGGCAACAAGCGGACGCTCTGGGTGAACGCAAAGGTCAACGAGAACCCGCAGGTGATGCGTGACGTCAAGGAGAAGTTCCTCCGCTACTACACCGTCACCCTGAACAACTACGAGGTTTCCGGGCACTACCTCCCGAACCCGTATGTCATCGAGGTTGATGCTACCGAGTGAGGAGAGATAAGGATGGAAACCGTTACAGTCACCATAAAGAACCAGCCCGATCTCTACCTCGAGGCCGACAGCATTGTCCCCGACGCGTTTGCCGGGAAGAAGGCCGAAGAGATCGCCGACCTCCCCGTCTACGTCGGCAGGGACGAGCACCGGCTCGGGGACTTCTTCGAGGTCTCCGGCAACGCCGGAGCAACGCCCGAGGAGACGAAGATCGTCGTCAACGGCGACCTGTCCCGGGTCAAGTACATCGGCATGAAGATGAACGGCGGCGAGATCGTCGTCAACAGCAACGCCGATATGTACGTCGGGGCATGGATGCAGGGCGGCAAGATCACGGTGAACGGGAACGTCGATGCCTTTGCCGGAACCGGCATGAAGGGCGGCGAGCTTGTCATCAACGGCAACGCCGGCAACTACCTCGGCGCCGCATACCGCGGCGACTGGCGTGGCATGCAGGGCGGCAAGATCACCGTCACCGGCAATGCCGGGAGCGACCTTGCCACCTTCATGAACGGCGGCGAGATCGTCATCGGCGGCGACGTCGACGTCCATGTCGCCACCCATGCCGAGGGTGGAAAGATCATCATCAAGGGCAATGCAAAGAGCCGTCTCGGCGGCCAGATGGTGGAAGGCGAGATCTATGTCCTCGGCAAGATCGATGTCATGATGCCCGGGTTTGCATACCGCGAGGATGTCGACGTCGATATGGACGGCATCAAAGGACGGTTCGCTCTCTACGAGGGCGATCTCGGAGAGCGCCACCGAAAGAGAAAGGGCCAGACAATTTACGCTAAACTCTACCAGCGGATCGAGGCCTGAAACCCTCTTTTTTTGCGACCACATATACGGTGTATCGATCGTCGGAGAGCGGATGCGATCGGTATGAAAAGCGTAGCACGAAATAACAACTTTTTACCATTTTCATGCTACGGCAGGCGAGGCGAGATACGTTTACAATTCCCCGCAATCGACAATTTTCCAGCAGATATTTAATATCGGACTCGCGATATATATTTGTTCATAGACATAAATAGCAATGCTTATATCATCAGAGAAGGTTACTATCATTTTGTCCCACGAGGACGTGCAGTAGTCACCATCAGCCACAGTCAGCGATGCTTTTAGCGTTCATTTCACACTCACGGATTGTATGCACTTAAAGAGGGTAATGGAGGAAAATTATGGCAAAATACAAGGAAACTATTGACCTGTACGATGATGCAGGCAAGCAGTTGAAGAGTGGTGTACCGCTCGAGAAGATCAGCCCGCTGGTCAACCCGGCGACCAGGAAACTCATCGACCTCACCAAGAGGACGATTGCAGTCAACCTGGGCGGAATTCAGGAAGGCCTGAAGACCGGAAAGGTAGCCAAGGGATATGTTCTCGGGCGTGAGATGAACCTCGACATCATCGGCAACAAGGATGCCATCATCGCCAAGATCAAGGAGATGGTCCAGGTCGAGGAGGGTGACGACACCAACATCCGCGAGTTCGGCGGTGGCAAGCTCATCCTCGTCGAGGCTCCCAAGGCCCGTCTCGAGGCTGCATCCACCTACGACGCCGCGATCACCGCGGTGGCATCCGCGACCACCTTCTCGCTCGTCGAGCAGTTCGACATCGGGGCGTTCGACGCAGCGATGGTCAAGGCGGCAGTCTGGGGTTCCTACCCGCACACGATGGACCTTACCGGTGCCAACGTCACGTCCATTCTGTCGATCCCCCAGAACAACGAAGGCCTCGGCTACGCGCTGCGGAACATCCCGGTCAACCACGCCGTGATGATCACCGGCAAGAACGCGATGCAGGGTGCCGCACTCTCGTCCACCTTCGAGCAGGCAGGAATGTTTGAGATGGGTAACGCTATCGGACCGTTCGAGCGTGCCCAGTTGCTCACTTACGCTTACCAGGGCTTGAACGCGAACAACCTGGTCTATGACCTCGTCAAGAAGAACGGTGCTTCCGGCACCATCGGTACGGTCGTCCAGAGCCTGGTCGAGCGCGCCATCGAGGACAAGGTCATCACGCCGGGCAAGAAGGGCGGGTACTTCCAGTTCTACGACACGAAGGACCCGATGCTCTGGAACGCCTACGCCGCTGCGGGAACCATGGCAGCCACCATGGTCAACTGCGGTGCCGGACGGTTCGCCCAGGCAGTCTCCTCGACGCTCCTGTACTTCAACGACCTGCTCGAGCACGAGACCGGCCTCCCCGGCTGTGACTACGGCCGTGTCATGGGTACCGCCGTCGGGTTCTCGTTCTTCAGCCACTCGATCTATGGTGGCGGCGGCCCCGGTATCTTCAACGGCAACCACGTCGTGACCAGGCACGCCGCAGGCGTGGCTATCCCGTGCGTGGTCGCTGCGGCGGCACTCGATGCCGGAACGCAGATGTTCTCGCCGGAGAGCACATCCAAGGTCTACGGCGACACCTTCGGCCAGGTTGACGTCTTCAACAAGCCGATACAGCAGATCGCAAAGGGTGTGTAATAACACAAGGATACCAATGACCGAAGCCATATACCCTCAGGTTCGAATCGTTTCTGCGCGATTCCTCAGACCCGATACGGTGGAACAACTTCTGAACAGACTTGTTCAGATCGGCGGGATTCTCCGGATGTCTCTTACCGGGCAGAATCTTCCCGCCACCGTTCCCTACGGCCCGGCACGGGGGAAACCCAACCCCCACCCGGACCGCAAGGTCATCCGTGTCGGAGACCAGGACGTCCAGCTCGAGGTACAGGTAGGAACTGTTATCCTGGAACTCGAGGACGAGTCGTACATCCCGGCCATCGAGGAAGCGGTCGACGAGGTCTTTGCCAACAAGGACTTCTCCTGCGCCGTCCAGAAGGGGCGGTTCATGAAGACCACACCGACGGTGTCCGACTACGCGAAATACGGACCTGACGCCGACAGAGAAATTCTCGGGCTCGTCGATCCAAGGAAGAAAGGCGGTCCCGTTATCATTCAGGGAAACAAGTGAGATGCCAATCGGAAGAGTAACTCAGGTTGTCGATTGCCGCGAGAGCATGGGAATGGGTAAAGGAGGCGGTCTTGCCCAGCGGGGCACCATCTCCGAGACCAGGTCTCCCGATGTGATCGTGATTGGAATGTCCCCCGGCCGCAGACACGTAACAAAACCGGTCTGCGACATCACCTCCGGTCTCCGGAGGGAGGGGGCGGAGTTCTCCGTGACCACGCTCGTCCTCAACGCAGGAAGCGGGGTTCCGGCGGATTCGCCCGTCGCGGGTCACGTGCTCGGAGCCTATTTCGGGCTGACGGAGAAAGAGATCGCCCAGATCGAGCAGCACAAGGTAGCCATCCTGCATCATGGGAACGTCCGCTCCCATGTCGTGCAGAAAGTCCGGTTCATCCTTGAGCACGCAGGCATCAAGGCCATCGTCGTATCCCAGGTACCGATCGACTTCGAGGATCTCGCAAAAGAGGGGATCAGGACCGCAGTGGTTATGCCGCCGCCCGACCGGACGAAGACGAAAGGCATCGTGATGGATATCGTCAGCGGCGTGACACGGGGTCAGACACCGGGCAGGGAAAAATTGGCAGAGGTCATTCGTGCCGTTATGAAAGTGCTAAAAAGCCCAACATGAATGAGGTGAAAGAAAACATGGCATACAAGCCCCAATACGGACCGGGTACATCCAATGTCGCCGCAAACCGGCGCAAGCAGATGGACCCCAACCAGAAGCTTGAGAAGATGCGTGACGTAACTGATGAGGACATCGTGCTGGTCCTCGGCCACAGGGCCCCGGGAGCCGCCTATCCGACGGCCCACCCGCCGCTCGCCGAGCAGCAGGAGCCCGACTGCCCCATCAGGAAGATCGTAACCCCGACGGAGGGTGCGAAGGCAGGCGACCGTGTCCGCTACATCCAGTTTGCGGACTCTATGTTCTTTGCCCCCTGCCACCCCTACCAGCGGACCTACACCGAGTGCTACCGCTTCCGCGGTATCGACCCCGGTACGCTCTCCGGCCGTCAGATCGTCGAGTGCCGCGAGCGCGACCTCGAGAAGTATTCCAAGGAACTCGTCGAGACCGAACTCCTCGACCCGGCCCGCACCGGCATCCGCGGCGCGACCGTGCACGGCCACTCGCTCCGTCTTGCCGAGAACGGCATGATGTTCGATATGCTCCAGAGGAGCGTCCTTGGCGAAGACGGCATCGTCCGCTACGTCAAGAACCAGATCGGCGAGCCTCTCGACCGTGCGGTTGCCATCGGCAAGCCGCTCGACGAGAAGTGGCTCAAGGCGCACACGACGATCTTCCACTCGCTCGGCGGCACTGCCTACCGTGACGACAAGGAGTACATCGAGTACGTCCAGCGGATCCACACGCTGAGAACAAAATACGGGTTCCTACCCAAGGAGGCCTGATTCCAATGGCAAAGATTGAGAGAACCCAGAAGCTCTTCCTGAAATCCCTCAAGGAGAAGTTCCAGGGCCAGGACGTCCAGTCCGAGACGACTGAATTCTACAAGTTCAACGGCTACCACCAGTCTCCCCGCAAGGAGGAGTTCGTCAAGGCCAGCCGTGCCGTCGAGATGGACCGCGGCATCTCCATGTACGACCCCGTACGCTGCCACCTGGGCGGTATCCCGCTCGGCCAGCGCCAGCTGATGACCTACGAGGTCTCCGGCACCGGCGTCTTCGTGGAGGGTGACGACCTGCACTTCGTCAACAACGCTGCGATGCAGCAGATGTGGGACGATATCAGGAGGACTGTCATCGTCAACATGGACCTCGCCCACCAGACGCTGCAGAAGCGTCTCGGCAAGGAAGTCACCCCCGAGACGATCAACGAGTACCTCCACGTGCTGAACCACGCGATGCCCGGTGCGGCCGTCGTTCAGGAGCACATGGTCGAGACTCACCCCGGCCTCGTCGACGACTGTTACGTCAAGGTCTTCACCGGCGACCAGGAACTCGCCGACGACCTCGAGCCGCAGTTCGTCCTCGATGTCGAGAAGCTCTTCCCCGGAAAGCAGGCCGAAGCGCTCTCCGCAGCCGTAGGGAAGTCCCTCTGGCAGGCGATCCACATCCCGACCACGGTCTCCCGGACCTGCGACGGTGGAACGACCTCCCGGTGGTCTGCGATGCAGATCGGTATGTCCTTCATCGGTGCCTACCGTATGTGCGCCGGTGAAGCGGCCGTCGCCGACCTCTCCTACGCCGCGAAGCACGCAGGCGTCATCCAGATGGCGTCCCACCTGCCCGCCCGGCGTGCCCGTGGCCCGAACGAGCCCGGTGGTATCGGATTCGGTCTCTTCTCGGATATCGTCCAGGCGAACCGGAAGTACCCGAACGACCCCGCGAAGGCCTCCCTTGAGGTCGTCGGCGCCGGAACCATGCTGTTCGACCAGATCTGGCTCGGCTCCTACATGTCCGGCGGTGTCGGATTCACCCAGTACGCAACCGCGGCCTACACCGACAACATCCTCGATGAGTTCACCTACTACGGTATGGACTACATCAAGGACAAGTACAAGGTCGACTGGAAGAACCCGAGCGCAGACGACAAGGTCAAGCCGACCTACGACATCGTCAACGACATCTCGACCGAGGTCGCCCTGAACGGCATGGAGCAGTACGAGCAGTACCCGACCATGATGGAGGACCACTTCGGCGGTTCCCAGCGTGCCGGTGTCCTTGCCGCTGCGTCCGGTCTCTCCGCCTCGATCGCAACCGGAAACTCCAACGCCGGCCTGAACGCCTGGTACCTCTGCATGCTCCTGCACAAGGACGGATGGTCGCGTCTCGGCTTCTTCGGCTACGACCTCCAGGACCAGTGCGGTTCCGCGAACTCCCTCTCCATCCGTGGAGACGAGGGCGCGATCGGCGAGGTCCGTGGCCCGAACTACCCGAACTACGCGATGAACGTCGGCCACCAGGGCGAGTACGCCGCGATCACCGGCGGTGCCCACTACGGCCGCGGCGACGCGTGGTGCTTCGACCCGCGGGTGAAGATCTGCTTCGCCGACCCCGCGCTGAAGTTCGACTTCGCCGAGCCCCGTCGCGAGTTCGCGAAGGGTGCCATCCGCGAATTCATGCCCGCCGGCGAGCGTTCGCTCATCATTCCGGCCCGGTAAACCCAAATCAACTTTTTTTTTCCTAGCGTAACTCCACATGCCTAAAAAAGACATTCCGGGCGATTTTTTACGTTTCGTTGCGATATCGGCGCAACTTTTCGAAACCTTTAATTAAGTCATAAACAACTGTTAAATGAACCAAAAAGGTTTTGAACTCATACTCTGGTGCCATGAGCACTGGAGGAGGATGCTGAATGGAAGAGATCGTATTTGGCATCGGCATTACCGCATTGGCAGGTGCTCTTGCAACCGTCGCCGGCGCTGCGGAAGACACTGAATCTGATATCGGATCACAGGGTGACCCGAACTCGCAGGTTCAGCTGGCTCCGCAGATGGGATATATTCACCGCATCTTTAACAAAGCAGTTGCTGGTGAACCCCCCGCGTACGGCTTATGGGTTGCTCTGGGTGCAGGCCTTGCCTGGGCATTCATGGCGATGCAGATAAACCCGATACTTGCAATCGTGCTTGGGAGCGCTCTCGCGGTCTTCGTGCAGGGCGTGTATGCGACAACCGCATACCTCGGCCGTACTGCAAGTCTCGCCAAGTTTGGACAGCCGGTCTACATCGATATTCTGAAATCGATGACGACCGTGACCATGGCACACGCGTTTGTAGCGATCTTCACCACCGTCGCGATGTGTCACCTGATCATCAGCGCACTCGGCCACCCCTTCCCGCTCCCGCTTCTCGGGCTCGTCTGGGGTATCGCACTCGGTGCGGCTGGGTCTGCAACCGGTAACCCGTTCTACGGAAAGGAGCGGCAGTACCAGGAACAGAAGTTCGGAGCAGGCGTTCCGATCTCTGCGTCCGGTAACATTGTCCGCTACGCCGAGGCCGGCCAGCGGAACTCGCTCGACAACGGTTTCTTCAGCGCCAAACTCGGCGGCCCCGCGTCGGGTATTTGCTTTGGCCTGATCGTCTTCTTCGAACTCTGGCGTACCGTGGTCTTCGAAGAACTCAACATCTGGGGACCGATCATCGTCGGTATCGTCGTTATCCTGATCTTTGCCATCATCGACCGCTACATCGAGGTCTGGGCAAGGAAGAACTTCGGCCCCTACACGGCTCCTGAGGAGGCATCATCATGAGCGCACTCGGCGGACCTAAACAGACGGGAGGCGTCCAGTCCCCGACGGCAATGGGTATCGTCCTCAGCATCGTTCTTATCATCGTCGCGCTCGGACTCGCCTACTACCTCGTACAGATGGCCGGAGTGCTTGCCCTCGTCGGCATCATCATCGGCGGCGTCCTGGTCGCATTCGGCGTCCACTTCGTCCCGGTCGGCGGTGCCCCCGCTGCAATGGGACAGTCGCCCGGTATCGCGACCGGTGTCGCGATGCTCGCGGCCGGTGCCGGCCTTGCCGGACTCTTCGGCGGCGCATGGGCCGCTCCGTTCGGACTCGCAGTCGCCCTCGCGGGCGGTGCGGTCGGCGGCGGTCTCCTGATGGCGATCACCTGTACGATGGTCAACGTCATCTACATCTTCGGCATGGGTATCCCGGCAGCGTCCGGTAAGGTCGCAAAAGACCCGATCACGGGCGACACCTTCCCCGAGTACAAGAGCCAGGGTACCGAGGGGCACGGCCTCCCGTTCATCTCCTGGATCGGCGGCGTCATCGGCGGCGCACTCGGTGGTCTTGGGGGAACGCTCATCTACCTCGAGCTCCTCGACGTCTACCAGGCACAGCTGCCCGTACTGCTGAACGCCACGGTCGAGCAGATCGCGCCCGTCGCAATCTCGCTTGCCGGCATCTTCGCGGTCGCTATGTTCCTCGTGAACGCCGTGCTTGCGGCATACAACATCACCGGTACGATCGAAGGGCCGCACGACCCCAAGTTCAAGCGGTTCCCGAGAGCGATCATCGCAGCCGCCGTGGCATCCGCCGTTACCGGCATCTTCGCGATTGCGCTGCTCGAACTGGTGGGGGTATTCTAAATGTCAGTGAAAATTGAAGTCGGAGCAGGCGGCATCCCGCACAACCAGGTCCTGATCTACGGACTTGTGGGATCGCTCGTCCTGATTTACCTGACATACCTGAACACGTACTTCCAGACCCAGTACTTCGCGTTCTTCGGCGGGCTTGCCGCCGTCGCCGCGCTCATCTGGGGTACCGACACGATCAAGCACCTCTGCAGTTACGGTCTCGGTACCGGTGTCCCGTCCGCGGGTATGATCGCCCTCGGGTCCGGTGTCGTCGCCGCGCTCTTCGGAGCCACGACCGGCATACTCGCGCCCATCGTGACGGTCATCATCGCCGCAATCATCGGCGCGGTCGCCGGACTGATGGCAAACCACGTTGTCCGGATGGACATCCCCGTCATGGTCGTCTCGCTCATCGAGCTCGCCATCGTCGGCGCAATGACCGTTCTCGGCCTCGCGGCCATGGCCTGCGGAACATTCGAGTTCCTCGGCATGATCACCGGCACGGTGTCCATTCTCGGGTTCACTATGCTGAGCTACGAGACCTCGGTCATCGGCGGCAGCATCATCGCCGTGATCTTCATGCTCGGCGCCATTGCCATCCAGCACTCCTTCAACGCCTGTCTCGGGCCGGGAGAGCAGCAGGACCGGACGCTCATGCTCGCCGCAGAGTGTGGATTCCTCTCGATGATCACCGTCGCGATCATCTCGTTCGCGTTCATCGGACTCCTTCCGGCTCTCGTTGCACTGCTGGTCTCGATCGTCGGGTGGCTCTACACCTACACGAAGTACATCGCGCTCTCGAAGCGTGACGCCTACGCATGGCTCGACGCCAAGCCCATTCTGGAGCCCAAGGGAGGTGCCTAAATGGCGTACGTTCAGGTACTGCCCGAGTTCGGCCTGGTCGTCGACCCGATGGTCGGCATTGTCACCACCTCCGGTGTCTCGTACACCCCCGTGCTCGAGCAGGTGACGGAACTTGAGAAGATTACCGACGACCTGGTCGGTATGCTCTCCGGAGAGGGCAACTTCCTGGCATCGTTCCCGAACAGGGAAGGTGTTCTCAATGTCGCCGGAGGCGTGACCGCATTCTGGTACGGCATGGCAATCGGCCTTCTGGTTGCCGGTGTCGTCGTATTAGGACTGCTGTGAGGTGAAGAAGAACATGGTTGAAAAGAAATCACCGGCCAGTGGATGGCCGATCGTTCAGGGCGACTTCCACACAGGAGATGCACAGAGCTGCGTCGGCGTCGTCACCATGGGATCCCACCTCGACGAGCAGGGCATCTGCGATGCCGGAGCGGCAATCGCCGGGTCCTGCAAGACCGAGAATCTCGGCCTTGAGAAGATCATCGCGAACGTCATCTCCAACCCCAACATCAGGTTCATCCTCTGCTGTGGTACGGAGGTCAAGGGACACCTGTCCGGGCAGAGCTTCATGGCCCTGCACGAAGGCGGAGTCTCCGGCGGAAAGATCGTCGGCGCTCAGGGAGCCATCCCGTTCATCGAGAACCTCACCGACGATGCGATCAAGCGCTTCCAGGAACAGGTCGAGATCGTCAACATCATGGAAAGCGAGGACATGGGTGCTATCAAGGCCAAGATGGACGAACTCAAGGCCAAAGACCCAGGTGCGTTCGGCGCGGAACCCATGATCGTCGAGGTCAAGGAAGCGGGCGGTGCGGCAGAGGAAGCGACCGGTGAAGTACAGCCGCTCTCCGGCGAACTGGCACTGGTACACGCACGGATGAAAGTCATCGAGCGGATGGTCACCGACATAGGCTATCGCAACAAGTTTGCCGCCGGTGTCTACTCGGGCAAGATCGAAGGTCTCATGATCGGCCTGATCGTCTCGTTCGTGATTCTGGGGTTCATCTTGCTGGGGTGAGATAAATGGCAGAAGAAGTTACACAGGCAGGCCCCATCCGGATGACCTCGATCAACAGAATGATGGATTCCATCCGGTACAAGGCACAGATCCTTGCCCGCACGACCAAACTTGAGTCGGGCATCATGGGCATGGGGATCCTCGGATTCGCAATCGGGCTCTTAGTAGCCGTACTTCTGATTGTGATTCCGGCACTGATGCTGGGGGCGATCTAACATGGTTGAGAAGAAATCACCGGCCAGTGGATGGCCGATCGTTCAGGGCGACTTCCACACAGGAGATGCACAGAGCTGCGTCGGCGTCGTCACCATGGGATCCCACCTCGACGAGCAGGGCATCTGCGATGCCGGAGCGGCAATCGCCGGGTCCTGCAAGACCGAGAATCTCGGCCTCGAGAAGATCATCGCGAACGTCATCTCCAACCCCAACATCAGGTTCATCCTCTGCTGTGGTACGGAGGTCAAGGGACACCTGTCCGGGCAGAGCTTCATGGCCCTGCACGAAGGCGGAGTCTCCGGCGGAAAGATCGTCGGCGCTCAGGGAGCCATCCCGTTCATCGAGAACCTCTCCGACGAAGCGATCAAGCGCTTCCAGGAACAGGTCGAGATCGTCAACATCATGGAAAGCGAAGACATGGGTGCTATCAAGGCCAAGATGGACGAACTCAAGGCCAGAGACCCCGGTGCCTTCGGCGCGGAACCCATGATCGTCGAGGTCAAGGAAGCAGGCGGTGCGGCGGAAGTTGCCGTTGCAGGTGCAAACCCGCAGTTCCTTGAGATCGAGGAGAGGCTTAACGCCATCGAGGGAAGGATCGAGTTCGTCGATGCCGAGATCGCCCAGCGCGTCGGAAGGAAGATCGGGCGCGATATCGGCATCCTGTACGGACTGGTCGCAGGTTTGATTGTATTCATGATGTTGTTGGTATTACTGCCCAAATTGATTGGGTACCTGTAAAGGAGGATTGGCGAATATGTTCAAGTTCGAAAAAGAGCAGACGGTACACGACTTCAACGGTACCAAGATCGGCGGGCAGCCTGGAGAGTACCCGACCGTGCTCGGTGCATCCATCTTCTACAACAAGCACGAAGTTGTACTGGATGACCACACTGGAAAGATTGACAAACCAAAGGCAGAGGCGCTCTGGAACCGCTGTCAGGAACTCTCGGATATCACCGGCATTCCCCACTTCATCCAGATCATCGGGGAGTTCGGCGAGGCCTTCGAGAGTTACATCGACTGGTTCTGCAGCATCGATGACAAGACCGCGTTCCTGATGGACTCGTCCGTCCCGGCGGCGCTCGCCCACGCGTGCGAGTACGTCACCCAGGCCGGCATTGCGGACCGTGCGATCTACAACTCGATCAACGGTTCGATCCTGCCCGAGAACATCGAAGCGCTCGCTAAGAGCGATGTAAACGCAGCAATCGTCCTTGCCTTCAACCCCGGCGACCCGTCGGTTGCCGGCCGCGAGAAGGTCCTGACCGAGGGCGGCGTCGCGGGACAGGAGATGGGTATGCTCGAGATCGCGGAGAAGTGCGGCATCACCCGCCCGATCCTCGACACCGCGGCAACCCCGCTCGGTCTCGGCTCCGGCGGTTCGTACCGTGAGATTCTCGCCTGCAAGGCGATCCACGGCCTCCCCACCGGTGGCGCTTACCACAACATGACCGTCTCCTGGACCTGGCTGAAACGCTGGAAGGGAACGAAGAAGACTCCCTCGCAGCAGCTTGCCGGACTCGAGGGCAAAGAAGGACTCATCGAGCAGCTCACGCACCACTACCTCGGTGGTACGGACGGCATGCGCCAGGCGGCCTGGTCTGCGCCCGATATCGGCTGCAACATGGTTGCAAGCACCCTCGGTGCCGACCTCATCATGTACGGCCCGATCGAGAACGTCGAGGCGATGATCACCGCGCAGGCCTACGTCGACATCGTCGTGCTGGAAGCGGCACGCGACTTCGGCATCGAGCCCCAGGTGGACACCCACCCGTTCTTCAGGCTCATCTAAACCTACTTTTTTTTTACGCCGTCCTTACATCCGGTCTCTCCCGGAACGTCGCATCCTTTCAGCGGAGACCGCAGATCTCCTGGCTCGCGAACCCGGGAGCGGCGTCGGAGATGTTTACCGAAAACGCCCAAAAAAAGAGTGTGCCTGCCGGAAGGCGAAGGGTTCCCCGCACCGGCCGCTCACGCGAGTTCGATATGCCCGGCGATCCGGAGTTTCCCGCCCTCGAGGTAGTGGAGCACCGCCGCATCCCCCGGGAGGTAGACGAGATCTCGTTCGAGCACGAGCGTGAGCGTCGGCCGCCGCCAGTCGCCGTCGTCCTGCACCGCCTCCACCCGCGCCGGGATGAACTGCATCCAGTGGCCGAGGTGGAGCACCGTTCCTGCCGTGAGCGGCGCCGGCCAGTACTTCACCAGGGTCGCCCGTGCCTCGATCTTCGCACCCAGCCGGATTGCGGGGTCGTCGGAGAGGGCGAACCCGCGATCGAGGTCGTCCGACTCGATGTTCTTGAGCGCAAGCCCCACGCGGTCGCCTTCGGCGGCCCAGTCGAAGTCGTCGTCGTGCTTCTGGATCGACCGCACCGTGATCGCCCGCCCCCCGGGGTAGACCTTCAGGGCGCTGTGCTTCCGGATACCGCCCCGCACCACGCCGCCAAGGATGACCGTCCCGATGCCGCGGACGTTGAAGTGGTGATCGATGGGGATGGTTCCCACCGCACCGGCAGCAGGCGGGAGAGAGGTGCGGGCATGCGCCTCGCCAAGCAGGAGATCGCGCAGCGCGATCGGGTCGACGTCTACGAACTCGTAGCGCTCGAGCACCGTCCCCCGGAAGAGCGGCGCGACGTCTTCCGGCGTCAGGTAATTCTGGAGGACGATGTAGCCTCGCTCCACCCGCGCTTCGTCAAGCATCAACACCCACTCCCCGAGCGTCGGCGTGATCTCGCCGACAACGACGAGAGCCGCATCCGCCATCGACGCGGCGTAGAAGAGCGGAGCCAGCCGTTCGGGATACCGGGTAGGCTCGATGATGGTGACGGTGTCCTCGCCCTTCTTCAGGTTATAAAAGGTGATATCGGATTCCGTGCCTTTCTTCCCGAGGTCTTTTGCGTAACCGGCGGGCCCCAGCACGGCAACATTCAGATTGCCCATATGCCTGATCTCTTGGTTATCCAGGGCAATGAGGTTTGCTCCATGCAGTTAGAAGAAACCAACTCGTGCATGCACCGGGCCAGGAGCGGGAACCCCCGCGGGCAATCCAAATAGATTTTAACAAAGTAAACTTAATTTTATGACACACGTATGCGGAGAACGGCACCGATCATCATCGCAACACTCATCTGCGCGCTTCTCATCAGCATGGCCTCCGCGGTCGCTCTCGGACCGAGCGGGTTTGCCCTGGGGTCGCTCTTCACCTCGGATAATGCATGGTTGATTCTCTGGGAGATCCGGGCGCCGAGGGTGATCGCCGCGGCGCTGGTCGGGTGCGGGCTGGCTGTCGCAGGCACGGCCATGCAGGGGCTCTTCCGAAACCCCATGGCCGACCCCTACATCATCGGCACGTCGTCGGGCGGAGCGCTCGGGGCTACCCTCGCAATCGTCCTCTTTGCCGGTACGGGACGCACTGTGCTTGCATTCGCCGGGGCGATGATCGCAACGTTTACCGTCTACTTCATCGCCCGGAGAGGAGGCAAGATCCCGGTCGAGACGCTCCTGCTCTCCGGTGTCGCCCTCGCAACGTTCCTATCGGCACTCCTCTCCTTCCTGATGTATACCGCAGGCCGGAGCCTGCACCAGATCATGTTCTGGCTGATGGGAGGGTTCTGGAACATATCGTGGAACGACGTCGCCGTCGCTCTTCTCATCCTGATCGGAGCCGCAGGGATCTATCTCTTCGCACGCGACCTCAATATTCTCGCCCTGAACGAAGAGGACGCGACCCACCTCGGGGTGAACGTCGAGCGGGCGAAACAGATCCTCCTCGCACTGAGCGCGTTCGTGACGGGAATAGCCGTTGCGGTAGCCGGCTCAATCGGGTTCATCGGCCTCATTACCCCGCACGTGATGCGGCTGATCGTCGGGCCCGACCACCGTTTCCTCTTTCCCGCGGCCGCACTTGCCGGCGCCATCCTCCTCGTATGGGCGGACGCGCTCACGCGAACCTTCACGAGCGACATGCCGGTCGGCATCCTGACCGCCTGTTTCGGCGCACCGTTCTTCATATACCTCCTCCGGAGCCGGATGAAAGCATGAAACCGATTGAGATCATCGATATCGACGTCTCCTACGGCGCAAAGAAGATCCTCGAAGCAATCACGTTCCACGCAGAAGCAGGCGAGATCCTCGGTATCGTCGGGCCGAACGGATCGGGGAAGACGACGCTCTTGAAAGCGATGAGCAGGGTCGTCGCCCGGGATAACGGGGAGATCCGGCTCGACGACCGGGATCTGGACTCGCTCGGACACCGCGAACTTGCTCGCCGGGTTGCGGTCGTCCCGCAGGAGATCTCCATCGGCTTCGAGTATTCGGTGCGCGACGTCGTCATGATGGGGAGGCACCCCTACATCGGAAGGTTTGCCTCCGAGACGGCCCGGGACGTGGAGATCTGCGAGCATGCCATGCATCTTGCAAACGTCGCAGATCTCGCCGGGATGTCGGTGCACGAGATCAGCGGCGGGGAACGCCAGCGCGTGCTCATAGCACGGGCGCTCGCACAGGAACCGACGATCCTGCTGCTCGACGAAGCAACCTCGAACCTCGACGTCAGCCACCAGGTCGAGATCCTCAACATCATCAAGGATCTCGCGGGTGGGATCACGGTCGTGAGCGTCTTTCACGACCTGAACCTGGCCGCATACTACTGTGACCGGCTCCTGCTCCTCAAAGACCGGAAGGTCTACGCCCTGGGAGCGCCGGGGGAGGTTCTGACCCGTGAGAAGATCCGCGAGATCTTCGGGATGGAGATGCTCGTCAGACCGCACCCCCTGACGGGGAGACCATACGTCCTGCCGGTCTATATGCACCAGTCGAGTGCGGGAGCGAACCGGCGGGTGCACGTCGTCTGCGGCGGGGGAACGGGCTCCGATATCCTCCACCTCCTCCACGCCGCGGGCTTCACGGTCACCTGCGGCGTCTTGAACCTCCTCGACACGGACTACGGGACGGCGATGCACCTCGGCCTCCCCTGCATCGCAGAGCCCCCGTTCCACGGCATCACCCCTGATTCGCTCTCGCGCCTCAGGGAGTGCCTTGAGAGCGCAGATGCCGTCGTCGTCACAGCAATGCCAATCGGCAGGGGGAACCTCGACAACCTCAGGGCGCTGCTCGACTACCCGGCAAAACCCGTCCTCCTCCACGCAAGAGACAGCACCGCCCGGATGGAAGACTACACCGGCGGCGAGGCCGAGGAGGTGCTCGCGAACCTGGAGGCGCGCGGGGCGCTCCGGGTCGAGGGGGCGGAGGAACTCCTTGCCCGCCTCTCGCGGGGCGATCCTGATCGCGACTGAGCCCCGGCCCGCATCCGGCGGCCGTCAAACCCGCCGGTATCCGCCGGATCGTTCCGGGCAGGAAGAACGGGAATCCTGCGGGACGGTAAGCGTCGTTGTGCCGCACCGCGATCCCGATTTGTAAATAATTATTACCTCAACGCAAGTGTACCTATAGTAATGCGAACCACGCGCCTGATACTCTCTGTTGCATCACTTTTCATGCTACTCCTGCTCGCCGGGACGGCCGGTGCGGCACCCATGGACGGGAGCGAACGATCCGTGACGGTGACCGACGACTCCAAAAAGACCGTCCTCATCCGGGGAGAACCGCAGAGAATCGTCTCGCTCGCGCCCTCGAACACCGAGATCCTCTATGCCCTCGGGCTTGACGACCGCATCGTCGCCGTCACCGAACGCTGCGACTACCCGCCGGCAACAGCCGATAAACCGAAGGTAGGCGGTTTCAGCACCGTCAATATCGAGAAGGTGATCGCTATGGAGCCCGACCTGATCTTCGCCGCACCCGCCAACACCGATGAGGTCATCGACCGCCTGCGATCGCTCGGGATGACCGTCGTCATCCTCGACCCGCAGACGATCGACGGTGTCCTGCACGACATCGAACTTACCGGAAGGGCGACCGGGCAGGAGGAACAGGCGTCAACGCTCATCGAAGAACTCCGGACGCGCATCGGAACTGTTGCCGAAACGGCGGCCGGGAGCCCGGCCGATCGCCCGTCCGTCGCGCACATCATCTGGCACGACCCGCTCTGGGTCTGCGGGCAGGGGACGTTCCAGAACGAGGTGATCACGATTGCCGGCGGAACCAATGCGTTCGGCCCGGTCGACGGCTGGAGCATCGTCAGCCTCGAGGAGTTCATCACCACGAATCCCGACTACATCCTGGTCAGTTCAGGCAGCGGCATGGACCGGGACGGATACGACGCCATCTACAACTACATCATAACCGAGCCTCGCCTGCAGAGGCTCGACGCAGTCAGGAACGAACGCGTATACGTCATCGACGCAGATATCGTCAGCCGCGGGAGCCCGCGGATCGTGGATGCGCTGGAAGAAGTGGCTGGCTACCTCCATCCGGGCACCTCCGGCACGGTTACGCCGGAGGCCGCCGGGACGGTTCAGTCGCCGGGATTCGGTGCGATCACGCTCATCTTCGCACTATCCGCAGCCGTCCTGCTCCTGCAAAAGAGGTAGGGCGGAACGTGAACGATATCGGCTGCTCCACCTGCTGCCTGATGGACAGGACGCTTGAAGAGGCGCTCGGCCTTATCTCCTGCTGTACAGGCCGTGCAGAGATCCTCTCCGACGGCCCCCACTGTCTCTTCCGGTTCGAGGAGGTCTGTCGTTCGTTCGATCTTCGCTATACGGTACACGCACCGGTCGCCGATATCAACATCGCGTCCGAGAATGAGTGTCTCCGGAGCGCGGCCGTCAGGGTTCTTTGCGATCTCGCGGAGGTCTGCGACCGGATCGGCGCCGAACGGCTGGTCGTCCACCCGGGGTATGTCTGGGGAGAAGAGATGCGGGTGGTTGCGCAGACCGCTCTCGACCGGTCGCTCGACGACCTCGCCGCGGTCCAGCAGGAGGTGAACGTCCGGTTCGCCGTCGAGAACATGGGCGCGTGGGATATCTGTTTCTTCAGGTCGCCGGAGTTCCTCGACCGCCTTGCCGACCGGAACCTCGGCTTCGCCCTCGACGTGGGGCATGCCCACACAAACGGCAACCTGGCATCTTTTCTGAAACCGGGAGGGGCGATCCACGTCCACCTGCACGACAACCGCGGCAGCCGCGACGACCACCTGGCCTGCGGCGACGGGGATATCGACTTTCGCCGCCTGATGGCGGCCCTCCCGCCGGGCGTCATGAAGGTCGTCGAGCCGAACTCATTTCAGGACTACGAACGAAGCCTCGATCACCTGAGAGGACTTCTCTGAGCGATCACGGCTCGCGGCCGATCAGGCGCTTCACCGCCGCGAGGAACTCCCGGAACCGCTTCGAGACCTCCGGGCCATCCGAACCCGGGTAGGCGTTTGCGCCCCGGACGACGGTGCTCCACCCGTCCATCTCCATCCGCAGGTGCCAGTAGGTGACGTCGCAGCAGGAGTGGGCGGAGACGTACTCCGGCTCCCACTCGCGGACGCCGAGCCGGTCGACGGCTTGCCGGAACCGCGCCCACTCCCCCGGAGCCGGCGACGCCTCCGTCACCACCCCGGAGTAACCGCCGGCACTCGCCCACTCGTAGAGGAGCCGGCCGTCCGCGAGCCTGACATAGAGGGACGGCCCGACACTCCCGCCGATGTAGAACTCGAACGCCGCCGGAAGGGTATCGTCGCGCATACCAGGCTATACGAGCAGCGCGGCCAAATACCCTGCGACCACAACGCCCATGCAGCAGATCCCGGCGACGTCCGCCCGGCCCGGGGAGAGGTCGCGCATCGGCGTCCGCCTGCCGGAACGGTATCCGCGGAGATCGATCGTCAGCCCGAGGATCGTGGCCTTCCCGAGCGAGTTCGAGACCAGGGGGATGATGATGGGAAAGAGCCCCCGTATCTTCCCGGCAAGACCGTTCCCGGGATTGTAGGCACGGGCAAGCTGTGCTTCGTGAATCCGCTTCCCCTCAAGCTGCAGGCTCGGGATGAACCGGAGCGCAATCAGGAACATGAGGGTGTAGTCGACCGGCATCCTGAGGCGGTCCATGACGTGGACGAGGTCGCGCGGCTGGGTGGATATGACCAGGAGCTGAAACGCAAAGAGCATCGCGGCGAACCGGAGCGACATCGCGAGCGCAAGGTCGATCGCCCCCGCCGTGACGGGGAGCGCCCCGCCGATGACCGGAACCGACTGCGGAACCAGGTAACAGACGATCTCCCCGCTCCTGATGGTGAGGATGGTGAGGGCGAGCAGGCTCACCGCAAGCGAGAGCAGCAGCGGAACCTGACGGAGGAGATCGCGGGCAAGCCCGCTCGCTATCGCAACCGCCACGACCGCCCCGGCAAGCGCCGCAAGCATCACCGTATCGCTCGTCAGCACCGCAAGGGCCACGACGACGACCGCAAAGATCAGTTTGGTGAGCGGGTGGAGGCGGTGAAAGGCGCTCTCCCGGGTGACATACTGCATGATTTCAGACATGGTTCCTCCTCGTAAGTTCTGCTGTCGCGGATGACTCTTCCCTGCTCCATCCTGACGATACGATCTGCATACATCTCTCCAAGACGCATATCGTGCGTCACCATGACGATCGTGTGCCCGTCCTGCCGCAGGCGGCCGAGGATCTCCATGACCCTCCCGGATTCGCGGGCATCGAGCCCGGTCGTGGGCTCGTCGAGCACGATGACCTTCGGTTTCATGGCGATGACGCAGGCGATCGCCAGGCGTTGCCGCTCGCCCCGCGAGAGCGAGCGCGGGTAGGCCGTCTTCCGGTGGAGAAGGCCCACCTCAAGGAGGGCCGCGTCGACAGGCTCCCCCGAAGCCCCGGGGTCGATGTTCTTGAGGCCGAACGCCACCTCGTCCGCCACGGTCTCGGCAAAGAGCATGGTGTCCGGGTTCTGGAAGACGAGGCCCACGTGACGCGCGAGTTCCGCTATCGGGACGGTTGCGGCGTCGAGCCCGTCGACAGTGACGCTGCCTTCGGTCGGGCGGAGCAGCCCGTTGAAATGCTTGACGAGCGTCGTCTTCCCGGACCCGTTCTCCCCGGCCACGGCCACGATCTCTCCGGAAGCGACCTCGAGGTCGAGGCCCCGTATGGCCTCGACCCCATCGTAGTGATGGACGAGCCCCCGGATGGATATGACGGGGACGCCCTCTCCAGGGAGAACTGCCGCCGGTGCCGGGGGCCGGGCATCGCCGCCCGCCGGCTGCTCCCGGACGGACTCCTGCATCATCTCCGCGGGGGACCCGACCCGTGCGATCGCTCCGTCCTCGACGACGACCATCCTGTCCGCGATGGCGGCAAGCTCCCCGATCTTCTGCTCGACGATGAGCACGGCGGTGCCCTTCCCCGAGAGCCTCCGGAGGAGGGCGGATACCGCGGCGGTCGCCTCCGCGTCCAGTTCCGCGGTGGGTTCGTCGAGGATCAGGATCTTCGTGCCGAGCGCGATTGTTGCGGCGATGGCGACCCGCTGCTTCTGCCCCCCCGAGAGGGTGTGCGGGGCACGATCCGCGAGATCGGCGATCCCGGTCGCCTCCATCACCTCGCGGAGCCTCTGCCGCATCTCCTCACGGGGGATTCCGAGGTTCTCAAGCCCGGACGCAACCTCCTCCTCGACGGTCGTGAAGATGAGCTGGGCGTCGGCGTCATCGAAGACCACGCCGACGTCCCTCCCGATCTCGCCCATGTTCCGGTAGTCCCGGACGCTTTTGCCGAGAATGGTGATCGCACCCTCGAGCGTGCCGCCGTACTCGTGGTGGAGGATGCCCGACGCCGCAAGGCAGAGCGTCGTCTTGCCCGCCCCGGTCGGGCCGGTGACGAAGACGATCTCGCCCTTCCGGAGTTCGAGGCTGATCCCGTTGAGCGCCGGCGTCTCCGATCCGGGGTAGGTGTAGGAGACACCCCGGAGGGAGAGGGCGGTCTCCCGCCCGGTCTCAGGACTCATCGACCGGCCTCGCATCCCGTCCCGGGGCCTTCTCTCGGGCCCCCCGCATCAGTGCCCGCGACGCGGGCATCTCGAGCGCCTGAGCGACGGCGGCGTTGACCCCCGCCGTGATCAGGACGATCGGGACGGTGACCGCAAGGAACGCCTCGAGGGTTCCGAATTTGTCAAGAACGGTCGGGGCAACGGCGAGGATGGAGATGAGGATGAACGAGAACCCGCTCGCGAAGGTGGCGAGAAGCGTCGTCACCGCCGGGGCAAGGACGAACCGGTCTCTCAGCACCAGGTAGACCCCGAGACAGGCGACCGCACCGATGGGTTCGCTGATGAGGTTTGCGGGCGGGAAGATCGAGTGGCTGAGGAGCGCACAGACGACGCCGGCCACGACGCCGATCCCGAGCGCCTCACGGAACGTGGGCGCGATGAGGATGATGGCGAGGCAGTAGAAAGCGATCACGAGGTTCGATACGATGGGGCCGGGGATCAGGAGGGACATGTACCTGATGATGGCCCCTATGGCAAGGAGTATGCCGACGATTGCAATATCTCTCGATTTCATGGTATCAATCTCATACTACTAGGGTTCGACGAGCGACTTGACAGGGCAGGTGTAGCGGGACGGAGACCTGCTGGCCCGACCACATCAAACATTGTTGTACAGAATAGTACATTTGTGAATATATATTTTTGGGAGAGGAGACCCTCTCCCGTGCCGATCAGCGCCGCAGGATCGCCGCAGCAACCGCCGCACCGGCCGTCATGAGGGCGGCAAGGGGAGGCGCCGCTGTCGTCGGCTCAGGCGAGGGTGTGGCCGTCGACGTTGTCGCCGTCGGGATCCCCGTCTCCACGGGCGGGGTGGTGGGCACGGCGGTTCCCGCAACCGTGGTTCCCGGTGGAGATCCGAGGGTAACGGGGATGGTCGTGTAGCCGTGGCCGGCGAGGTTCCGGCGGTCGACAGGCGCTTCCACGGCGTAAACAGTGTACGTCCCGGGGTCGAGTCCGGCCTCACCCGTCCTCCAGCGGTAGGTCCAGCGGTCGTCGCTACCGACCGTCACCCTCGTGAAACTCCCCGGATCTCCCGAGCGGACGACCGTATGAGGATTGTCAAGCCGCCCGCCGGCGGGCGGGAGGTTCGGACCGGTCACGAAGAGGTAGACGGTATCGCTCCCCGTACTCGTCCCCGTGAGCGCTAACTCGCTTCCCGGGTACACCGAAACGGCGGAGACCGCCGGTGCGGCGACAAGGGCGATGAGGAGAAGAGCACCCGTTACAATCAGGATATGATCGGCGATGCGGTTCATAGTCATCCGATCGACCCGAAAGGAGATGAACCTGATCGACGTCAGAGCGGGACGGCATGCCGGCGGTCGGCATACGCCTCCACGAGGTGCCGGGTGCTCGCCTTCGCCGCGCCGCCGGCGGGCTCGAAGCGGGCTCCGTTAAGGGCGGCAAGGATCGCACCGACCGCCCCTGCATGCGACCGGCCGTAACCGCCTTCGAGCACGAGGGCGAGCGCCGCAGGACTCGCGTCCACGAGCATCCCGGCCAGTGCCCCGAAGTCTTCGGGTCGGAGTCGTATCGAACCGAGCGGGTCGTCGAAGAGCGCGTCCTGGCCTGCCGAGACCACCACGACGTCCGGGTCGAACCGCCGGAGCACCGGGACGAAGACCTCGCGAAAGACCAGGGCATAGTCGGCGCCGGTCGAACCGGCCTCGATAGGTGCATTGACCGTATAGCCTGCACCCGGCCCGGCACCCCGCTCATCCGGCCACCCGGTGCCGGGGAAGATCCCCGCCTGGTGAACCGAACAGTAGAGCACCCGATCCGAGGTGTAGAACGCTGCTTGTGTCCCGTTCCCGTGGTGCAGGTCCCAGTCCACGACCGCCACCCGGTCGACCGATAACAGCGCCTTCGCCGCCGCGACGGCAACGTTGTTGAAGAGGCAGAACCCCATCGCCCGGTCGGGTGTGGCATGGTGCCCCGGCGGGCGGACGAGAGCAAAACAGTGCTTGCCCGAAAGTGCCTGTCCCACCGCCTGCCATGCGGCTCCGGCCGCATAGAGCGCCGCGTCGAAGGAACGGGAGGTGACGTAGGTGTCCGGGTCAAGGTAACGGACCCTGCCCGGGGGGCACTCCCGGCAGAACGAGCGGATCAGATCGATATGCCGGCCTGTATGCACCAGCGCCAGGTCTTTTAGCGTCGCCCGCTCCGGGGCGATGCGACGGACGTCGGCCGGCACCCCCGCGAGAGCGGCATCGAGGCGTGCCTGCGACTCGGGGTGACCGGGCGCGTCGTGGCCGGCAAAGAGATCCCCCGTCACGACCGAGCAGGGCATGGCGATCGATGGCGGGTTGGCGGCACGGAATATGAATCTTATCTGCAGGGGGCAAAGAGCGGCCCGACGGCAGAAAGTATTTGAAGAGCGAGATGGAATCATCGACTGAGAAGAGAGCCCCGGCCGCTTACAGGGTCAACAAGGCGCGCCGGGAGAATTGGAGGAACAAGATGCCGAGAATATCGAACATTGAACTGTTACAGAAGAGAGAACAACCTACCTTATCGATCCGCACCCGGGCAAAGGTCGAAGATCTGCCGATGCTGATTGGCGGGGGATACGGCAGAATGGCCGCCTACATGAAAGAACTCGGAGAACTTCTCTCGGACGTCCCGTATGTGGCATACCACAACATGGACATGCAAAACCTCGATGTGGAGATGGGATTCCCCGTATCGAAGGTGCTGCCGGAGAAAGGGGATATGCAACCGGGCTCCATCCCGGGAGGCAGAGTCGTCTTCTGCATGTACCGCGGCGCATATCGAGATATGGCGCCGACGTACGAGGAGATGGCGGGCTGGATAGAGAAGAACGGGCTCAAGCCCGTCGGCACCGCTTACGAACACTATTACAACGGGCCCGAGTATCCCGAGAGCGAACTCCTGACGATGATCGTCATGCCGGTGCTGTAAGCCTCCCGGGAACCCGCCTCTCGTCCGGCTACACCGTCGCCGGTAGATTTCGGCCCTCCCTGCCGGACCCGGGTGCGCATTTATACGGGGGAACGGTAATGGGAATATATGCCGCCGCTGGGCGTGACCTCCCCCTCGTGCATCTACGCCTGCACCCGGTTCCGGGTAAGGAGGACGGCGCTCCTTCCCCGTGAAGACTACCTGCGGCTCATGCAGATGAGCATACCGGGGGTGCTCGGCTACCTCAGCCGACGGGAGGAGTATAAACACCATGTCCTGGATCTCGCGCACGACTTCTCCGGCGCCCAGCTCATCGAGGAGGCGGTAAACCGCAACCTGGCGCAGTCGTTCCGGCA
Organism: Methanoculleus horonobensis; assembly: GCF_001602375.1. Classification (NCBI taxonomy): domain Archaea; kingdom Methanobacteriati; phylum Methanobacteriota; class Methanomicrobia; order Methanomicrobiales; family Methanomicrobiaceae; genus Methanoculleus; species Methanoculleus horonobensis. Next base: position 19,039 of record NZ_BCNY01000014.1, on the reverse strand, counting down.
CGCCATGGCGACCGCTCCCGGCGATCTGCATACCCTGACCGGAGAGTACCTCAACCGGTGGGACATCGCAAACGTCATGGCGATCATGCGGGGCACGGTTCACGAGATACCCCGCCGCCAGATCCGCGACCTCCTCGTCCCGGCGGGGGAACTCGACGCCACGCTTCTCGACCGTCTTCTTAACTTCACGAACTGCGGAGAGGCTATCGAGGCGCTCCAGGACTGGCGGCTCTACCCGGTTCTTGCGGAGTACTACCGGGTCTGCGGTGAAAAGGGTGCCTTTGCCCGGATCGAGAACGACCTTTACCGGCAATATTACGCCGACCTGCTCGGTCTTGCCACGACCGGGTGCAGCGGGTGCCGGGAACTGATCGCCTACCTCCGGTTCGAGATCGACATTACCAACATGAGAAACCTCCTCCGCCTCCACTGCACGGAAGAAGCATGCGACCTCGCGACCATCGACCGGACGATGATCCCCGGCGGCCGTATCCCCGTCGAGATCTTCCGGAGGCTCTACGGCATCGAGACAGAAGGAGAGTTCGTCAGCGTCTTCCTCGATACCGGCATCGTCCCGGTTCTCGCCCAGGCGGTGCGCGAACTCCGGCAGGACCCGGATTTTTCGAGCGTTGACGCCGCGGAACTGGTCTGGCAACGGTGGCACCGGCGCAGGCGGCCCGTTCACGAGATCGAGATGGCGGTCACCCGCGTCAGGCTCCACCACCTGGAGGCCCTCTCCCGGCGGCACCCGTTCTCGGTTCTCCCGGTGCTCGCCTACCTCGAGCGGAAGAAGTACGAGGTCGCGAACCTGCGGGCAATCGCACGGGGAAAAGCATTCGATCTCGCGCCCGAGCGGATATGGCAGTACATCGTCCTGTAGGAGAGCATCATGCCGGTCGACGAGATCAAACCCACCAGGGCCGGCCTCCTGATCGTCAGGCGGCGGCTGGCGCTCGCGGAGAGGGTGCACCGGCTGTTATCGATGAAACTCGACGGCATGATGCTGGAACTGGTCAGGCTCACCGATGAGGCTGCAGAAGAGCGCCGGGCACTCGAGGAGAAGTACGCCGGTGCACGGGAGATGGCGGCGGTCGCCGCCATGATGGAAGGGGCGACGGGCGTCCTCCTTGCAGCACTCTCGGTGGAGGCCGAACCGTCCTATACAGCCGGGCACAGGAACATATTCGGGGTGCGGCTCCCGGCTCTCGAGCCGGTGATGGTGAGAAAGACGCTCGACCAGCGGGGTTACGGCATCCTCGGAACATCGTCGGTCATCGACGATGCGGCCGATGCCTACGAGGATCTCCTCGAGGCGATCATCGTGACCGCCGAACGTGAAGGAGGCGTCAAACACCTGCTCGACGATATCGAGAAGACGCGGCGGCGGGTGAACGCGCTGGAGTTCAAGATCATCCCGGAACTCACGGATACCCGCCGGCTCATCGAGGACCGGCGCGACGAGATGGAGCGGCAGGAATGGACGCGGCTCCGGCGCATCAAAAAGATAAAAGCAAAGAGGGGTTCCGGGCTCTAGAGAGCGCCTTCCCGTTGCCGGGCAAGGCACGCGATCGCGGCGTCCACGATCGTGCCGAGGGCGTCCACGCCGAAGGTCTCGGACGAGAGGACGACGTCGTACGGCGAAAGGTCGTCGATCTCGATGCCGTAGTAGTTCCGGTAGCGAGTCGATTCCGAACGCTGCCGGTTCTCGGTATAGACGCGAGCTCCCTCTTCGTCCATCTCGTCACGCCCTGCAATCCGTTTTGCCCGGCAGGAGATCGATGCCGAAAGCCAGATGCGGAGATCGGCGTTCTCGACCATCCTGCCCGAGAGCCTGCCCTCGATGACGATGTCGTCGGAGGCTTCGCCGATCTCCTTCTGCCGGGCGTCGATCATCCGGTCGACCGAGGGATCGCTCTCCGCAAACTTTCCGAACTCAGCGAGTTCCATGCCGTGCTCCTTCGCGAGCTGGCGGAAGACCTCTCCCGCGGAGATGAGGTCGAGCCCGTGCTTCCCGGCAAGGTAGCGGGCGAGCGACGTGGTGCCGCTCCCCGGCGGGCCGCTGATGGTGATCCGCATCAGAGCCCTCCGATGTTGAGGGACTTCCGGATCACCTGGCTGACGGTCAGCGAGCAGAGCATGTACCAGAGAATCCAGGCCGGGACGATCCAGAACGCAAAGCTCGAGAGGCTGACCGCTCCGAAGAACGGCATCACGATACCGGTCTCAATGGCGACCGGTGTGCCGATCTCGGGGAGCCGCAGGAGAAGCCAGAAGAAGATCGGCACGGAGAGCACCAGGATGATCGCCATCGGCGTGAACTGCTGCCGGGAGATCTCAAGTTGATCCTGCATCATCCGCTCCTGTCTTCCCTGGAGTTTCTTGACTCTCTTCTCGTCCCCGGAGAGCTGGGCCTCCCGGAACTCCTTCTGGAAGACCTTCATCTTCGCCTGCGTCTCCTGCATCTTCTCGTAGTCGATGGTGTACTTCTGGACGAGCGAAGAGTAGAGACCCGTGATGCTCGAGAGGATCAGGATCATGACGAAGAACGGCACCCCGAGGGTGTCGATAAAGGGGCCGAGCACTACATCCATTGCGTGACCGACCGTCACCCGTATCCACTCGATGCTGTACGAGAGCATCACGAGCATGGTAAAGACGAGGGCGATCGTCGGGCCGTGCTTCTTCAGGTCGACCATATCAGGTTACCTCAGCACACTCACCAGGTCGTCGATGCCCTGTTCGAGCAGGAAGTTTTCGTTCCGGACGATCTTGATGGTGCAGCCGGTGTACATCGCGTATGCCGCGCTGACCGCGCGGTTGAACTCCTGGTGTTCGGCGATCGAGCGGTATCCTTCCATGTCGCGGGCTCTCGAGGCGTCGCCGAGCCGGCGCATCAGGATCTGGTCGGGGTCGGTCTCCACCAGCACGACGATATCGGGCATCAGTTCACGGAGCACCCATTCGGGCAGCCCCGCAAGGAACCCCGTAGGGGTCTTGACGCTGCTGTGGGTGTCGATGATGATGTTCGCATCCCCGCTCATGGCGGCGATTCCCGAGGCAGCAGCCTGCTGAAGGCGTTTCTGGACGTCTTTCTCGAGCTTGCGCATCTCGTCGCGGTCCGAGGCCAGGTTCTCCTTTTTGGCCACCTCAAACATGAACGTGCCGAAGTTGACGGCCTTATACTCAACGCCTTCGGCCGCCAGCCTCTCCATCGCACCATTGATGACGGTGGTCTTTCCGACACCGGGAACCCCCGTCACGACAACTTTCTTTCCCAACTTTTATCACTCCCGTTAGGGTATCATTCGCTGTTAAGATAAATCCGTGCCTGAAAGAGTAATGCCTTTCGGAATTGCTTCGAGCCCGGGTGATCCCGGGTAGAAAATGGGTTCTGTGCGGTTTTGGGGGGAAGAAAGAGAACCGGGAGGTGTTGTTCCCAGTCGAAAAAGGTGCTGATGCACCTTTTTCTCCAAGAATGACTCCTCCGGCCCCGCTGAGAGCGGGGCCTTCGGACTCATTCTTTCCCAAAGAACGACCGCATGAACGGGTACATCTCCATGATCTGCTGGCTTGCGACCTCCTCGTAGAGGCGGTAGGTGATACTCACCGCAAGCAGCAGACCCGTTCCCCCGACCGCGCCAATCACACCGAAGAGGTTCGCGACGACCGAGAGAAGGCCGATGAAGACACCGCCGATGACGGTGATCCGCGGGATGTAGCGGTCGAGATACTTCTCGAGCACCTGGGCGTTCCGCCGGTAGCCGGGGATCTGCATCCCGCTTCTCTGGATCTGCCGGGCCACGTCCTTCGAGTCGAGGCCGGCGGTCTTGACCCAGAAGAGCGCGAAGATTGCGCCCCCGACCACCATAACGCTGATATCGATGCCCATACGCAGCATGATCTCCCATGGGGCGTGCCCGAGATCGGAGAGCCACCACATCCAGTCCTGCGGGGCGTTGATCGGCGCGATATACCACATCAGGCCGTTTACCGGCGTCTGCCCCTGGAACTCGCCGAAGATGTTTATCCCGGCGTTCGAGAGGAACATCCCGATCATCTGGATGTTTGCCTGCAGCACCCGGACGAGAATCATCGGCAGAACGCTCGCATAGATGAGTTTCACCGGGAACCGCGCACGAGCGCCGCGGACGGCCGTATGCGCAAGCGGGATCTCGATACGGGTCGACTCCACGTAGACGATGATCATGAAGATGACTATCGTCGTCACGAGGGCCAGGATATCCGTGCCGAAATACTCGAGGAAGTTCGCTCCCGAGGTACCTATGGCGAACAGCCGCGGGAAGAACCCGATCGGGAAGGGATCGGTGCCCGTCTGCCAGTTCAGGAACCCGTTCACGAGACCCTGCGAGACTCCCGCAACGATGAAGAGTCCCACGCCCGAACCGACGCCCCACTTCGTGACGACCTCATCCATCAGCACCACCAGAAGCCCGCCGAGGCAGACCTGGAGGAAGATCAGGAGCGAGACCGTGAGCATATTTCCGCCGAAGAACTCCGCAGCCACCGTCGGGTCGGGCATCATCATCCCGCTCGCGACCATGGGGAACGCTTCGACGATGATCATCACGAAGATGAGCATCTTCTGCAGGCCCATGTACATGACCTGTCCGCGTGCTTCGCTGGTATCGATCTGCAGGAGTCCGGCACCCTTGAGCAGCTGCAGCACGATCGACGCGGTGACGATCGGCCCGATACCGAGATGCAGAAGCGAACCGCTCGCACCGGCAAGCAGGGCACGGTACATTCCGAAAATATCCTGTGACTCAGCAGAGAGCCCGAAGATATCGATATTAGTCAATGAGAAGTAGAGAAGCAGGATAGCAAGCGTCCACATGAGTTTATTCTTGAAGTGGACGTGCCCTTCCGGCCCCCTGACTGCAGGCATCGCTGCAAGGATGGGTTCAAATCTATCCAGCAGATCTCCCATGGTTTCACCTTAAAAGAAGATCAGACGGTCGTTGCCTGACCGCCCATCTCCTCGATTTTAGCCCGGGCACGTTCCGAGAACTCCCGGGCTGAGATACTCATTTTGTGGGTGACTCTCCCACCGCCGAGCACCTTCTCGATGCCGAGTTCGGCGGCGTCGAGGGCGATGATATCGCCCTCTTGAGTGGCAAGCCCTTCGCGAAGCAGCGCTTCGGCCATCTGGTCGATCTCACCGACATCGAGAGCAGATACCGGCACGGAAGTCTTGTTGATAAAACCGTGCTTACCGTTGGATATCTCGCCCTTCAGGTAGAAGTGAGAGAAGCGGTGATCGCGCTGCCCGGCTCTACCCCGTCCACCCCTGTTGCCAGCGCCACGCCGGTTTTTGTGCGTACCGCCGCCGCAGGTTCGTGAACCCCTGTATTTGGATCTCTTGTTTACGGGCATTTATCTCACCTCATCTTGTAGAGGAGATCGTTGATCTGGGGGCCATAGTAGCCGAGAGCTCCACCCTGCTGAAAGGTTCGCTTGATGGTTTTATAGCCCTTTCGAGGTGGGTGCAGTCTCAGCACCGGTTTGATCTCCACCAGATCACGGAAGGTCGTCTCGCCGTTGCAGAGCGCTGCCGCGAACTCGTCGATATCGGCATACGGGGTATGCGCGCGGACGTATTCGTCGGTCAGCTTCTCGTCCCCGGTCAGTCTGCCCCGGGTACGCAGGAGGGTGGCCAGAGTTCCGGCGTCAACCTCACCGTACGCCACGAAGTCCTTCACCTTGCGGATCATGCCCAGATACGCAGGCGTATCGGGCACGAGGACGCAGTGGTTCACGTGGTGCAGGCGGAGCATCTTCAAGGTGTCCTTGATCTCGTGGTTGGTCTTGACCACGCCGCGCACCTGTACTACCGCGTACATCACTCCGTCCCTCCGATCCGAACCATGTTCGTCTGCTTGAGCGCCTCAAACGTCGCCTTCGCATAGTTGATGGTCGTCCGGGTCTGTCCCCGGTTGAACGCCCAGATATCCTTGATACCTGCAAGCGTCAGGACTTTCTTCGGGATATCCCCGGTCACGAGACCGATACCCTGCGGTGCAGGCTTCAGCGTCACCTTGACGCTGCCCGCCTTGCCGGTCACCTCGATCGGGATCGAGTGGGCGGCCTCGCAACCGCATTCCCAGCTGCCGCAGCCGCGGGAGACCTTGATCAGATTCAGTTTTGCGTTTACGATTGCCTTCTGGATCGCGTTGCCGACCTGGACGTCCTTGCCCTGGCCGAACCCAACGTAGCCGTTCCTGTTGCCGACCACCACGACGGTGCGGAACTTCACACGGCGACCCGAGTCCGTCATACGCTGAACCATGTTGATGTCCAGCACCTCGTCCTCCAGGTCTGGCAGGAGGAGATCGACGATCTGGGGCTCCTTTATCGGCCTGCCGCTCGCGAGCACCTCATCGATACTGGTGATCTCGCCTGCGGCGACCATGCGCCCGAGACCGGTGAGCGGAATCCATTCTTCCTGTACGTATGCCATGTCACACCAGCTCCTTCTTGATGGCCAGAGCCACAGCCTCTACATTCGCTACCAGGTTGCCCGCCTGCTCGGGAGCATACTCCACGATGTGGGCACCTTTGAGCCGTTCTTCATCGGGGAGGATCGACTCGCCGTAGGGGACATCGAGACCCGCATCCACCGCTCCCTTGAGAGCGGCAAAGACACGCGCCCCGGGTTTTGCCCGGGCAAGCCCGATATCGAGGATTGCCTCGCCATACCCCTCGTTCAGCGCCTTGACCGCGAAGAGCATCCCGGTCAGGTAGGCGGCCGGGGTGTTCGCAGTCGATCCCTCGTAGCCGTAGCCGGCGAGTTCGGCCGAGTATGCAGCCACCAGGGTGCGATCTCCTTCGACCTCGGGAACGACCAGCTGTACGATGATCTGCCGGTTCGTCTTCCGGACGACCATCCTCGCGGTTCCCGACGACAGGAGCGACATCCGCTTGTAGTAGTCGGTCTTGCCCTCGTGCCTTCTCCGGAAGGGCACGAAGTATCTTGGGCCGGTTGCCATTATTTCATCCTCCCTGCCGTTATGTCAATCTGAGTCGCAAGGTGCGCCACGCTCCGGAACTGACCTCCGGAAGCCCGCCGATACATCAGGCGGTAGAGACTCCGGTCGATTGTACCTTCCTCACGCATCTCGCGCAGAGTGCGGCGCTGTGCCCGGATCTTCCTTATCCATACCCGCTTGCTGGCGTTCCGGGCACCGGCGGCACCCTTTCTCCGGCCCGGACCTTTCCGGTGGCCGTAGGAACGCTTTGCTATCCGAGCGCGGGTTCTGCCGCGGCTGTTCCCTTTCACGGGGTGCGCCTTGATCACGCCTTCCCCGATGAGTTCGCGCAGGTCGTTTCTGGAGATCGCTGCCTCGATATCGGCCTGACGCTCGGGATCGAACCAGACACGGTTGACCCCGCACTTGAGAATGGCGGCCGCCATTCGCTTCTGGTTGGCGAGATCACTCATTCTCGTTCACCTCTTCTTCTGCTGCGGCCGGTACCTCCGCCGCAGGGGTGAGGTCTTTTGCGTTCAGGACCTTGAGCCCGAGTTCCAGCGCTCGCTCCTGAATAACTCCACGCTTCCTGTTGCCCACGGATCCAGCGATCCTGACAGCCTGGGTCTCCGGATTCAGATCCACAAGATCCGCCGGTGTAAAGACCCGTACCTCCGCATAGCCGCTCGGGTGCATACCGCGAACTGCTGCAGGGCTGCCGTATCCCGGCCGGGGGAGGGCGCCCTTCGCTTTGAACTGCGCCCTCTGCTTGTTCTGTAGACCACGCGGGCGCCGCCAGACATCTGCCAGCCTCGATTTTCGGTGAAGGCCCCGCCTCTTGAAGGCAGGCTTGTTGTGCCGGGTGCGGACGCGGATCAGTCTTCTTGTCTCGTCCATTGTTTTCACGCCCTCTCGGTGATGTAGATGCCGTCCTGGAACACCCGGGGATCACGCTTCGTGATCCGGGTCGCGTGCTCGATGTTTGCGGCCGTGTTGCCCACCTTCTCCTTGTCGATACCGGTGAGAGTCACCTCGTCGTTTCCGATCTTGACGGTGACGCCCTCGAGGATCTTTGCGACCCGGGCCTGTTTCTCGCCGAGGAAGTTGTTGATCTCGAGACGGTTGCCCTGCTGCTTGAGCTGGATCGGGAAGTGGCTGTAGACCACCTTCATCCGGTACTCGTAGCCGCCGACGACACCCCGGACCATGTTCTTCGCATGGGCCTCGAGCGTGCCGGTCATGGCAAGGATCCGCTTCTTTTCGGATGCCGTGGAGACGACGACTTCGCCGCCTTCGACCGTGAGGTCGATCTGCGGGAAGCGCATGTCGCGGACCAGTGTGCCCTTCGGTCCGGAGACCGTGAGCACGCCGCCGTCGAGCGTGACGTCAACGCCGGGAGGGATCTCGACCTGTCGTGTTATTGCCATACTCATCTCCCTCCTTTAGTAGACGTAGCCCAGCAGCTGCCCGCCGATCCCTTCGTTCCGTGCCTCTGCGTGGGAGATGACTCCCTTCGAGGTGGAGACGATCAGGATGCCGAAGTTCTTCGCGGGGAGGTACTGCGACTCCCAGTATTCCATATCATCCATCGCCACCGGGAACCGGGGGCTGATGGCGCCACACTTATTGATCGTTCCGGAAAGTTGAACCCGGAACTGGCCGCCGCGGCCGTCGTCGATGAACTCGAAGCCGCTGATAAAGCCGTTTTCCTGCATGACGCGGAGCATTGCGCCGAGAAGCTTGCTGGCGGGTTCTACAATAACCTCGCCCTTGCCAGCGTCTCCGGCATTCTTGATCGTGGTCATCGCGTCAGCGATTGGATTCAGTCGTGCCATGTTCTCTACCCCTAGTTCATCTTCTTGAAGCCCATCTTGCTCGCCCACTCGCGGAAGCACTGGCGGCAGAAGTAGATGCCGTACTTCCGTACAAGGCCCTGCTTCCGGCCGCAGATGCGGCACTCATTCGCGCCGCGGCCGAACTTCCGTACGTTCTCGCCCGTTGCAGGCGCTCCTGACTCTTCCGCCATTCCTTACACCTCCACCTGGTAGTGCTCGCGCATGAACGCGATGGCTTCCTCTTTGTTCACCTTCTGGTCGGCCGGCAGTTTCCTGCGCTCGACGCTTCTGCGTGCGATCCGGGCGCCCTTGTACTCGAGCACCACGTTGACGTCCATGCCGTAGATACCGATCGTCGGGTCGTAAGACATGCCCGGGAAATCGGTGTGCTCTTCGATACCGAAGGAAACGTTTCCCGTGCGGTCGAACTGCGAGGATGCAAGCCGCCGCTCGACGATGTTGAGAGCGGTCGAGATGAACTTCTCGGCGTTCTCCCGGCGCAGGGTGACCTTGCACCCGATGGGTGCGCCCTTCCGGATACCGAACGCCGGCTGGGTTCGCTTCGCGATGGTGCGGACGGGCTTCTGGCCGGTGATCTGTCTTACGAGATCCTCCGCCTTGACCAGCCGCTCGCCGCTCTCCCCGACGCCCATGTGCACGACGACCTTGTCGATGTAGATATCCTTCATCGCGGTCATGCCGAGGCCTCCAGTTCAGGTGCTATCGCGGAGCGGCCGACCATGAAGACGTACTCCTCGATGGTCTCGAACCGCTCGCCGGCCGCATCGTCCGCGAGGATGACGCGGTTCGGGACGGAACTTGCCGTCTTGATGATCTCGACGATCTTCGCGACCTTGCCGGAGTGCTTACCCCCGACGATCATGGCCACGTTGCCTTCCGCGAACGGGAAGTGGTCGACGATCCTGAACCGGTCTTCGCCGTCCGTCCCGAGGGTCACGACGATCGAGTCCTTGGCCTTGTAGGTGTTGTCGGCGAGGATGTTTGCACCGAACGCGAGGTTCAGCTGCACCTTGCCGCCCTTGACCGTGGTCTTGTTCCGGATCTTGCAGAGCCGGGTCTTTGCGGACTCCGCCGAGATCTCGACGGCAACCAGGTTGCCCTTGACGTCGAGCTGGATGCGGTAGTGCTTCCCGAGCTTCGGGATCGAGACGATGTCGAAGACACCAAGGCCGATCTGCGGGTTCCTGCAGGCCTTTCCGTTGACGAGCACGTCCCGCTGGTGCAGGATCTTCCTGACCTCGCTCGCGTTCTGTGCAAGCCCGATGTGCTCACGGAGCCAGACCCCGACCGGCAGAGCGCCGGCGTTGTGGGGGCCGGGGGCGGTCTTCATGACGAACTTCTGTACTTTCTTCGGGATGTGCCAGGAACCTGGCGCTACCAACCGCTTGAGATACTTGGACATTATGCTCCGCCTCCGAGCCGCTCCTCACGTAATTTGTCTTTCAGGTTGAGCTTCGTGATCAGCACGTTCGAGGGATCGACCGGTCGGGGAACCTCGGTTCCGTCCGCCTTCGTCACCATCACACCGTGCACGACCAGCCGGCACATCTTCATGTCCACCGCGTCGACGACGCCTTCGTCGCCGGAAAAGTCTCCACGGAGCACTTTCACGGTGTCGCCCTTGACCACACGGGTTCTCCGGATGTTGTACTTCCCGCGAAGCTCAGGGGAGAGCGGTGCGGAGAGGAAACGGCCCCGGGTGTGGTTCGGTGCGTTGTAACGCGCCTTGCGCTGTTTTCTCGGCTGTTTGCTAACTATGCGTACCATTCTTACCACACCTTACACGATTGTCGTCGCCATAGAGGCGATCTTCGGGAAACGCTCCGCGATCTCACGGGGAACAGCCCCTTTGATCTCGGTTCCCTTCGGCTCGCCGCGATCGTTGATGAGCACCATGGCGTTGTCCTCGAACGAGAGACGGATGCCGTTCGGGCGGCGGATCTCCTTCTTCTGCCGGATGACCACTGCCTTCTCGAGTTTCCGCCGCATGTCGGGGGTGCCTTTCTTGACGCTCACGGTCGCGATGTCGCCGACGCCCAGGCAGGGCTGCCGCCGCCGGACGCCGTGGTAACGGTCGACCGAGACGACCTCCACGACCCGTGCGCCGGTGTTGTCGGAGCAGACCATCCTGGAGCCGGTGGCGAGGGCACGCGGAATCTTTGCCTGCATCGCCTTCATTCCGTCATCACCTCGACCACAACGAAGTTCGTTGTCTTTGAGAGCGGACGACACTCCGCGATCCGAACCACATCACCCACGCCGGCATTGATGCAGGGCGTGCTGTGGGCATGGTATCGGGATCTGCGTTTCTCGTACCGCTTGTATTTCTTGACGTAGTGGAGGAACTCACGCTCCACGACGACAGTACCGTTCATACGGTCGCTCACGACTTTGCCGGTAATCACCTGGCCGCGTACCGGCAAAGTGCCGTGAAACGGACAATTTGCGTCCTCACATTCCTTTTCCGGAATGGGAACGTCTAACCCAATGTTTCGTGCCATTATTCATCCTCGTTTATCTGATGCGCATGCCGACCCGCCGTTCCGGCTGTGTCTCCAGGCTCGACCCGTCGACTTCGACGGCCGTGCCGTCGGGAAGCCGGAAGCGGAACACGCTGAACCGTTTCGGTATCTGCTTTTCTCCCCGCCCGGTCAGGATGACCAGGGTATTCCTGGTCTCGTCAGTGACGCGACCGGATACCCCGGCATGACCCGGGTTGCTCGCACGAACCACCAGAACGTCCAGCCCGATCAACTCGTGCCGAAGGACGTTCTGGGGAGAGATCATGCGTTCCTCCGCGCGTTCTGCTCGGTGCGGATGCGTGCAATCGTCCTTCTGACCTCGCGGATCCGTCCGGGGTTCTCGGTGGCACCACCGGCGCTGACCTTGCCGCGCTCCTGGATCAGTTCGAGGGAGAATTTCTGCTCCTGCTCGAGGAGCTCGGTATCGGAGAGCTGTTTCACTTCACGTGCCCGAAAGATTGCCATCTATACCTCCTCCTCGAACTCCTCACCGGAGGTCTCCTCTAACTCTTCTTCGAACTCGTCGCCAACCTCTTCAGGCTCGGGGATCTCGACCGGAGCCTTCTTCGGTTCGGGTTCAAGGACGTCGAAGGTGTCGGGCAGCCGTGCATCCGGCGGAACGATCATGACCTGGACACCGATGGTGCCGAGTTTCTTGATCGCAAGTGCGTAGCCACGCTCGACGATCGTCTCGCTCGGTTCGCCGCAGTGCTTGATGTAACCCTCGGTGAACTTCTGTGTCCGCGACCGCGCACCGGTCAGTTTCCCGGCGACGATGACCTCGCAGCCGAGCGCACCGGACTCCATGATCCGGCGGATCGTGCTCGATCCGGCCTTCCGGAAGTACCAGCCGCGCTCGAGAGCGTTCGCAAGCCTCTCCGCCATGATCTGGGCGTTGAAGTTGGGGTTCTGGACCTGCTGGACTTCCACCTGCGGAGACTCGATGTCGTAGTCGGTGGCGAGGTCCTGCGTCAACTGGCGAACCTGCTTGCCGCCTTTCCCGATCACGATACCGGGCTTCTCCGCAAAGATCGTCACCTGGGTGCCGAGCGGCGTCCGGGTGATATCCATGCCGCCGTATCCTGCGCGCTTGAGTTCCTTCGTGAGGAACTTCTCGACGCGGACATTGCGCACGCCTTCAGTGATAAACTTCTTCTCGATTGCCATTACGCCACCTCGGTCACGACGATCTCGATGTTCACGGTCTCTCTGCGCTTCGGAGTCGCGCGACCCATCGCACGCGGGAAGAATGCCTTAAGGCCACGGCCGGTGTTGGCGGCGACGTGGCTGATCAGGAGTTTCTCGGTGTCAAGACCGATGTACTCGGCGTTCTTCTCGACGGACCCAAGCAGCTTGATGTAGGCTTCTGCAGCCTTGACCGGATACCGGCCGGCGGGCCACTTCGAGAGCCCCCGCTTGTGGGCGACGTTCCGGTTGAACCGCTTGAAGGGGATGGCCTTCTTCAGCGCCACCACGTCGGCAAGGTATGCCTTTGCGTCGGTGGTGGTCATGTTCCGGATGAACCTGGCAATCTCGATCGAGTGCTTGGGAGAGACGGGAAGTTCGTTCGCTTTTGCGCGAGCGACGTTCTCGCCCTCAATTTTTGCTGAGTATTCTGTTCTTGCCATGTCCATCACTTCAGCGGTACGTACTTACTCGACCGGGTCGCACCGATACCGGCGCTGCCGTGAGCGACTCTCCTGCGAGTCAGTGCAAACTCCCCAAGGTAGTGGAAGACCGCCTCGGGCTGGATCTCCACCTTCTGGAACTCCTTGCCGTTGTGGATCTCGATGGATCTCCCCACCATCTCGGGCATGATGATCATGTCGCGCAGGTGAGTGCGGATGCTTTCATCCCCGGACCTGAGATCGGCGAGGAGTTTCTCGTGCTCCCGGGAGAGGCCCCGGTCGAACTTCCTGCGTGCCCTGGCCGGCATGAGCGGCAGCAGCTCGGAGAGAGCCATCTGCTGCAGGTCCGCAACGGAGTAACCGCGGTAGGTGAACTCCTCGCGGCGCCGCGGCATTCTCTTCTGTGTCTTCTTTGCCATGCTTCACCCCTCACTTCTTCCACTTGCCGGTTCTCCGGGCGGCAACATGCCCGACCTTTCTTCCCGGGGACGTGCCACGGGCGACGGTCTTCGGCCGTCCGCAGTGCTGGTGTCCACCGCCACCGAACGGGTGGTCGATGACGTTCATGCAGACACCCTTGACGCGAGGCCACCGTTCAGACGAGGACCTGACGTGGAAGTGCTTCTTTCCTGCCTTGACGAACGGTTTTTCGCCCCGTCCGCCGCCGGCAACGATACCGACGGTTGCCATGCAGGCACCGTTGAACCACTTGTTCTTGCCGCTCGGCATCCGAACGCCGACCCTGCCGTCATCGGCCTTGCCGATGACGAGAGCCTGGACACCGCTCGAACGGACGAACTTGCCGCCGTCGTTGGGCCTGGCCTCGATGTTGCAGACGTATGCGCCGACCGGGATCTCCCCAAGCGGCAGGGTGTTGCCGTTCTTCACGGCGCCCCCCGTGCCCCAGGAGATCGCATCCCCGACACCGAGTCCTTCGGTGGCGAGGACGTAGATCTTCTCACCGCCCTCAAGTCTGGCGAGGGCGATCGGCGCGTGGCGGGCCGGATCGTGCTCAATGTCGACGACGTTCCCGGAGACCAGGACATCGTTCTTTCCTGCGTGCCGCAGCGCCGCCTTATACCGGTGCGACGGTGCACGGTAGGATGGGCCGCCTTTTCCACGGCTCTGTGCTATAATTCTGTGTGCCATCGTCACTCACCTTACATGATTCCCAGTCGGCTGAGAATCTCTTCAGCCGCCTTTGCGTCCGCAAACGTTACAATGGCCTTCTTTTCGCCTTTCATGGTCATCATCGTGCGGACGTTGGCCACTTCCTGTTCGAAAGCCGATTCCAGCTCGCGCTTGATATCCGACTTCGTGGCATCTCTCTCGACGATAAACTGGAGTTTGCTCTCGCCTTCGAGCATCATCGTTGCTTTTTCAGTAACGAACGGGTATTTCAGTATCATGAGGACTCCTCCAGTCTCCTGATTGCAGATTCCGTCCAGACCGTCAGGCGTCCTGCCTGCGTGCCGGGTGCCAGAAGTTCGGTGTTGAGCTGGTCGACCGCCACGGCATCGACGCCCGCGAGGTTCCGGGCTGCCCGGAGCGGTTCGCCGCCGGTAACGATGAGAACGCTCTTGCGCTGCTTGTAGCGGCGGCCACGCATGGTGCCCCGCCCTGCACGGACCTTTCTGCTGCCCTTCGCCCGTTCGACGTCGCCATAGACACCGAGCGCAGTGAGCGCGGCGATGACGTCGCCCGTACGGGTGATCTCTTCAAACCGGTCCTCGAAGACCAGCGGGAGGTCGCCCGCGAAGAGGTGCCCGCGTCCCCGAACAAGGTCGGGATATGTGCTGGCGGCGACGGCGGACCTGAACGCTTTGCGCTTCTCTTTTCTGTTGATCTCTTTGACGAGGATCTTCTCGACCTTCGGGGGGTGCGCTGCACGCCCACCGGTTGCCTGCGGAACCCTGGCTACCCTGTTCCCGTTCTTAATCCGGGGAACCTGGGCGACACCACGGCCGCTGCCCCAGGACTCTGCGGAGGTGCGCATGCCCGCATAGGGGTTTGTCCCATGCGGCTGGAACCGGGTGCTCTGGAGCGCGAGGACTGCCCGCTTAATTAGGTCGGGCCTGTATTCTTCTCTAAAGATCTCCGGGAGATCGATCTCGTGGGCGATCTCGCCTGTCAGTGTTCGAACCTGTGCCTTCATCGCTGCTCACCCCTGCTGGCTCTGCACGCTGACGAAGTTGATCGTCGGCATGCGGACGGTGTGTTCACCCTGCCGTATCGCGGACCGTATCCGAACCAGCCGCTTGTTCGGTCCCGGGACAGAACCCTTGATCAGCACGTAGGGGCCGCGCACGAGACCGTAGTGCAGGAATCCGCCTACCGGTGTTATCTCATCGCCTTCGGTGCCGATCTTCAAGATCCGCTTGTTGAACTCGGTGCGCTGCTGGTAACCCATCTGACCCATCTGGGGCACCTGCCACCTGACGTGGTGCGGATGCCACGGACCAAGGTTGCCGATGTGGCGCTTCTTGCCGCCGCGGGAGTGTTTCCGCTTCCGGACCTGGACACCCCACCGCTTGACGGGGCCTTGCGTGCCCTTACCGGTGGTGACGGCGGTGACATCGACGTACTCGCCGACCTCGAGGTTCCCGGAGATCGTGATCTCTTTCCCGAGAATCTCGGTCGCGTAGGCGATCTGCTCTTCGAGGCTTCCGCCGGCGATCCGCATCTCCATCAGGTCGGGGACCTTCTTCGGGACGCCGGTGAGTTCCATCGGCCGGGTGTAGGCGAGAGCATAGAGTTCCACGACCTTGCCTTCGCCGATGGCGGCCTTGACGGCGTCGAGGGCGGCGGCGGTGTCGTGGTTCGTCGGGACGTTGATCCGGCGGGACAACTCCACGTCGAGATCGGTCGTCCACGCTTCGGTCAGCGCGTGCTTTCCGTAGGTGTCTTCACCGTATGCGCGCACGCCGGCCACCCGCATGGGCGGAACCTCAACCACGGTCACCGGCACCATCACGTCCTTGCCTTCGGTGGGGCTGCTCTTGTGGTCATCGACCATGATGACGTGGGTCATTCCCACCTTGTAACCTGCAAACCCCTGCACGGCCGGGGTTCCCGTGTACTCCGGCCATGAGCCGTAGCGGGGAACCGGGCTTTTTGCCCGCTTTCTCGGGCTGTACGCGAGGGATCCTCTGCGTGGTCTGTTTATCTTCGGCATTTTTCAATCAACCCTTCATGCGTTGTAGCGTGAAGCATCACCTGCAGGCTCACTGCAGTGCGATGCGTGCGCCGGGCAGCCGTGCCGGACGGACCGGCACGGTAGACCCTCTGGCGAACCCGGATGGGGCGGGATATCGAACGCCACGCCATTTTGCCATAGCGTAAGGGAAACAGTTGATGGAGGCAGCGGGAACGTGAAGTCACGAGACATTCGTCTCCGTGCGCCTCGATCGCTCTCTCTGCTGCCGTCCCGGTGTGCACCGGGTGCATTCCAGTCGTCGCCAATAGATCCTGACTCTTCGACGCTCCCGGGAACACTCTTCCCGGAACCGGGCGCGCTGCACTGGCGTTGGCCCAGCGTCTCGATCAGATCCAGCTCCTGTCATCCCGTTGTGACGAGCACAACTCCATATCGACATCGGCCCTCCGTGAGGAGGGTTCGACCTTGTCTCTTACCTCCTGCACACTCCGCCGCGAGTCCTCAATCTGCATATATGCAATATGAGAACCCATCCCGGGAATCAGAGGCACATACGGTGCCGGATGACTCCAGGATCCGGGCGGAACCGTGCAGAGCGGTTTCTTAAACATTACTTAAAATGAGATATAAACCTTGTTATGGGATCTTGCAGGATTTTGCGCAAAACACTTCGATGCCACAGGCGCGGCACCAGTTCGCCGAATTGAGCGGTCGGGGTGATGAATGAAGGGCTGCGATGACTGCATTCCGGGTACATGGGCGCGAGGTATGCTCTCGCGGGGCTCCCGCTCCCGCACGGAACCCGTGTGCGCGCCCACGAGACCC
Organism: Methanoculleus horonobensis; assembly: GCF_001602375.1. Classification (NCBI taxonomy): domain Archaea; kingdom Methanobacteriati; phylum Methanobacteriota; class Methanomicrobia; order Methanomicrobiales; family Methanomicrobiaceae; genus Methanoculleus; species Methanoculleus horonobensis. Next base: position 2,065 of record NZ_BCNY01000014.1, on the reverse strand, counting down.
TATCACCCGAAGTAGAGATCGCCGTCTTTGTTGATATAGATCTCAACATCCTCGCGGACCTGCCTCCCGCTGAACCGCTCGGGGTTTGCGTCCCGAAGCCGGTTTATGAGTGAGATCGTGTCGTATTTGACCTTCAGTCCCTGCTTCTCCGCTTCGGCATAGATGTACTCCGGTGCTTTGAGCAGGTCGAGACCGCTTTTGAGGGTACAGAGGTGTATGGCATCGAGGGTGTAGAGGAATTCGAGCGTCTCGCGTGCGCGCGCGATGTTCTCGAGAGCAGCTTTCTCGATGGTGCAGACGTTGGCTTTTGAAGTATGGATGATCTCCGCAATCTGCTGCTGCGTCAACCCTTTCTTCCGGTAGCGCAACACTTCCTTCTGGCGATCGGTGAGCAGACCTTGTTTCATCAAATATATATGGACTGTGCAAATTTAAACACTTTCCCTTAACCCCCTCCGTCATCGGACGGGATTTTCAGGGCATTTCAAAACGTTTATATGAGAACTTGGTGATACTATCGTGTTCTCAAATTTTGAGAGGTGTTAAAGTGGTTGTAAAAGTTGGAATTGCAAAACTAGGAAATATCGCCAGTGGTGTAATGGGCGAACTTCTTCTCGATGAGCGCGCCGACCGTGAGGACATGATCACCTTCATGGCGACCTCCGGGACGAAGCTGCAGCCCGAGGATATCGAGCGTGTGGTCAGCAATATGAAGGCATGGGGCCCGGACTTCTGTATCGTCGTTTCCCCGAACGGCGTTCTCCCCGGACCCACCCAGGCCCGTGAAGACCTTGCGGCGGCTGGAATCCCCTGCATCGTCATCACCGACGATGTCACCACCAAGAAGGAGCAGTTCGAAGCGCTCAAGGCGAGCAACTTCGGCTACATCATCATGAAGGCCGACGCCATGATCGGCGCCCGCCGTGAGTTCCTCGACCCCATCGAGATGGCGGACTACAACGGGAACCTCGTCAAGGTGCTCGCCCTCACCGGCGCGTTCCGCAAGATGCAGATGGAGCTCGACAAGGTCATCGACCAGGTGAAGGCAGGCAAGAAGGGCGCGGACCTCGCGCTCCCGAAGGTCGTCATGACCTCCGACAAGGCGGTCGACGGCGAGTTCAGCAACCCCTACGCGCTCGCGAAGGCCCGTGCGGCCTACGAGATCGCGCAGTCGGTCGCGGGCGTCAACGTCAAGGGCTGCTTCATGACGAAGGAGTGGGAGAAGTACATCCCGATCGTCGCGAGCGCCCACGAGATGATGCGCCAGGCCATGCTCCTCTGCGAGGAAGCACGCACCCTCGAGAAGGGTGTCGACGCGGTTATCAGGAAGCCCCACAAGAAGACCGGCGAGATCGTCTCGAAGACCGCCCTCATCAGCAAGCCCGAGTAACCTCGGCACCACATCTTTTTTTCGAGTTTGTAGCGCGTTTTACCCGGTAGAGGGTACGCCGTCTGTCTTCGTTGACAACGGGACAAGATTCGGGTTTCCAGAAGCCATCTCCACACTAGTGCAACGAATCTCAATTACCGGCACTCTCAACGGAGGAGAGTATCGATCTTTTTTCACACTCTCCGGGGTCTGCATCTCAGTATCCCCACGTACTGCCCCCCTCCGGGAGCAGGGGCTTTGAAGAGGAATGCACGGGTACCCGCCTGCGGAGAGAGGGGTTACAGGCGTACGGCAATCTGTAGGTGTTGAGTCTGGACGCTGAAGACACGAGGCAGAGACAGGGGAGGGGGCGAGCCCCCTCCCCACCTGACGGTGGTCGAGCTCCGGGCGTTCCGCCCATCGCACTCCCCGTCAGCCCCACAGCGAAACCCTTCGGGTTTCTCGAACTCCTGTCCTGTGGACAGTCGTTCCCCCAATGGCAATAAACGACGCGTGCACCGGAGGTGCAGGCGGAGTTCGAGCACCGAAGAACGACGTTCCTTCAGGAACGGAGTTCGAGCACCGAAGAACGACGTTCCTTCAGGAACGGAGTTCGAGCACCGAAGAACGACGTTCCTTCAGGAACGGAGTTCGAGCACCGAAGAACGACGTTCCTTCAGGAACGGAGTTCGAGCA